>CACGFX010000001.1 GCA_902572395.1 uncultured Synechococcaceae cyanobacterium
CTGTCTTATTTTTCCCCTTAAGAGTATCTTTTTGTTCAATAATTTCCTTAGTATCTGATAGACCTAAAGTTCTACCAAGGAAGATGAATATGCTACCCAATATTGAAGAGGATAAAAGACCCATTGTTGCCATAGCCAAACCAAGATCTAAACCATTTTGGAAACCTAGTTTATTAAAACTTTCACCGATTATTGATGCAGCTCCATGACCGCCCTCAAAACCTACCTCTATTAAACAACCCATTAGAGGATTTGCGTCTAAAGAGGGAGGCAGGAAATATTTAACCACAAGGCCACCGACAAAAAATTGTCCGAAACCTAGTGAAAGAGCTAATAGAAATTGATTAAAAATCGGTTTAACTAAACCATTTATATTCGGTATAGGTCTACCCATCATTAAAGTTGCGAAGACTAATGATAAAAGAGGAGTAGGAAAATTACTCCAAACATTTATTGTTTCTTTTGGTAAAAAGTGAATCGCACCAAATGGGCCTATAGATATACCTAAAATTCCTGATATGACTGCTATCGGCAATCCAAACCTCTCGAGTTGAACAGCTAGTTTAAATTTCCTTCCAAAAATCAACAAAAAAAATATAATTAACAATCCAAAAAAACTTATTAATAGAGAATTTGAAAAAATATCTTTATTCTGTATCAAAAAAATATTCAATGATTTCAAAAACATATAATTATAAATCTAAATTAATAAACAAAATTTTTCAAATAAAAAAGGCTCCAGTAAGAGGAGCCTTTTGATATTGGTAAGAAAATTTGAAAATTAATCTTTAAGAGTAACCGTTGCACTATCAATATTACTGATAGCATTTGTAACTCTCTTGAAATCAAAGCCTAGTGCTCTTAAAGCGTGCCATAGATGACCTTGAATAAAGAAGAATCCAAAATAGTAATGAACATTAGCTAACCATGCCCTTGAAGTGTACTCACCATCAGGAAGATCAACAGTATCTACCCAATAAGGAGAAATACTAAACTTCAATTCAAGTGGTTCACCAAAGAATTCAGTTGGATAAACTGTTGTGTTAGCGGCACTCCAGAAGGCTGCAATAATAGCCATCCAGCCTATTCCAGCTAGTGACCATGAGAGAACAGCTTCTGCTGAGAGAAGTCCTTTACCTTTAAATTTGGTATATTCACCAACTTGCTTAGTAGCTATATGCCAAGCTCCACCAGTGATCTCGACGAAAGCAAGAAAAGCATGGCCTCCCATTACTTCTTCAAGGCTATCAATAGTCAAAAAGTCTGTTTGGTGATTCCAAATTTTGGCCAAATTTAATTCATACTCAACCTGTCTTACAGAACCAATAGCTGGATCATAAATTCCATGAACCCTTGCCCATTCAACAAAAGCGATAACTGCGAAACCAAGAATAATTAAATGGTGACCAAGAATAAATGTCAATTTGTCTGGATTATCCCATTCAATATTGAATTTTCTAGCTCTTGCCACATCAGAATCTTCTAGATTTCCAGGAAGAAGTAAAGAGTGTAAAAGTCCTCCGGCGGCTAAAACCATAGAAGAAACTAAGTGAACTATTGCTATCGCTAGAACAGGTTTAGTATCTCCCATCGCAACACCATTAGCATCAAACCCTATTCCAAGAGTTGCTAAGTGAGGAAGAACGATTAGAGGTTGATGACCCATTGGGACGCTTGGGTCAAATCGTGAAAGTTCAAAAAGGGTGAATGCACCCGCCCAGAAAACAATTAATCCTGCATGAGCTACATGAGCAGCAATGAATTTTCCTGAGCGATTTGCTACACCTGAATTACCAGCCCACCATCCATAGGTAGTATCTGGATTTCCATAGGTTTGCATTTAGGAATTGATTAGCTTAAACGTTTTGAGAATACTTTATATTTCACCAAACAGTTGAATTCATAACAAAATTGTAAAGGTTAGTAATCCTAACTATTATTAAATAAAAATTATTCGTAGGGCAAGACAAGAGTAAAGAAGGTAGATTTAATGAAGAAAAATTATTCTCAGAGATATAAGTTCTATCAAATAAGTTAAATAAATTTCATTTTGCTGACATTTAACGATATTTTGTTTCATTACACCGTGGTGGTTATTGCCTCATTTTCAAAAATTATTAAATATGGGATAAGACATCTAATATTATGACTACTTCTCAAGAGTCTTCAAGAAAATTTTCACTAGAAATGAAATCTGAAGTTCATTACAAAAAGGCTGCAAAATCTTACAGAAAATCGAAACAATATATAAATATGATTAACTTATATCCAACTTTGCAAAACACTCTTATTGAGTGTAAGGATGAGAATCTAATCGAATAAATTTTTTATATATTTCCCAAATCAATCAGGATAATTTATTATTTTTTAAGCTGCAATATTATAGTTTTCTTCATAATAAAATTTATTAATTATTTCTCTGCACATTTTTATATTGTATAGCGCTTTGGGTTTCCAAGGTTTTTTCTGACCGAGTGGAGAGCTTTTCCAATGAATCCCAGGCTTGAGTACTCCATTTTCACGTAAAAAAGAAAGTTTAATTTCAGTTATTCCCAGTTTTTCCGAGGTCAACTCAGGTGAGCTCCACATATCCCCTAACATTGAATTAAGTAAATATTATTAATCCTTGATAACGTTAATTTTATTTTTTTTAAAGGGGTAAAACTTTTAAAAAATTATTAATTCACAAAAAACCTAGTATTTACAAAGAAAAGAGATTTGAAAGATTTATATCAAATTAAGAAATATTAAATAAAGAATCTTCATTAATGAATATCTCATCGATACCCTTTCCTTTATTGATGGATTTATAGTTAATGTATTCTTCTGTAATCGATTGATGCTTTGAAAGATTGATCCAACCCTTGTGCCAATTTCCACTATTTGTTAATTCTTCATAAGTAGTTTTTAAATTAATTTCAGAATCAAGGACAGAAACCATTAAAAAACTAATATTTCCTTTTTCTTTAGTCTCATTTACTAAAACAAAATGTCTTAATCCATTTATGGTTTTATTAGAAGTCCAGTAATTTTCCATAATTATTTTTTCTTAATGTTCCCCTCAGAATTTTTTCTAGATATTTTCTTATATTCATTTCTAATTTCGTCTAATAAAAGTTTTCTTTTATCCATATAGTTAAGAGAATCTTGTTTTGTTAAGTTATATCTTTCTTTTTTAGTTAAATTCATCCAATTATTAAAATTCTGTTTATTGAAAGTTGTTATTTTTTTAGAGTTAAAAACTTTTTGTTTTCTATTTAATTTAAGAAAATTCCTTAAATTAAAAAAAATAAATATAAAAAGAAAAATTATCACTATCTTCAAGAACATCTCTTTGCAAGTAAGTTATTGTTTATCCAATTTTCTAATTTAATATCATTCTCAAAAGATATAACCTCCTCTTCATTCCCATTACCTGATTGATCAAAGAGCCTTATAATAAATTCCCCATTAACTGCCTCATCATCACCAATAACAATAATACTTTTAGATTTAAGTTTATTTGCCTTTTTAAATTGCTTAGAGAATGAGGCTCCGCTTAAATCTAACTCAACTAACAAATCGTAATTTCTTAATTTTCTAGATAAATCCATTGCTAATGATTCAGCAATTAAGCCTTGATTAATGATATAAATATCAGTATTTCTAGGAATTTCAAGCTCTTTTCCTGCGAGTAAAATTAATCTTTCTAAACCAATAGCGAAACCAATTGCAGCAGTGTTTGGCCCTCCCATTTGTTTTATTAAATTGTCGTATCTCCCTCCTCCGCAAACTGTAGCTTGGGAGCCCAGAGCCCCACTAGTAATTTCAAAAGCTGTATGAGTGTAGTAATCTAAACCTCTTACAAGATTAAAATTTTCTACATAAGGTATTTTTAAAACCTCTAATTGTCTTTTTAAGTCTAAATATCTGTTATGACTTTTTTCAGATAAAAAATTAAATAACCTTGGTGCATTTTCAAGAATTTTTTTTGTTTGAATATTCTTTGAGTCCAAAATCCTCAAAGGGTTTTTAGAAATTCTATTCTGAGAATCTAAATCTAGAGAATCTTTATTTGTTTTTAACCATTTTAAAAAAGATTTTTGAAAATTTGATCTGTCATCGGTATCACCTAACGTATTTATTTCAAGATTGAGTTCTTTTATTCCTAATTTACCTAAGATATCCCAAGCTAACGCAATAATTTCAACATCACTTCTAACTGAATCATGTCCTATAAACTCAACACCTAATTGATGAAACTGTCTTTGCCTGCCTGCTTGAGGTCTTTCGTATCGAAACATAGGACCCATGTACCAAAGTTTTTGAAGAGGATTAGACGATATTCCATTTTGTATTAACGCTCTTGCGACTGAGGCTGTTCCTTCAGGTCTTAGAGTGCAAGATCTATCTCCCCTATCAAGAAATGTATACATTTCCTTACTGACAACATCTGTTCCTTCACCAATTCCTCTTATAAATAATTCGGTCATTTCCAATATTGGTGTTCTTATTTCTTTGATGGATGCTCTAGAAAGCTGTTCTAATAAAAATTTTTCAACGTTTTGCCACTTTATTAATTGATCAGGAAATAGATCTACTGTTCCTCTTAGGTTTTTTAAGTTATTCAAAGTTCTAAAAAATAATTCAAAATTTTTAATTCATCTAGAAATTAATCTTTGATTGGTTATTTTGTGAGACAATTTTAATTTAACATTTAGAAAAACTATTGGGAATTAATAAAAGTAAAGAGAATCAACATTGCGGTACAAAACCAAAAAAAATTGCTTTTGGAATAGCACCTCTTGGTATAGTTTCAATAGGAATAGTGCCAATGGGAGTAATAAGTATAGGGGTAGTCCCAATGGGTGTATTTTCTTTTGGTGCAGTAGCAATGGGAATAGTCAATTTATCAGTAGTCGGGATGGGAATTATCTCTGCCGGTGTTACTACTATGGGGATATGGGAGTATTCACCTAATTCTCATAAAAATCATCATAATCATTCCAAACAAATTTCAAATTCAAATAAGGAAGTAATGATATCAGATCTATTTAACACTAAACAAGAGGCTGAAAAGGCTGCTTCAAAATACGGATGTATTGGAGCACATAAAATGGGTAATAAATGGATGCCTTGTAAGATGCACTAAATATTTTCTTAGTCAAAAATTAAATAAATATTAATTCAAAATCTCAACTTTAAAATCAAGATTTTTTGCCTCATCAGTAGTTAATTTTCTTGACCAAGCTCCTTGCACAGGACTATTCCATCTGAACCCAGCATTTTTAGCTAAAGTCCTATCTTGATAACTAACCAAAGCCTTGTATAAAAACCTCGGTTCAGTAGCTTTAAGTAAAAGTTCCTCTAAGTTGTCGCATTTTTTGAAGACCTCAGATATGTAAAAGCAATCAGATAAAGCTCTATGTAAATTCCAAACGGGTATTGAAAAAGATAAGGCTAGATCAGTTACTGAAGGTCTTGTTTTTAGTGATTTTTGAAAAGACCAATTAATATCCTCTAAACTACATATCCATTTCTTATTAAGCTTAGGCAATCTTCCTTTTCCAAACCATTTCTTATCAAACTCCACATTATGGGCAACGATGAAATCTGAAGAATCAACAAGTTTTAGAAAGAAATTCAATCCATCTTCCCATGGTTGAGAGATATTAGTTACTTCTGCAGATATACCATTTACATATTCGGCTTCATTATTATTAATTGGAAATAAAAAAGAAACTTGTGAAAGTACACATTTAAAAGATACATCAAATAAGATACAACCTATTTCTATCACTTCATCTTTATTTTCGTCTAAACCTGTTGTTTCAGTATCAAGAATTAAAATTTTTTCAATTTTTTTATTTTTCTTTACTCTCTTTTCAGAGGGATTAGTATTAATTTGATCATGAAGAAAATCCAATTGATTTAATTCTTTTTTATTAAATAGTTCCAATTAACTCAAAATACTTTCATTTATCTTGACGCATTTAATAAATATTTCTTTTAAATTAATATAAATTAAAAAAGGCTAGAAAATATTTTTTGAAACATTTTTAGTTTATGTAAAATGACTTTTACAAAATTTCAATTTAACAATTTCTGTTATTGGCCTTCAAATCCAAAAAAAATTGTTGAATTTATTGGTGGAAGTTATTTAGCTTCTAAGCCAGATTTAACTTATAGAAGATTCATAGAGAGTTTAATTAATAAAAATTATGCAGTACATGCATATAAATACACACCACAATTTGATCACCAACAACTTGCTATCAAAGCATGGAAAGATTTTAAGAATTGCCGAATATCTTTATCCAAGAGAATAGGGGCATCAATTCCTTCAATAAGAATTGGTCATAGCCTAGGCTGTAAACTTCATTTAATTTCTCCTGATGGCGGAAGAAATTGCGAAAAATTCATATCTATTAGTTTTAATAATTTTAGTGCTAACAAATCAATTCCATTATTGAAACAAATTTCTCAAAAATTAGAATTCAACAGTGAATTTAGCCCAAGTCCCGAAAGAACTTTGCGATTAATTGAAAAAACATATAGTCAAAAAAATAACTTCCTAATAAAATTCAACTCAGACGAATTAGATCAAACAGATAAATTATTTTCTTGTCTAAAAGCAAGAAAAGAAGATAATTCTAAGGGGATAATGCTAAAAGGTACACATACGATAATTGCAAGCGCAGGACTAAGAGTAAATTTTTTGGGAGACTGGGCCGATGATGAATTTAAAAGAAATACTATAAAAAAAATTTCTAATTTAATTGATGACTCTTAATTAGGATAATTCTTTCAATTTTTCCAAAACAGAACTATCTTCGAGAGTGCTTATATCCCCACTAATTTTTTCTCCAGCAGCCAAAGATCTCAAAATTCTCCTCATAATTTTTCCACTACGTGTTTTTGGAAGAGAGTCAGAAATTATAATTTTTTCAGGCTTTGCGATAATTCCAATTTCATTAACAACATGTTTCTTTAGATTCTCTACTAATTCTGAAGAACCTTTCACGTCTTTCTCTAGAGATACAAAAGCAACTATAACTTCACCTTTTAAATCATCTTTTTTGCCAACGACGGCAGACTCTGCAACTGATTTGTGACTTACCAAAGCAGATTCTATTTCCATTGTTCCTAACCGATGTCCTGAAACACTTATGACATCATCAACTCTTCCCATAATCCATATATATCCATCTTCATCAATGCGTGCTCCATCTCCAGCAAAATAAACATTTTTTTGTCCTTTAAAGGAAATATATTCCCAATAACTCTCCAAATATCTCTCTGAGTTTCCGTGAATTGTTCTCATCATTCCTGGCCAAGGTTTCTTAATAATTAAATAGCCACCCTCGTTCTCATTAACCTTATCTCCATTCTTATCGACAATTTCAACTTCGATTCCTGGCAGAGGGAAAGTAGCTGAACCTGGCTTTGTAGCAACGACTCCAGGCAAGGGACTTATCATCACACCACCAGTCTCAGTTTGCCACCAAGTATCAACAATAGGGCATTTATCTTTACCAATAACATCCTTGTACCACATCCATGCTTCAGGATTAATTGGTTCTCCAACTGTGCCCAAAAGTCTAAGACTCTCCAAATTATATTTATCAGGTATTTCACGCCCAGACTTCATAAATGCTCTTATTGCAGTTGGTGCAGTATAAAAAATAGAAACCTTATATTTTTGAATAATTTCCCAAAAAGCCCCTAAATTTGAGGGTCTTGGCACTCCCTCATACATTAAGGTTGTAGCACCATTAGATAAAGGCCCATAAACTATGTAACTATGACCTGTAATCCAACCAACATCAGCAGTACACCAGTAAATATCGTCATCTTTTAAGTCAAAAATCCATTTAAATGTCAAATGGGACCAAAGATTGTAACCACCTGTAGTGTGAACTACACCTTTAGGCTTTCCAGTAGAGCCTGAAGTATAAAGAATAAATAGTCTATCTTCGCTATTCATTATTTCTGGTTCACAATGATCTTTTTGATCTTTTAATAACTCATGCCACCAAAAATCTCTATCATCAACCATCGAAATATTTTTTTGGGATCGTTGAACAACAACTACTTTTTCAACAACTTTATCCGCCCCACTTTCAATAGCAGCATCAACTGCTTTTTTAAGTTCAATCACCTTATCTTTTCTAAAGCCACCATCAGCAGTAATAACGAATCTGGCGTTCCCATCAATTAACCTATCTTTTAAAGCTTCTGAAGAAAATCCTCCGAAGACAACTGAATGAGGAGCGCCAATTCTTGCACAAGCTAACATCGCAAACATCGCTTCAGGAATCATCGGCATATAAATACATACCAAATCTCCTTTTTTTATACCAATTGCTTTTAATGCATTAGCTGCTTTACATACCTCTTTTAGCAGTTCTTCGTAAGTATATTTTTTGCTATCTCCTGGTTCGCCTTCCCATATAAGTGCCGTCTTTCCTCCAAGCCCTCTATTAACATGTCTATCTAAGCAGTTATATGTAATATTTAGTTTCCCTTCTTTGAACCATTTAAAAAAGGGCGCATTTTCGTTATCTAATACAGTTTGAAATGGCTCAAACCAATCTAATTGAGATTTTGCAAAAGATTCCCAAAATTGAATAGGATTATCTGATGCTTGTTTTTTTAGACTTAGTAATTCTTCTTGAGTACTAATATTTGAGTATTCTGCAAATTTTTTTGATGGAGGAAAAATTCTCTTTTCTTCAAGTATGTTATTGATTGAATTTTTTTTATCTAATGACATTAAATAAATCTATGCTTAATAAATTTAATCGAAAAAATTTAGGTTTTCAAAAATTTTAATATTAATTTAGCTCAAAGACTTATTTCTAATGGATCTAATAAATACGGCTTAGAACAAATTCAGGAAGAGCCATTAAAGCTCTTTTATATTCTGAATCAGGAAGCCAGACTATAGCTTCTTTAGAAAGCATTGCAAAATCCTCAGCTAGTTTCCTGGAACTTTCAATAGCTTTAGAGTTCATGATGATATCAAGAGCATCATCTAAATCATCTTTTTCAGCAAGTTCTCTGTTTATAAGGACTGACAATTGTTTATTTTCTTCTAAGGCATATAAAACTGGGGCAGTAAGATAACCACTAGCTAGATCACTTACAGCAGGTTTTCCAAGTTGTTTGTCATTTCCAGTAAAGTCAAGAATGTCATCTACAACTTGGAATGCTAGACCAATATTTTTGCCAAAATCGTACAACGAAGTTAAGTTTTCGTCATTAATCCCACTTAAAACTCCAGCTGCTTTGCAACTATTGGCTATTAATGATGCTGTTTTACAATAACTTTTGTTGATGTATTTAGAAAAAGATTGAGCCGAATCAAATCTATTTAAATTTTGTTTAATTTCACCCTCTGCTAAATCCATTATTACTCTACTGAGTAATTTAACTACATTTACATTGTCAAGATTTGCTAGGTGCCAACTTGCTTGAGCGAATAAAAAGTCACCCGCCAAAACAGCTACTCTGGTATTAAATCTGCTATGAACTGTATCTACTCCTCTTCTTGTGGACGCCTCATCAACAACATCATCATGGACTAAAGAGGCTGTATGAATCATCTCAGTTATTTCAGCAAGCCTTTTATGTTTGGTTGTCAAACAAAATTCAGGAGATATAGCTTTTGAAATCAATAAAACTATCCCTGGTCTCAACCTTTTTCCCCCAGCACTAAAAAGGTGTTCTGCTGCTGCTTGAAGAATTGGGTGACCAGCTCCTATTAGATTTTTCAGTTCTAAAATAAGATCATCAAGATCATTTTCGACTGGTTGTAGTAGCTCTGTTACTGTATTCATGATTGTCCTCTTCTACATCTTAAGGAATCAAACATTACTTCGGAGGTTAACCAACTTAATTTCTTTATTAATTCCAAGCCAAAATTTTACTTTATTGGAAAACTCATCTTTTTCTGAAGTAACAAAAAATTTTACATTTTCGAGAGAAATACTCTCGTAGCAGTAAGTTTTTGGGATAGCAAAAGATTCATTAAATTTTTTTATTAATGCTACTGATGGATCAATAATTTTTATATTTGAATCTAATTTTTTTCTTAAAAAGTCATAAATTAAAGGATAGTGACTACATCCAAGTATTAATTCTTCAATATTTTTGTTTATTAGTGGTTTTAAGTAAAAGTCTGAAAGACTATTTAACTTATCAAGATTTAATTTTTCTTTTTCAATCTCTGATACAAATTCTGGACATTCTTGCTGAAATATTATCGTATTCTCTTTTTTAGCAATTATAGCTTTCTCGTAATACGATGATCGAACAGTTGTTTGTGTTGCTAGGACACCAATTATTTGTTTATCAACTATTTCCGATACTGAGTTTATAAGGTCAAAACAAGGAACCTTTAAATTATCTTTTAGAATATCAAGCGCACAAGCATTTGTAGTATTACAAGCAACTAAAAGTGCATCCAAATTCTTATCAACAAAAAAAGTACAAATCTCCTTTGCAATTAATCTTATCTCTTTAGAATTTTTGTTCCCAAAAGGTATTCTTTTTGTATCCGCCAAATAAAAAACTTCTACATCTTTACGTGTTTTTAGTAAAGAATTAAGAATAGTAAAACCACCTATTCCGCTATCAAATATACCTATTTTAAGTTTCACCCTACATTTTCTAGATATTCGAGGATGCCTTTTGCAATTGCATAGGCTAATCTTTTTCGATGGGTAATTTTTTCTAATCTTCTTGCATCTAATCTTCCCGTTAAAAATCCAATTTCTACAAGGACTGCAGGCATCCTAGTATTTTTAATTACATAAAATCGACCTTGTTTAACTCCTCGATCAGGACTACCAGGGGAAACTCTTAAAATTTGTTTTTGAATTCTTTTCGCGAGTAATCTTCCTCTCCACCCTCTGTAATAAAAAGTTTCCAATCCATTTATGTCTCTTCTTTTACCTCTTGAGGCATTTGCATGAATACTTACAAAGATGTCTGCATCCGTATTATTAGCAATGGAAACTCTTGGAGGTAAATCCAAATCAACGTCATTTGTTCTAGTCAACCTTACTTTGATACCTTTCTCAGAAAGTAATTTTTGAACTATTTTTGAAACCTCTAGAACAACATCAGTTTCTCTAATACCACCAATACCTATTGCTCCAGGATCAGGTCCTCCATGCCCTGGATCGATTACAACCTCAAACTTGTTTCGTTTTACCTCTGGTAGTTTCAAGTAAACATAATTGTTTTTCTTCTTATGAATTAAATTTTGATTTGCTTTGATATTTCCTGTTTTCTTTTCAATTAAACCTTCACCAATCTTTTTAAAAGAATATTTTGGGTTAAATAGTTTAATTCTCCATCTATTTTGATCTAAGCCAACCATTTGCCAAGTCAAAGGTTTCAAATAAGTCTCTTCCTTAAATTCAATTACTAGTCTTGTTTTACCCTTATCTGGTTTACCTAATCTAATTTCTTTTATAAGGCCATTACCTTTGATTATTCTGGGATTTTTTAATTCTCCTGGAAAATCTACCCAGAATCTATCTCCCGATATTTGGTTAGCCTTCTGAAAGTATGCTTTTAAATTTGTATTTGATTTAGTTCTTAATTCTAAAACCCCATTAGTATTTATAGCCCATGCCGCAAGAGCACTTGAAGACTTAACCGGAAGTATTGAAGAGTTTAAAAATAAAAAAACGGATAAATAACGAAAAAGTTTATTATCTAAAAACTTTATCATTAGTTTGAAAACAATTTGTTTTTTCTATGTTTAAGGCTTGGCATCTGCTCCCTAATTTTCTTAACTCTTTCTTTATCAGCAGGTGCTATTGCAGCTCCCTGAGTTTTTCCGGCATCAGATAAAACTGTACCCCAAGGGTCAATTACCATTGCATGGCCATGACTTTGCCTTCTTCCATAATGAATCCCAGTTTGAGCTGGAGCGACAACATATGCTGTATTCTCTATTGCTCTTGCTTGTAATAGGATTTGCCAATGATCTTTCCCAGTAAATGCTGTAAAAGCTGCGGGAATCATAATTAGCTCTGCACCATTCGAAGACAAATATCTATAGAGTTCAGGAAATCTAACGTCGTAACAAATCGACAATCCTATTTTGCATAAGCCTGGGACATCTACAACAGGTGGATAATCTGCCCCAGATAAAATAGTGGCTGATTCCTTATATAAATTTCCATCTGGCAAATCAACATCAAACAAATGAATCTTGTCGTATTTTGCCAAAATCTGTCCATCTTTCCCAAATAAGGCTGACCTATTAAAAGTATGACTATCATCACCAGCAGGGACAGGATACCCTCCTCCTAAAAGAAATACTTGATATCTTTGTGACATAGTTTTTAGAAAATTTGCACACTTCTCTGACAACTCAGAAGCTAATCTAAGTTTTTCATCATCTCCTCCTAAAAAAGCAAAATTCTCAGGCAATCCTATTAACTCAGCACCTCTTCTAGCAGCTAATTCAATCTGTTCTTCTGCTTCAATAAAATTTGCATCAACATTTGAAGTACTCGTAATTTGCAATGCAGCTACCAAAAAATCAGTCAAGACTTTACTCCTATTGAACCAATTCGTAAATCATGAGGCACGAATCACACCCCTTTCAACTTGTGCTGGAACAATTTCTAAGCAATCAAGTTCAGAACAACATCTAAAATCATCCTCATAATCTCCAAGACTTGTCAATCTTTTGCCATGGGTTGCTGTTTTTAAACATTTCAAAATATCATTTTTCCAAAAATCCCAAAGTGCCAAAGCAGCTTGTAATTCGTCATTAAGAATATTAATTTCGAAATTACAGTTCTGTTTTAGGTATGAGGCCAAAGCACCAGCAGCTAAAGAATCCTCAAGTGAATAGGAGCCTTCCCAACCACTCCCAAGTATTAAGACATTTTTACTTTTTAATGTAATGATTTTTTCGGCAACTGCTTTCCTATTTGGGAGACCCATAGCAAATAAATGTTTAGCATTTTGAACTTTTTGCAATGATTTAGTCCCATTAGTCGTGCTCATAAATAATCTTTTACCATTAACAACTTTTTTTGTAACTGATAAAGGAGAATTCCCTAAATCAAAGCCCTCAATCTTCTTTCCGCCTCTCTCTCCAAGCATTAGTCTCTTTTCAGCTTGCCACTTACTTGCAGATTCTTTTAATAAATCTAAATCTGCAAAAACTTGTATTGAATCAGCTCCATTGTTTAAAGCCCATGAAATTGTGGTTGTAGCTCTTAATACATCAATGACTACGGCAATATCGGGACTTATTTCTGGAACATCCTTTGCAACGTGATAATAAGTAAGATTAATAATCAAATCCTTTTTTCTGATTTTATTATAGAAAACAGTTACTTAATTTGATTATTATTTTTTTAAAACAAACTTATTGATAATATATAGCTAATTTGTTTTAACAGAAATCTTAATCAAGTATTTAATTTGAAAATGAATAATATCCGCACAATAAAAGGTGGAATTAATTTAAAAGGAAAAGTAAAAGTCCCTGGAGATAAATCTATTTCTCATAGAGCTTTAATAATAGGTAGTATTGCTAAGGGTGAGACTACTATCGAGGGGTTTTTACATTCTGAAGATCCACTTTCAACTGCTGATTGTCTTAGAAAATTAGGTGTGAAAATACCAGAAATAAAAAAAAATGAGCCTTTTACGATTTCAGGAGTTGGTCTTGATGGATTTAAAGAGCCCAAAGAAATTCTAAATTGTGGGAATTCGGGAACGACCATGAGATTATTGATGGGGTTACTTGCGGGTCAAGAAGGCAAGCATTTTATCTTAACAGGTGATATTTCTCTTAATGAAAGGCCAATGGGGAGAGTGGGCAAGCCATTATCCTTGATGGGTGGCAAAATTTTTGGTAGAGAAAAAGGAAACAAAGCTCCAATATCAATTGATGGGAATAAACTAAAAGGATGTGTTATTGGAACCCCTGTAGCGAGCGCTCAAGTAAAATCTGCAATCTTATTGGCAGGCCTCAAAGCTTCTGGAACCACTTCTGTTATTGAACCAGCATCTTCAAGAGATCATACTGAAAGAATGTTAAAAGCATTTGGAGCAGACATCAGTATCAGAGGAGAATTAGGAAGGAATGTAGTTATTAAGTCAAGGGGCGACTTAATTGGCCAGAGAATATTGATTCCTGGAGACATAAGCTCTGCTTCTTTTTGGATGATTGCTGCATCTATTGTTCCAAATTCAGAGGTTTTAATTCAGAATGTTGGTTTAAATCCCACTAGAACAGGGATTTTAAATGTAATGGATTCAATGGGATGCAATTATGAGATTTTAGATAAATCGACTATTGCAGGTGAACCTATTGGATCGATTAAAGTAAAGACTTCAAATAATTTAAGATCATTCACTATTGAAGGAGATATTCTCCCAAAACTCTTAGATGAAATTCCTATCCTTACTGTGGCTGCCTGTTTTTGTAATGGAGTTTCTGAAATTAAGGATGCACAAGAATTAAGAGTTAAGGAGACAGATCGATTAAAAGTCATGGCACGACAGTTAAAAAAATTTGGTGCTGAAATAACAGAAAAAGAGGATGGGTTAATTATTAATGGCCAATCAAAATTTCATTCTGCGGAGGTAGACAGTGAGACAGATCATCGAGTAGCAATGAGTCTTGCTATTGCTTCACTTCTTGCCAAAGGCACCTCAAAAATCATGAGGGCAGATGCAGCTAGCGTCTCGTATCCGACTTTTTGGGAAGAACTGGCCAAACTAACTAACTAGGCTAAAGAATTTTTGTCTGAATTAATAGAAGTTTTAACTAAAGATGGTACTTACTCTTTAAGAAGTCAGTTTTTTCAAGAGAACTTTCATAGTTTACTGGGCGCATTGGAGGAAACAAAATTAAAGTTTACCGATACTTCTAATTTGAAAAGATTTAAGGGTAAATCTCTTAATGTTTTGGATATATGTTTTGGGTTAGGATACAATTCTGCTTCTTTATTAAATGAATTATTTAAACAAAAATCTTATTTAAATTTGTATGCATTGGAGATTGATAAAAAACCTCTTGAATATTCGCTTAGAAATGAATCTTTCCTTAAATTGTGGGCTCCGAAAGTCAAAACAATATTTGAATCACTGTATCGCAAAGATTACTTTGAGGATCAATTTTTTAAATGCAGCGTTTTATGGGGTGATGCTAGAGAAAAAATCAACATTATCCCTTCATCTGTTAAATTCGATCTGATTTATTTAGATGGTTTTTCTCCTCAAAAATGCCCGCAAGTATGGACAATTGAATTTTTATCTAAAGTCGCAGAAAAACTTAATTCTCAGGGTTATTTAATAACTTATTCTTCTTCAGCGGCAGTAAGAAAAACTTTAAGAAGTCTTGGATTAGAAATTTTTACTATTAAGCCAAGTTTTAAAAACAGAAATTTTTGGAGTCAGGGAACTGTTGCTATAGAAAAATTTGATAAAAATAAATTCAAAACCAATTTAAATTTTGAAAAGTTATCGGTCATGGAAGAGGAACATCTCTTAACTAAGGCGGGTATCCCTTACAGAGATCAAAATTTAAACTCAAGTAAAGACGATATTATTAAGCAAAGATTAAAGGAGCAATTATTATCAAAATTAGTACCTACAAAAAAATGGAGAGAAAAGTGGGGAATGACGAAGTTGGCCATCAAGAGTTAAATTTATAGATATATTCAAAAAAATATGTTAAGTGTTGCGATATTAGCTGCTGGAAAGGGCACTAGAATGGAAAGCTCAATACCAAAAGTTTTACATAAAATCTCTGGGAAAAGTCTTTTGCAAAGAGTGATTGATACCTGCATTGAATTAAATCCTGATCAAATTTTCGTAATTACAGGACACAAATCAAAAGAAGTACAAGAGTCGATACCAAAAAATAAAAAAATCCAATTTGTCTTTCAAGAGCCTCAATTGGGGACTGGTCATGCTATCCAAGTACTTTGTAAAGAAGTAAAAAAACATTGTGGAAAACTTTTGATACTTAACGGGGATGTGCCACTCATTAGGCCTAATACTCTAAAAAATCTTTTATGTTTACACGATTCAAAAAATGCTGATGTTTCTTTAATTACTACAAAAAAAACAAATTCCCATGGATATGGCAGAGTTTTTTTAAATGGGGATTTTATAGAGAGAATTGTTGAAGAAAAAGATTGCAATAATCTAGAAAGAGAAAACCCATTAATAAATGCAGGTATTTACTGTTTTAACTGGGGTAACTTGTCAGAAATAATTAATACTTTGCAAAGCAATAATAATCAAAAAGAAATTTACTTAACAGATACAGTTTCTTTGCTAAAAAATTCCTTAAGCCTTGAGGTAGAGGATAATGGAGAGCTTCAAGGAATTAATAACAGAATTCAACTATCAGAATGCGAGGAAAGTATTCAGAATTTAATTAAAGAGAAGCATATGCTTAATGGTGTAACTTTTATAAATAAAGCAAGTTGTTCAATTAGTGAAGAAGCTGAAATTGGTAAGGATGTAATTATTGAGGCTAATACACATATAAGAGGAAATACCAAAATAAATAGTTATTGCATTATCGGACCAAATACTTTTATTGAGAATTCTGAAGTTGGATTAAGTTGTGAAATTTCAAACTCTACTGTTTATGCCTCTCAGATAATGGATTATATAAAAATTGGCCCTTACAGTCATATAAGACCTAATTCCAAAATATCTTCCTTTAGCAAAATAGGTAATTTTGTTGAAATCAAAAATAGTCAAATAGAGGAAGAATCAAAAGTAAACCATTTAAGTTACATTGGCGATTCTATTATTGGAAAATCTACAAATATTGGAGCAGGTACTATTACTGCAAATTTTGATGGTCAGAAAAAACATCAAACGAAAATTGGTAAAAATTCCAGTATTGGTGCAAATACAGTTTTTGTAGCGCCAATAAATCTCGGGGAATCAGTTACAACTGGAGCTGGTTCAGTTATCACAAAAGACACCAAAGATAATTCATTAGCAATCTCAAGAACTAAGCAAATAAATATAGAAAATTGGGAAAGGAAGAAATCCTAATCTAATTGATTAATTCAATAATTTTTTCAAGTTGCCAACATCTGCTCCCCTTTATAAGAATAGAATCACCTTTTTTTGTAGATTTGTTTATCTCTTTAGGTACATCTTTGATATTATTTAAAACTAAAAATTTTTTCTTATCTTTTAAATAATTGGTATAAATTTTTTCATTTTTTTTATCGCAAATAAATAAACACTTTTCTATATCTGAATTATTTATTAAATTGAATATTTCTTTATGATATTTTTCAGATTCTGCTCCCAATTCTTGCATACTTCCAAATATGAAAAATTTATTTCTGGGTTTTTCAAGCAGGTTTTTAATACATGCTTTTACTGACTCTGGCGAAGCATTATATGATTCATCATATATTGTTGTTTTTACTGATTTAAGAACTTTATTCCTCCCACCTAAAATTGCAAAATCAAATTTATTAAAACTAGCAAAATCAATGCCTAGCTCTTTGGCAACTGCATAAGCAAATAAGAAATTCGAAGCATTGTGAAATCCCTCAAATGAAATTTCAAAGAAATTATCTTCAATTAAAATTGTTCTATTCGAAGGATTATAAAATCCTCGCAAATTATCATCTTTCTTGAAACTCTCCTTTTGATTTTCTATATTTAACAGTTTCACTTTTATAACTCTTCCTTTCCAAAATTCTTTTAAAGTTTTTTCTAGGAATGGATCATTTGCTGGAATTATTACAACTCCTTCAGGATTTAAGAACTTACTAATTTCACACTTCGCATAAGTAATATTTTTTTTTGAACCTAACAATCCAATATGAGCTGTGCCAATGTTAGTAATAACTGCAATATCGGGTTCGCTATATTTTGATAAATTCTCGATCTGTCCGAGACCTCTCATCCCCATCTCAAGAACTAAAGCTTTATCTTCTATATCCGTAGCAAGAATAGTAAGACCAACTCCAATCTCATTATTGAAATTGGCATGTGATAATTTAATTCTTCCAAGTTTATTTAAAACTCCACCAATCATTTCTTTTGTTGTAGTTTTACCCACTGAACCTGTTATTGCGACAGTAGGGATATTTAATTTTTTTCTTTTTAGCAATGCTAATTTTTGAAATGCCACTAATGTGTCATTTACGACCCAATAAGGAAAATTACGAGGAAGTAATCTCTGCATCCCTTTTTTAATTACTACTGATTTAACTCCTTTGTCTAATACATCTTGCAGAAAACTATGTCCATCAAAATTTTTACCCTTTATAGCTATAAAAAGATCATTTTTTAATAAGGTTCTACTATCAATACTTATATTTTTAAAATTTAAAAAATCTCTTTCACCCTCGCTCAGATTTTTAATATCCCCCAAAACATTGTTTAATTCTGATAAAGAGAATTCCATTAAAAAATTAAGTCATACTTTTTTTAAAGATGGATCAGCAGATTGTCCGTAAGAGAATTTTTCAACTTCAGCAAAATCTGGAGATGGTTCTTTTATCCCACAAACATCTTTGTACATAATTTCGTATTCGAGTGCGGATCTTTGCCAACTAAACTCTTGGCTCATTGCTCTTTTCTGCAATAATTCCCAACTATCTTTATGCCTAAAGGCCTCCCAAGACCTTACTAAAGATGTATAAAAATCTATAGGTTCAAAGCGATCGAAGCAAAAACCAGTGCCACTATTATTTTCTGGATCATGAGGTAAAACTGTATCAACTAAACCTCCTACTCGCCTTACTATTGGAATTGAACCATATCTCATAGCAAGTAGTTGACTAATACCACAAGGTTCAAATCTACTTGGCATTAAAAATGCATCAGAGCCACCATATATAAGTCTTGATAAAGAATCATCATAGGTAAGAAATACAGAAAATCTTCCTGGGTAATCTAATGCAAGTTGCCATAATCCTGACTCTAAATATCTATCTCCAGTCCCTAAAACAACAATTTGCGAATCTGTATATGCTAAAAGTCTTCTTGAAACTTGTAGAAGTAAGTCAACCCCTTTCTGATCAACTAACCTACTGACCATACCTAAAAGATATTTTTTAGGATTAACTTCGAGACCCATCTCTCTCTGCAGAACTTTCTTATTTTCTAGCCTATTTTCTAAATTATTAATACTAAATTTTGCAGGTAAAACTGAATCTTTGGCTGGATTCCATTCATCAAGATCTATGCCATTGAGAATTCCCCTTAATTTACCTGAAATGTAATTAAGTAATCCTTCAAGGCTTTCCCCGTATTCATGGGTTTTAATTTCATCTGCATAAGTAGGAGAAACAGCATTTACCCTATCTGCATACAACATTGCCGCAGCCATTGTGTGATCTCCATGCATATACCAAGGACACCAAGTCATTTTTTCAAGTTTCCACCTCCAAGGGCCTTGGTATTTCAAATTATGAATGGTGAATACAGTACTAATTTCGGGGTCTTGATGCATCCACACAGGGATCATTCCAGTGTGCCAATCATGGCAATGAAGAACTTGAGGTTTCCAACAATTCCAGGCAAATTCTGCAGTGGCACTCGCAAAAAAGGTAAAGCGCCAGTCCTCATTTTCGCCTCCATATATTTGGTCAGAGTCAAATGTAGGATGACCCACTAGGTAAATCACATAATTATGAATCGGATGTTTTGCTTCGTATACGGCGAAATCAGTTCCCATTGTATTTGCTCTAAAGATTGGCTCATTCGATATATCTAAAAGACTCCACAATTTTCCATATCCTGGAATTATTACCCTTACATCGTGACCAAGTTTTATCAAAGATGGAGGTAACGAACCAACCACATCTCCCATACCTCCAACTTTGATCATTGGCGCACATTCTGCAGCTGCAAGAAGAATTCTCATTGATAATTATTTAAAAGTTCTTTTGAAAAATAAACTAGGGTGTCCACTTATAATCAGAAAAGTCTGGTGGACGCTTTTCAAGAAAGGCATCTCTACCTTCTTGAGCTTCTTCAGTCGCATAGAATAATTGAGTTGCGTATCCAGATAATTCTTGAATACCCGCAATCCCATCATTCTCCGCATTGAATGAAGCTTTGAGGATACGAATAGCAGTTGGACTATTTCGTAAAATCTCTCTTGCCCAGATTACACCCTCAGCTTCTAATTCTTCAATCTTTGTAATTGCATTTATCAAGCCCATCTTAAGAGCTTCCTTGGAATTATATTTTCTACATAAAAACCAAATTTCTTTTGCTTTTCTTTGACCAACAAGTCTTGCCAAATAACTAGATCCAAAACCGGCATCAAAACTACCAACTCTTGGACCTGTTTGACCAAATATTGCATTTTCAGATGCGATACTGAGATCGCAAATTAAATGAAGTACCTGGCCTCCTCCAATTGCAAAACCAGGAACTAAGGCAATAACCACTTTAGGCAAACTTCTTATTAATCTTTGAAGTGCAAGTACATTTAATCTCTGCTTCCCTTCATCATTTTTATATCCATTTTCACCTCTTACACTCTGATCACCTCCAGAGCAAAAAGAATAAATACCTTTCTTGTCAGGTCCCGCCCCTGTAAAGAGAACTACACCAATAGTTTCATCATTTCTTACGATATTAAATGCGTTAATGAGTTCATCTACGGTTTGTGGCCTAAATGCATTTCTTTTTTCAGGCCGATTAATTGCAATTCTCGCAATACCCTCATCTGATTTATGAAACAATATATCTTCATAAGATTTGTATTCTGACCAATTTAAAGTTGTTTTACCGGGTAATACTTGCATGAAACCTAATTATTCAAAAATAGAAAATGATAAATTTAACTGCCAATTATTTTTTCTAGCAGGGCATTTTTTTCACAACTTTCACTTTCTGGATCAATATCAACTTTAATTATTACAGATTTCTTGATAGAAATGCTCCAATCGAATGCCTCACGTAATTTTTTAAAATTTGCCACACTCTTTAACTTTACTTTATAGCCCTCTGCGAGTTTTGACCATTTTATTTCTTTTGGCATAAGAAAAAGTTTCTTTAATTCATCTTCTTTTAAATTTTTTTTATAAATACGATTAAATATATTTCCGCCATTATTATTTATCAAAAGAATTGTTAAATTCATGTCGATTGAATTTTCAATCAGCCAACCATTTATATCATGGATAAAAGCCAAATCTCCAGTCACAAGAAGTAGAGGATTTTTAATTCTAGAAATACCTAATGCAAGAGATAAAGTACCGTCTATGCCGGAAGCTCCTCTAAAGCTAAAACAATTTCTTGTTAAAGTACCATTCTCAGAAAATGTAAGCCAATCTCTAATCGGGCTACTCGCGGAGAGCATTATAGGATTTTCAGCTGGCCAAAGTTTTGGAACAAGATTTGCAAGCATATACTCAGTAATTTGATTATCTTGAGTAATTTGCTCTTTTAAAATTCCTTTTATCTGCTTGCCTTCCTCTATTAAATCTAGAGCCATCGGAGTAAGAGACTTTTTGTTTTTTTCGTTAATAGATAATTCCTCTAACAATAGAGTAGTAAAATTTGATAGCCCAAAATCATATTCCAATGATTTTTTTATAGGGTCCAATTTTCTAAAGTTTTTTTCTTTTATAAGAATTTGTATCCCTTCGAAGTTTGTTAAAAAATTCTCCAAATCAATTGAGGATGACATAGGGCCAAGCCTCAAAAGTTGATGGCAACTTACTGAATTTTTATTTTTTCTTAAGACTAATTCCCAATTAACTACTAAACCTCTCAAATCAGAACAAACGCCTGAAACAGGATCAGCAAATACTGGCCAACCAGTAATTTCTTGTAATTGCTCTAAAGATTTATTGAAAGAAGTTAAATCATTTATGGAACCTTGATAGGGACCCACCAATATAATGCCGGATTCATCTAAATTTAAACTTTTTGAAATTTCTAAGAATTTTTTTTTATCAGACTTTATTTCAACATCCTGAAATATGTATTTTTTCTTTAAATAAATTCTCTCAAAAACCTCTAAAATATTTTTTTTATTAAATAATGAAATAGCTAAAGGCTTATCAATAGGAATATTTAAATGAATAGGACCAGGGAAGCTTGATATTTGTTTCTCAGTTATTCTAACTAAATTTAAGATTTCATTTTCTTGTGTTTCATGAAGTCCATTTAGATTTGTACTTAAAACTCTTCTGCAGACTGAACTCAAAAAAATTTCTTGATTTACTGTTTGATTAGCGCCACAGTCTTTTAATCTTAAGGGTCTATCAGCAGTAAGAAATATAATACCTTTACAAGATCGGTCTGCCTCAACTGCTGCTGGCAATAAATTACTTACGGCAGTCCCAGAAGTGGTAATTACTAAAGAAAGATTACCCGATGCAGCAGAAATTCCAAGAGAGTGGAATCCCGCAGATCTCTCATCTATTGAATTATAAATATTTACCAGTCCTAATTTATTTAATTCTCCAGCAGCTATTGCTAAAGGTGCTGATCTACTACCAGGACATAGTATTAAATTCTGAACTCCTATTTTTATAAGAAGATTCAAAAGTTGTAAACTTCTAAGAAAATTTTTGCATTCAATAGATGATGTCATAATTTATATAAATACTTTGGGATTCCCTCATAACTGAATTAAATAAAACATGTCTACAACACAAGAAAAAAGAAATTCAATACTAAAGGATTTAAAAAATCTTTTAATCTGGATATCTATTGCTTTAATTATACGATGGCAGGTTATAGAGCCAAGATGGATCCCATCCGGTTCAATGCTTCCAACTCTTCAAATACAAGATAAAATTCTTGTTGAGAAAGTAACACCCAAAATCATATCCAAATCAAATCTTTCAAAATTAAAAAATAAAATAGTTGTTTTTAACGTTCCTGAACAATTAATTAATGCTGGTTATGAAGCAGATACTGCACTAATAAAAAGAGTAATTGGAATACCTGGAGATAAGGTAGAAGTAAGAGACGGTAACCTTTACTTAAATGATATCGCTCAAAGAAATTACGTTTTTGACAAAAACATTAATTATTCTATAGGGCCTTTTATTGTGCCAGAAGAGTCATTGTGGGTGATGGGAGATAATAGAAATAACAGTATGGACTCACATATTTGGGGTTTTTTGCCATATGAAAAGGTTATTGGTAAGGCTATTTTTAGATATTGGCCATTTAATAAAATTGGACCTATTCGATTCCCTGCTCTTAATAATTTAAATTAATGGGTACGTGATGTTGTAAGGTTTTTATATCTTGAAGTTGTAGAAATGTTTAATCCAGAATTTCTTGCTACTGAAAATAATGATCCAAATGATGAGAATGATTTAATCCAATATTTACAAAAACAATCTCCTGAAGTTTTGCAAAGAGTAGCAAAATCAGCTAGTGAAGATATTCAAGAAATTATTAGGCATAATGTTCAAGGTCTTCTTGGAATGCTGCCTTCAGATCAATTTGATGTAAAAATAACATCTTCAAAAGATAATATTGCTAATTTATTATCTTCTGCAATGATGACGGGATATTTCTTAAGACAAATGGAGCAAAGAAAAGAGCTTGAACAAACTCTTAAAAATGATGAAAACATGTCTATTGAAGAATAATAGTTTTAAAGATTTACATCTTCAGGAATTATTCCTAGTGCAAACAACTTTTGATATAAACCCATCAAAAATTTATTATCCTCAGGTAGTTTGTCCCACTTTTGGGAATTAATTTCATTAATTAATTTTTGACAATCTTCTATTGTAAATTTTATAGGTGCTGAAAAATGAGCTGGAATTAAATATTCCATATCTTCAAAAGACTTGATATTTTCTAGCCATTTAAGTAATACTTCTTTTGAACG
This sequence comes from uncultured Synechococcaceae cyanobacterium, assembly GCA_902572395.1. Taxonomy (GTDB): domain Bacteria; phylum Cyanobacteriota; class Cyanobacteriia; order PCC-6307; family Cyanobiaceae; genus Prochlorococcus_A. The sequence continues at coordinate 23,840 of CACGFX010000001.1, forward strand.
GGGAAAAATTAGTTTTTGTAAAACTGGTGCCACTTGAATCTTAGGAGTATCTTCACCCATTATTTCAACAAGAGAGGATTCCCAATCTTCGTCCCATAAAAAGGGATAAATACCGAAATGAGATCTCCAATTTCTAAGATCTTTTTTGAACGAATACTTAAATATTTCTTTTAAAGTTGGAATATTTAATTTACCTGGTTTCAAAAAAGATGAAAATAAGACTAACCTTTTCCAGCCTTTTTTTCTTTGTTCAATGGAGTCAATCAAAGGTTCATCTCCTCTCTCTCTAGAATGAAAAAGAAGTGGAGTTGGATCAAAATTAAATATCTCAGGTGGAGTAGAGTCTATTCCAACTATTGCGTCTGTTACATGAAGAGTTTTCGTAGAATAATGGAAACAGCTTATCTCCTGATATCTTCCAAGTCCTAAATTCAGTGGGCCTAATGAAGACCATTTAAATGAGTTCGTATGTGGAGTACCTTCCTCAAACAGTATTCTTGATCTTTTTGATGGGATTCCTAAAAAATCTAGTGGAAGATTGATGGGGAAACTCCACTGTCCAGGACAAATCCAAATTTCTGCATCTTTAAAAATTCTTGAAAGAGCTGGCAGTCCGATTTTATGTTCTAGTCCAGAGGCGCTTGGGAGAATTATTGTTTTTACTTTGCCGTGAATCGCAATTAATTTTTCTAACTCATTTATTAATTCTTTTGTAGGAGGCAGTGGGTTTATTAGCATCAACCCATTATCAACCTTTATTACCGTCATTCTTATTGGAACCGCAACATAATAAAGTCCTTGAATTTGTTCTAAGGACCATATTTGATCAGGAATTAATTCTCTTAAGATTGTTTTCTTTTTCCCATAAGGATATAAGGGAAATAATGGCCACCAATACCAATTTTTATTTAACTTTTCTTCCACCACTATCATTTATAAACAGCAAAAAATTTCTTTAACTTAAATATTCCGTATCTTGGAGCGAATAAAAAAGCGAATAAAAATATAAAAGTTTGTGCTAATACAATTGATCCACCTGTTTCAAGATCAAACCAAAAACTAATGTAGATTCCTATTAGGCTCGAGATAATTGCACTTAATACTGAAATTATTGTCATATTATCAAACTTATCCGTAAGTAAATATGCTGTAGCCCCTGGTGTAATCAACATAGCAACTACCAAAATAATTCCTACAGACTGCAATCCCACAACTGCTGCCAAAGATAAGCAGGTGAGGAGTAAATAATGAAGAAAACATACGTTAATTCCAACAGTTTTTGCATGCCTAGGATCAAAACAATAAAGCATCAAATCTTTCCTAAAAATTGATAAAAGGATTACTACCAATAAAGAAATGAAAATGGTTTGTTTTACATCTGAAAGTGATATTCCTAATGGACTGCCAAAAAGGATAGAGTGCAAATCAATATTACTTTTAATTTTAGAAACTAATACAATTCCAAGAGCGAAAAATCCAGTAAATACTAACCCAATAACAGTATCTTCCTTAACCCTAGATTTCTGCTTAATAAACCCTATCAATGCTACAGAACCAACTCCGAAAATAAATGCCCCTAATGAGAAAGGAAGACCTAATGCATAAGCAACCACAACACCAGGCATTACTGAATGTGACACTGCATCTCCCATTAAAGCCCATCCTTTAAGAGTTAAATAACTAGATAGGAAACCACAAACAGCTGCCACTAATGAACTCATAAGAAGTGCTTTTCTCATAAAGTCATGAGTTAAAGGGTCTGTTATGAATGAATCTAAAGTTAAAAAAGAACAGAGCTCCATATAATTTAAAATTTAGGATTCAGGTCCAAACAAGAAATCAGGTGAGATTCCTCCAAAAGTAGTTGTAATATTTTCAGGGGTAAACACTTCAGAGGTCTCGCCATACGCTACAACAGTTTTATTTATTAAAAGAACCAAATCACAAAATTCACGGACATGAATCATATCGTGAGTTGATAATAATATAGTTTTCCCCTCATTTTTAAATTGAATAAATAATTCCGAGATAAGTTTCTCAGTTCTTATATCAACACCTGAAAAAGGCTCATCAAGAAGTAATATTGACGCCCTTTGCGCAATTGCTCTAGCTAAAAAAGTTCGTTTTCTCTGACCTCCAGATAAGTTTCCAATAGGTGTAGATAAATGATCAGTAAGATCAACTCTCTCAATAGCATCTTTAACCGCCTGAACATCAGACTCTCTAGGACACCTAAAAATGTTCATCGAACCATATCTTCCCATCATCACTACATCCCAAACATTTATTGGAAATTGACTATCAATTCCCTCACTCTGAGGAACATATGCAATTGTCTGATCTTTTTGAGCAGATCTTACAGACTCTCCATTAATTCTAATTTTTCCCTTTGAAATATTTACAAAGCCAGTTAGAGCATTAAAAAAAGTTGTTTTACCAGCCCCGTTCATCCCTACTAACCCACAAATCTGGCCAGGTTTCAATCTTAAATTGGCATCATACAAAGCCACCTTACCGTTGTAATCTACGCAAATATTTTCTGCATCAATCCTAAAGTTGTGATATTTAATTGATTCCATAATTCAAAAAAGCCCTTTTTTAATTAAATTCAAATTATGCTCAAGCATTTTTATATAGGAGCTAGCAGGGCCACTATCATCAGATAATGAATCAACAAAAAGATTTCCTCCAAAATTAGCCCCAGTTTCGTTTGCAACAATCATTTGAGATTCGTTACTTACAGTACTTTCGCAAAATACAGATGGGACATTTTTTTCTTTAACTAGTGAAATTGTTCTTGTCATTCTTTTGGGCGTAATTTGACTCTCAGCATTAACTGGCCATAAATAAACTTCCTCTAATCCATAATCATTTGTTAAATACGAAAAAGCACCTTCACAACTTACTAGATACCTCCTTTCTTTATTTAAGTTTTTAATAAAAAGTGAGAATTCTTTATCTATTTTAGAGAGTTTATCTTTATAAATTTTTCCATTTGCTTCAAATAATGTCCTTTTGGATGGCCTCAATTCTGATAAAGAATCCACCAGAATATCTACGTATAGGATCCCTCTTTTTGGAGAAATCCAGGCATGAGGATTGGGTTTCCCTTTATAAAAATCTTCACTGATAAAAATAGGATCTAAATCTTCCGCGACAGTAATTCTTTTAACTTTTAAATTAGAAACAAATTTTTCAGCCCATAATTCAAATCCAAATCCATTATCAATAAAAACAAAAGCACTAGAGGCATTTACCAAATCGCTCGGAGTTGGTTGGTAGCCATGAACTTCAACTCCAGGTTTCGTTATTGATCTAACAATAAAATCATCTTTAGCAACATTGCTAATTATGTCCGCCAAAACAGTGAAACTTGCCAGTATTACTTCTTTACTTTCATTTTTATTTGATATTCTTTTGCACGAGCTTGAAGTAAGAGAAAGCAGAAGTAACAAACTAAAAAAAAGAATTTTTTTTCTCATATTTAACCTTCATACTAGATTATGAACTAAAAGATATTTTCATAAGTGGTTTTCTAAGATCAGAAATAAATCCTTGCCAATTTATTTTTTCTTTTTCAAAAGCTTTTTCAACAATTTTCTCAGAATTTTTCTTTATAAAATCCAAATCAGGTTCTTCTACTCCTTTTGTAATTGCCATAAAATCAGCCAAAGAACTTGATACTACTCTTGTTAAATAAGCAGCACTTACAGCCTGAAATGTTCCAGAAACAAGCCAATTTGGTCCATGTAATTTTGTTATGCCAATTAGAGTCTGTCCACTCCATTCAATAACCCCCTGAGCAATTGCAGTCTTTAAAATCTCTTTAGAAACTTTATCTAAAATTTCAGGAGACCAACTACATCCCCATATAGACTTAATTTCTTTAATCATTAATGAATTTAGTACTGTCATTGCCATAACATCAATTGATGGGATAGGAGATAAGAAAACAGTTGTCGCCACAAGAATTTGATTTTTTCTTTGTATACCTTTTAACTGCATTCTTCTTATCCCTTCAATTTCAGATTGCCAAGCAACATGAAGTTCTTTCAAAAGCCTTTTTTTTGTGTTTTCAATATTTTTAGATGAACTTATGAAAAACTTCCTTAACGAAAAAGGAATATTTATTATTTCATTCTTATTCACATCAAAAGTAATAATTTTATTTATAAAGTCACTTGAAATTTGCGACTTTAGATCTTCTATCTGATTTTTGGCTTCTATTTCGTTGGAAGTTAAAGCCACTAACCAGATTGGCATATTTTTAGGAAACTTTTCCAGCCACAAAAAATCATTTGCCGACAAAGGCAGGTTTAAAAAATACAAGATTGCATCACTTTTCAAAGCCTCTTCTGGAATAACTTGAGAAGAATTGTATTTAGGCAGTTTTTCATATAAATCAAAGTCAAACTTATCTACTTTAAAATGACTTTTTAGAACAGACTGACAACTTTGATAATCTTTTTGCCCAATGAAACTTATTTTTTCTTTTTCAAATCTATTAAGAATCGATTCAAGTGTTTTTTGTCTTTTTGAATTCTGTTTTTCTAATTCATTTGTTGCTTCAAGTTCTTCAAAAAAATTTAAATCTTCATTACATAGATTTATCCAACCATCTAAATTATTTGGCTCATTAAATTTAGGCTTATCATTCTTCAAGTAAAAATATCCCCCCAAACACAACGTAAAAAATCCTATCGAGCCTCCTGCAAAATGAATTAGGTCACTGACAAACCATTCCCCAAAACATAATAATAATAGAATAATAATAAGATTTTTTTTCGGAAACTTTATGAAATCCTTTAAAAGGTTGTCTTTACTAATATCAAACACAATACTTGATTTTTCTAATTTTATTTTAATGCAAGTTATGAATGAGAAAAGCAAAAATTCATAAGTCGTTAATCAAAAGATAAAAAATTAAGGCTTTTCAAAAGACTTATTGCATAACAAGATGCTAAGTTAATAGACTATTTAAATAACTTAAGAAAAATCAAGATGTCTAATTCAAATTTCAGCAATAATCCTGGACAAGAAAATTATAGAGGTCGTTCTAACAATGAAAGATCTAATTTCAGAGATAGATCGGGCGGCAGAAGAGACGGAGGAGGATTTCGCATAAGATTGAGTGATAACGAAATGAAAGCTGTTAAATCAATACAAGAGACCTTTCAATTGAGATCTACGGTTGCAGTTCTAGGTTTCTCTGTTAGAACACTTAGCGAAATGATCAAAGATGAAAAATTGATTGAATCAATCACAGAATATGCAAAAAATAATAAAAACTCTTCTCCGAATAGACAATCACAAAATCATTATGAAGAAAAGACAAAAACAGCGCCTGACCCTTTTGCAAGACCTGTTAAAAGTTCATCAACTGAAGAGATCCAATCTAGCGAAGTAGAAGAGGATGGAAAATAAAAAAAGAATTCTTTCTGGAGTTCAACCAACTGGTGATTTACATATTGGGAATTGGCTTGGAGCCATAAATAATTGGGTTACGCTTCAAAAACAATATGAAACATTTCTATGTGTAGTTGATTTGCACGCAATAACAGCCTCATATAATCCCAAAGAATTATCTAAAAACACTATCTCTACAGCGGCTTTGTACGTCGCTTGTGGGATAGATCCTAATATATGCTCAATTTTTGTCCAAAGTCAGATTTCAGCGCATTCAGAACTTTGTTGGATATTAAATTGCATGACCCCAATAAATTGGATGGAAAGAATGATTCAATTTAAAGAAAAATCCATACAACAAGGTAATAATGTATCTATTGGATTATTTGATTATCCAATACTTATGGCTGCAGACATCCTTCTTTATGATGCTGACTTCGTACCAGTAGGTGAGGATCAAAAACAACATCTTGAACTTGCGAGAGATATTGCACAACAGAGAATTAATGCCAGATTTAGTAAGGATAAAAATATTTTAAAGATCCCTCAACCAATCATCATGAAGAATGGTTCAAAAATAATGAGTTTAATTGATGGTTCAAAAAAGATGAGTAAAAGTGATCCGAACGAAGGCAGTAGGATCAATTTGTTAGATACTCCTGAAATAATCACTAAGAAAATAAAGAGAGCAAAAAGTGACAGTTATATTGGAATAGAATTTAATAATCCTGAAAGAGCGGAATCTAAAAATCTTCTGATGATTTATTCAATATTATCTGGCAAAGAAATTTCCCAATGCGAAAATGAATTATCGGAGACTGGATGGGGGACATTTAAAAAATTAATTACTGAACAACTCATAGAATCTCTAGAACCTATTCAGGAAAAATATAAAGTCTTAATTAATGATCCATATCAATTAAATAATATTCTTAAAGAGGGGAAAGAAAAGGCTGAAGATTTAGCAAATCAAACTCTAAAAAGAGTTAAATCTAAACTTGGATTTTTTGAAATGGAGAAATAAATTATGCCAATAATTACATTACCTGATGGTTCAAAAAAGGTTTTTGAAAAATCTGTAACGATTCTAGAAATTGCTCAGAGTATTGGTGCAGGATTAGCCAAAGCAACAATTGCTGGGAAAGTAAATGATGTTCTTCTTGATGCAACTCTTCCTATAGAAAAGGACGCCGAAGTTGTAATAATTACCTCAAAAGACAAAGAGGGTGTTGAGATCATTAGACATTCTTTTGCACATCTTATTGGTCATGCAGTTAAACAAATTTACCCAAATATAAAAATGGCCATAGGTCCTGTAATTGAAGATGGATTTTACTACGATATTTTTTCAGAATATAGATTTACTCCTGATGACTTAAAAAAAATTGAAGAACGAATTAATAAATTAATAAAAACAAATTATGATGTTGAGATTTTGCAAGTTTCTAAAAAAGAAGCTATTAAAACTTTTCAAGAAAGAGATGAAACTTTTAAATTAAAAATTATTGAAGAGATTGAGGATAAAGGCCTCATAAATTTATATAAGCATGAAGAATACATTGATATGTGTAGAGGTCCTCACGTTCCAAATACAAGACATCTTAGACACTTCAAATTACTTAAATTATCAGGTTCATATTGGAGAGGTAATAGTGAGAATGAATCATTACAAAGAATATATGGAACTGCATGGGCAAAAGAGAAAGAACTCAATGAATACTTGACGAGAATTGAAGAAGCGGAAAAAAGAGATCATAGAAAACTTGGGAAAAAACATTCCCTTTTTTATATATCAGAAGAATCTCCAGGAATGATTTTTTGGCAACCTGATGGATGGACAATCTACCAAGTGCTTATGAAGTATATAAGAGAAATACTTAAGAAAAATAACTATCAAGAGATAAGAACTCCACAAGCCGTTGACAGATCACTTTGGGAGAAATCAGGACATTGGGAAAAGTTTAGAGATGATATGTTCACAACCTCCTCAGAAAATAGAACTTATGCAATAAAACCGATGAACTGTCCGTGCCATGTTCAAGTATTTAATCAAGGTTTAAAAAGTTATAAAGATTTACCTATTCGTCTTGCGGAATTTGGTTCATGCCATAGAAATGAACCTTCAGGAGCATTACATGGCCTAATGCGAGTGAGAAATTTCACACAAGATGATGCACATATATTCTGCACAGAAGAGCAAATTCAAGAAGAAGTGTCTACCTTTATTGAGCTGGTTTTTGAGGTTTATAAAACTTTTGGTTTTGATGAAATTATTATCAAATTATCTACTCGTCCTGAAAAAAGAGTAGGCAGCGATGATATTTGGGATAAATCAGAAGAGGCTCTTACCAAAGCATTGAATGATAAAAATTTAAAATGGGAACTACAACCGGGAGAAGGGGCTTTTTATGGTCCAAAAATTGAATTCTCCTTAAAAGATTGTCTTAATAGAGTCTGGCAATGCGGAACTATTCAGGTTGATTTCTCAATGCCAATGAGACTTGATGCAACCTTTGTAGACATAAATAATGAAAAAAGAAATCCAGTAATGCTTCATAGAGCAATTTTAGGATCCTTTGAAAGATTTATCGGAATCTTAATTGAACAATATGAGGCAAAATTCCCAATATGGCTTGCTCCTTATCAAATAATCTTATTAAGTATTACTGATAGAAATATAGAAAAATGTCAAGAATTTAATCAATTTTTAAATATCAAAGGATACCGATCAAAAGTTGATATTAGAAATGAAAAAATAGGATATAAAATAAGAGAGGCAACTCTCGGGAGAGTTCCCTTAATTGCAGTTATTGGAGATAAAGAAGAGGAAATTGATTCAGTCGCTTTAAGAGCTTTAGATGGAACAAATTTAGGAATCTTCGACCTACCTAATCTATACAAATTTATTGATGAATTAATAGAAAAAAAAGGGAGAACAGAATAATTTCGAATAGATGAATTTTCTGGCTTGTGATTTAGGAGGTACCAAGGTTCTATTGGGAATATTCGAAAGAGTAATAAATGATGATTCGCCTAAATTGTTATTCAAAAAGAAATATGTATCTTCTGATTGGGATTCTTTTGAACTGATTCTAGAAGATTTTCTTAAAAATGAATGCAAAAATATTACCCATCCTTCTTCTGCATGTTTCGCTGTAGCTGGTCCTTTATCTAACAACAACGCAAAAATCATGAACTTGTCATGGAATATTTCAGGAAATAAATTAAAAAATAAATTTAATTTTGAACAATGCGAGCTTATTAATGATTTTGCAGTTCAAATTTATGGAATACCTTTTTTAAAAAAAAATCAATATTCAACTATCCAAAATGGATCCCTTTCTGAAGGTACTAACAATGATTTACATGCCATTGTTGGAGCCGGTACTGGTTTGGGCATTGCAAGAGGCCTAATATCAGGGACCAAAGTAAGAGTTCTTGCCAGCGAAGGAGGGCACGTTGAATACTCTCCAAAGTCAAAATTAGAATGGGAATTAAAAATTTGGCTTAAAAATTACCTAAAAGTTGAAAGGATATCTTGTGAAAGAATTATTAGCGGCACTGGTTTATCAAGAATTGCCGAATGGAGACTTAGCAAACCTGATGCCCAAGACCATCCTTTACAAGAATATTTAAAAAAAATTAAAATTTTTGATACTGCGAGAAAAGAACTACCTGAAAAAATTTGTAAACTTTCCAAAGAAGGGGATCAGATAATGATTGAAGTTGAGAGGATTTGGTTAGGTGCTTATGCCTCTTTATTGGGAGATGTTGCTCTTCAAGAATTATGCTTTGGCGGGTTATGGATTTCTGGAGGGACCGCATCAAAACATTTCAAAAACTTTAAATCAGATTTATTTTTAAAACAATTTTTCGACAAGGGAAGATTAAAAGATATTCTTAAAACAATACCTATGAAAATAATTTTAGATGAAGAGTTTGGACTTTTTAGTGCAGCCTGCAGAGCAAAAATGCTTTTAAAAACCTAAAAAAAATGTCTATTCCTGAAGTAGGAAAAAAAATAAGGGTAACAGTACCTTCAACAACTGCCAATTTAGGGCCCGGATTCGATTGTCTTGGAGCAGCATTAGATTTGTATAATGAGTTTATTTTTACAAGAATTGAAGGTGCTGGAGATAGATTTGATTTAATAATGGAAAGTACAGATGGTAATCACCTAAGAGGAGGACCTGAAAACTTAGTTTTTAGAGCAGCTCAGAAAGTATGGGAGAGCGCAAAAATGGATTCTTTTGCACTTGAAGCAAGAGTTAAATTGGCAGTGCCGCCTGCACGCGGGCTAGGAAGTAGTGCTACAGCAATAGTTGCTGGACTAATCGGAGCAAATGCAATAATGAACTCTCCATTATCAAAAGAAAAACTCCTTGAACTTGCCATTGATATTGAAGGTCATCCTGATAATGTAGTGCCCTCTCTTCTTGGTGGGCTATGTTTGACAGCGAGGTCTTCTTCTCAGAGATGGAGAATCATAAGATGTGATTGGCACGATTCTATTAAAGCTGTTGTAGCAATACCTGCAATTCGTCTAAGTACAAGTGAAGCAAGAAAGGTTATGCCCAAGAATGTACCTATATCAGATGCAGTGACAAATATGGGTGCGCTTACTTTATTACTTAACGGCTTAAAAGCAGGGAATGCGGAACTTATAAAAGAAGGAATGTTTGATAAACTGCATGAACCCTACAGATGGAAACTTATTAAGGGTGGATTAGAAGTGAAAGATGCCGCACTAAATGCAGGTGCTCTAGGATGCGCAATTAGTGGGGCTGGGCCAAGTATCTTAGCTTTGTGTAAAAAAGAAAATGGTAAAAACGTAAGTCAAGCCATGGTGAAAGCATGGGAGAATTCAGGTGTGGCAAGCAGAGCGCCATTCTTAAACGTTCAAACAACCGGCAGCCAATTTAGTACTATCTCTGGTAAGTAGTTTTACTTAGGCATTTTTAATGTTATAGTCTCAAGCTAGTACAACTTCAACTAGAATAAAAAAATTATTCATTACATAAATGAATTTAGAATCTTTTCCTTGGCTATCATCAATAGTTTTACTTCCTTTAATTGGGGCATTAATAGTGCCTTTCTTGAATTCAAAAGAAGGAGAAGATAACACACTCCCTAGAAATATCTCATTAAGTTTTTTATTTATAGATTTTTTACTAATAATCGGTGTCCTTTTTCAAAAATTCAATACTTCAGATAGCTCTTTACAACTGGTAGAGAGAGCTTCCTGGTTACCATCAATAGGCTTAGAGTGGTCTCTTGGCGTAGATGGGTTATCTGCTCCTTTAATAGCATTAAGTGGGTTAATTACATTTTTATCAGCTGCGGCTAGTTGGAAAATTAAGAAAAAATCTAATTTATATTTTGCTCTTTTATTAGTCCAAGCATCAGCACAGGCATTAGTTTTCCTTTCTCAAGATTTTCTATTATTTTTCTTGGCATGGGAGCTTGAATTAGTTCCGGTGTATCTTCTTATCGCTATTTGGGGTGGGAAAAAGAAATTATATGCGGCCACTAAATTCATTCTTTATACAGCCTTAGCTTCTTTATTAATACTAATAAGTGGGTTAGCACTTGCCTTGAGTGGTGATACCTTTACTTTAAATATTACCGATTTAACCAATAAACATGTGACAGGCAGCCTAGCTTTATTATCTTATCTAGGATTTTTAATTGGTTTTGGAGTAAAACTTCCTATCTTTCCATTACATACTTGGCTGCCCGATGCTCATGGAGAGGCTAATGCTCCAGTTTCAATGTTACTGGCAGGAATACTTTTAAAAATGGGAGGTTATGCCCTCTTAAGATTCAATGTTCAAATACTTCCTGAGGTTCATCTTCAAATTGCACCTGCTCTAATTATTCTTGGAATCATTAATATAATTTATGGAGCTCTGAATGCATTTGCTCAAGATAATGTTAAGAGGAGAATTGCATGTAGCTCTGTAAGTCATATGGGTTTTGTTCTATTAGGGATTGGAGCAGTAGATGCTTTAGGTATAAGTGGTGCGATGCTCCAAATGATAAGCCACGGACTTATCGCTGCAGCAATGTTTTTTGTTACGGGCTCATTCTATGAAAGAACAAATACCCTGTCGATACCAAATATGGGTGGTTTAGCAAAGGTCCTGCCAATAACTTTTGCTTTTTTCTTGGCAAGTTCTTTGGCCTCTCTAGCACTACCTGGAATGAGCGGATTTATAAGTGAAATAACTGTATTTTTAGGAATCACTAGTCAAGAAGGTTTCAGCTCTATCTTTAGATCGATAACCATTCTTATTGCAGCTATAGGTTTAGTTTTAACACCAATTTATCTACTATCAATGTGCAGAAGAGTATTCTTTGGCCCCAGAATTCCTGCACTAGCTACAGTTAAAGAGATGAATGGTCGAGAATTGACTATTGGGTTCAGCTTATTGTTGCCTACTTTGGTGATAGGTTTTTGGCCAAAAATCGCAATAAATTTATATGAATCTTCAACGAATGCTCTCAGTCAGCAGCTCACTCTAGCTAAATTAATAGGATTAATACCAACTCTAGTTAATTAGATTATTTTGATAAATGGATACCTCAATTTTTAAACATGGAGAATTACCTGAATTTAAAAAATTTACTCCCGAAAGCATAAGTAAACAATTTCCAGTAGTACTAGCAAAGATAGCTGAAGATTTTAAAAATATAGAGAAAAATTTATCTAACTATTTGATTCACAATGATTTAAATTGGGATAATGTAATAAATCCCTTAAATGAACTCAATGAAATTCTCAGATGGAGTTGGGGAGTAATAAGTCACTTAAATGCAGTAAATAATTCTGAAAGCCTAAGAGACATTTATTCAAAATTTCTTCCAGATATTATTAGCTTGAGCAATAAATTCGGACAAAGTAAAATAATTTACAATTCTTTAGTCAAGCTTAAAGAGACAAATAACTTTGATCAAATCAAAAACAGAATTTTGGATAAAGAAATTCTTGAGATGCAACATAGAGGAATTTCACTACAAAAGAATAATCAAGAAGAATTCAACAAAATTTCAGAAAAGCTTGGAAAACTATCAACAGACTTCAGCAATAATGTTCTTGATGCTACTAATAAATGGTTTTTAATATTAAATAAAAAATCTGAAGTTGATGGTCTTCCTGAACGAGTACTTGAATTGATGGCAATTTCTGCACACAACCACTTAAAAAAAGATGAAGAAGTCGATATCAAAAATGGGCCTTGGAAATTAAGTCTAGATATACCAACTTATACTTCATTTATGACATATGCCACCGACCGTAACCTTAGAGAGAAACTATATAAAGCATTCGTTGGTAGGGCATCTCAAGGAGAAAAAAATAATTCTCAAATTATTGAAGAGATATTATCTCTAAGAACTAAACAGGCTAACCTTCTCGGTTATAAAAGTTGGGCAGAACTAAGTTTGTCAACGAAAATGGCGAAAGAAATTAAAAATGTCGAAAACCTTTTAGAAGAATTGAGAGAGCCAGCATTCAAAACCGCAAAAACTGAATTAGAAACCCTCGATAAGTTTTCTAAAGCTAATGGATTTCCAAAATCACAGAATATGGAGCCATGGGATATTAGTTATTGGTCCGAACTTCTTAGAAAGGAAAAGCTCAATTTGGATCAAGAGTCTTTGAGACCTTGGTTCCCCCTCAATGATGTTTTAAAAGGTTTATTTAAATTAAGTGAAAAGCTTTTTGAAATTAAAGTAGTCGAGGCAACTGATGAGGCACCTCTATGGAATGATGACGTTTTATTTTTTAATATCCTCAATAAAGAAAATGACAAAATAGCATCATTTTACCTAGATCCATATTCGAGGCCTGAATCAAAAAGGGGAGGGGCTTGGATGGATGAATGTTTGAATAAAAATAATGTTGGCAAAAAGACTCTCCCGGTAGCTTATCTCGTTTGTAATCAGACTCCACCATCAAAAGATAAACCTAGTTTGATGAGTTTTGAAGAAGTTCAGACACTTTTCCATGAATTTGGCCATGGTCTTCAACATATGCTTACTACTGTAAATCTTCCTCAAGCAGCTGGCATCAACAACGTTGAGTGGGATGCAGTCGAACTTCCAAGTCAATTTATGGAAAACTGGTGTTTTCATAAAAATACACTAATGAATATTGCTAAGCACTACAAAACAGGAGAAAAATTATCCGATGAGAATTTTGAGAAGCTCCTAAAAAATAGAACTTTTAATTGTGGTATGGCTACTCTTAGACAACTACATTTTGCAATAACAGACCTCAGATTGCATAGTAGTATTGATAAAAACGAAGGTAAAACAGCAGATGAAATTAGAAGAGAAATTGCAAAACAAACTACTATTATTGAACCAATTCAAGAAGATCACTTTCTTTGTTGTTTTAGTCATATATTTGCGGGCGGATATTCTGCAGGATATTACTCATATAAATGGGCTGAAGTTCTAAGTGCTGATGCATTTTCAATGTTTGAAGAAGCTGATCTAGAAAACTCTGAAGATTTAAAGTTAATAGGAAAGAAATTCAAAGATACAATACTTAGCTTAGGAGGAAGCCTACCTCCGTTAGACATATTTAAACTATTCAGGGGAAGAGAGCCACAAACTGATTCATTAATAAGGCACTTAGGTCTATCTGGAGCTACTTAATAATTTCATCGATTATTTTGTCAACCACAGATTTATTTCTTACAAGGTTTCTATGTTTATATACTTTTACTGATATTTTTTTTCCAAAATTTAAATTTGTCCACCAGCCAGGGAAAACCATCATATCCCAATAAGTAAAGAAATTTATACACTCAATTTCATCAAGAAAAAAATCATGATTTGCGAGTTCTCTTAAAAACTTACTATTTATTTTCATTTCTGATATTCCTCTAAAGGGGTATTTAGGTATTAATTGAGCCATCAAAGTTCCTTTGTGAGGGGAACCTATAGATATTAATCTTCTTGTTCTTTTATACCCATTAAATTTTTGCAGCCAGTATCTACCAATTATTCCTCCCATAGAAAATCCCAAAATATCTATTTCTTTTTCTGAACCATATTTCTCTAAAATTAATTCGTTTAATTTATTAGTCAAATCCAGAATTGAAGTCATTCCAAATGAATGCTTAAGAGTTGGGGCAAAATATTCAATGCCAATATCATCAAGTTTTGAGGTAATAGAAGAAAAAATACTTGAATTATTCCAAAGACCATGAATCAATATAATAGGATTTCTTTTTTCCAATACTTTAATTATTTTCGAGAATTCTTACTATTGAAACCTTCCCATCGAAACCTGTGATTGGAGGATTACATTTTGTCAAAATAATTTTAACTTTAGAAAGCTTAAATTCCTGATCAATGATTTCTAAAATTTCGTTTGAATATTTTTCGATTGTGAAACAATATATTTTCTTTGATTGGTCTTTTAAAATTTGAACTAATTTTGAATAGTCAATTGTTTTTTCTATATCATCATTTACTGTACATTTTTCAAAATCAGTCCACAAAAATATATCTAATAAAAATAGTTGTCCCAATTCCCTTTCTTCATCAAGAACACCAACCCTTGCCCAAAGTTTAATATTCTCAATTTTTAAAAAAGTTTCCATCCTTAAAAGTTTTAAAGATCTTTATGTGTATAGATAGCCTTTCCTGATGAAAAATCATCAGCTATATTCCCATCACCTTTTAGGAAATATTTATAAGTGACCAAACCTTCTAGACCTACAGGTCCCCTTGGTGGAAGAGTTTGAGTAGATATACCAACTTCTGCTCCAAATCCATATCTAAACCCATCTGCAAACCTAGTAGAGCAATTATGAAAAACACCTGCACTATCAACTACATTCATAAATTTATTGGCAGTATTTGAATTTTCAGTAATTATTCCATCCGTATGTTTTGAACTATATTTTTGAATATGTGTGATTGCTTCCTCTAGATCATCTACAATTTTTATCGATAGGATTAAATCCAAATATTCAGTTCTCCAATCTTCTAGGCTAGCCTCATACTTTAACCCTAATTCAACTGATCTCTTATCTCCTATTAATTTAACATCATTAGATTTAAAAAGAGGGATAGCCTTTTCTAAAAAAGCTGGTGCGATATCTTTATGGACTAATAAAGTTTCGATAGCATTACATGCTGCAGGATATTGAATTTTGCTGTCCAAAGCGACTGATAAAGCCATCTCTAGATTAGCCTCAATATCTATAAACAAATGACAAATTCCATCAGCATGGCCTAGCACAGGAATTCTTGTATTCTCCTGAATAAACTTAACTAATGCATTACTTCCTCTTGGAATTATTAAATTAATATACTTCTCAAGATTTAACATCGCCATGCTATCTTTTCTGTTTGTTAATAACCATATTGCATTTTTATCAAGACCTGATTCATTTAAACCCTCTTGCAATGCTTTCACTATTGAAGCATTTGTTAAATTGGCTTCACTACCACCTTTTAGCATTACTCCATTTCCTGATCTAATTGCTAAAGAACTAATCTGCATCACGGCATCTGGCCTTGATTCAAAAATAACCCCTAAAACTCCAATTGGTACAGTTTTTCTCTCTAAGATCAACCCCTTTGAAAGCTCTCTTTTTATTTGAACTTGATTTACAGGATCAGCCAAGTCTCCAACTTTTCTTACCCCTTCAATTCCTGAATTTAATTTTGTTTTTGATAACTTTAATCTAGAAAGTAAAGCTCTAGAAATACCCTTTTTTTCTGCATTTAAATAATCCTCATTATTAGCCTCTAATATTTCGTTAGAATTTTTTTCTAGATAATCAGCCATAAAATTTAAGGCTTTAATTCGATTTTGATTTTCAGCCTGACTTATTTTTATTGATGCCAAACGAACTTTCTCAGCTTTTTCTAGAAGATCATTACATGGTTGAGGAACTTCAAAGATATTAGCCATAATATTTTTTAGTTAATCTAATAATAATTCAAATTAACGATTCTTTAAAGTAAATTTCTTTCTGAGTTAATATCTAAAAAATAATTGAACTTGACTTTTCCAATAACCATTGGAATCATAAGAACCTAATAATTCTAAGTTTGGGTTTGCCTGAAAAGTCAAAATTCCCAAAGGTGAAATATCATCTCTACCTGGAACCGTTTGAAAGGCAAAATTTATCGCATCAGTAATATCAAGACCTATTTCAGCTATCCAAGCCTCAGAAGAAAATTCCTCATTAGAAGATGATTGACCATCATTCTCTATATCTAAATTTTCATTGGAAAAAATATTATTCAATGAATCATTATTTTCTATTATCGCTGGATATAGAGATAACTGAAATCTTTCACTAAATGCATCAGCATTATTAAGTTGAGAAATAAATGCTCTATTGATTAAATTTGCAGAGTTACCTCCAATAAGGCCAATGATTTGTGATCTGTTATAACTTGGAGTACTCCTTAATTGGATTCTTCTATTTTCATCAGCAAAAGATAATTGATCTAAAAATCCTTCATAAGATGCTTCAATTTTAATAAGCCTTGAATTCCCAATCCCAAATGACCCTAAACCACTAGAAGTCTCATTTACATCAAGATCGCCTGAGATGTTTGAATCCTGATTATTTTCACTTATAGGTATTATTGAATCTGGAACTTTACTAACCAGAGAAAAATTAATAAATGGAACAACTCCACTTCTTGATGCAAATAAAATATAATTATCTTTATTTTTATCAAGTTTAAATGGAGTAGTATAAAGATTAGCTCTACCTTTTTTAAGGTAAATTAGACCTCTAGCATTTAAATCTTTACCTACCTTTCCGTTTATATTAAGGTCTAATTTGGTATCTAAATAAGCTTGAATTAATTCTGAATATTGAAGTTTAAAATCTGGACCAAGTTTTAATTTAAGATTATTAAAACTCAAATTATCCAAATAATTAGGCAAAGTTTCTCCTAAAAGAAGTGAATTCAAAATTGTTTCATTTGAAATTATTTCAATATTCTTTTCATTATTCCAATAGAGTTCTGGCCAATCTTTTTTATCCTCTTTTCGAATAAGATTTTTTCTTTCTTTATTTTGATTGGTACTATTTAAATTGATAAATCCATTATTAAAAGATAGAGAACCACCCAAAACAGTACTTTCAAATGATCCACTTAAATCGATATCTGAATCAATTAAAAAATTAAAATTATCTTTCTCTAAAGTAAATCTTTTTGTTATCAAATTAATTTTCGCCTTCTCGGATTCATTCTTACTATAGAAAGGCAAAGAACCTTTTATAAAAATTTCTCCAGAATCTTCGGTCTTTGCTTGTAGATTATTGATCTCTAAAGAATCAAAATCAAAAATTATTATGCTATTAATATCTTTTATTATATTGTTGAAAAAATCAATTTCAGAATTGTTAATTACGACAAATCCATTTAATAGAGGTTTATTTAAGGTGCCTTTTAAAATAATTCTAAGATTCACATCACCTTCTTTAAAGGTAAAGTATTCATCAGCAAAAAAATCTATTAACTCAATAAATTTTCCATTCCCAATCAATCTTAGATCTAAGTTATCTGATTTATTTATAGGTATTGAGCCTTCAATAGTAATTGGGATTTCAGAATCATTTATTAGAAGTGAAAAATCAATATCAAAAACAGAATTATCAAATTCAACTAGTCCTTTATCAAATATTATTGTTTTATTTTTAATTGATGAATTATTGGAAGAAATTGCACTAGAGAAAGATTTTGTATCAAGATCATAAAATAAATTCATATCTATCCCTCCAAGAAAATCTCTTGGTTTATTTAAAAAGATATTTGCAGTACTTAATGGTAATTTATTAATTATTAAAGAACCTTTCCCTGTTAATAATCCTCCTTCCAAATCAATAGAAAATTCCTCTTTATTATTCTTCTGGTCTTCTTTAGGAACTTCAAGATAGCCATTTAATTTTGCATTCAATTTATAATTTACTGGTCTATCGCCCTGAATAGTAATTTTTCCATTGTATCTACTTCTAAATTTATTTAAATATTTTTGCAAATTAAATTTGTCCTCTAGTACATTACTATTTTCAATAAGGTTATTAATAAAATCGATCCTCTCCTTAAATGATTTATTATCATTATTTATTTCCAAATCATCCAAAATATTCGATTTACTTATGGGAAGAACTTTTTTATTATCAAAGTTAAAAATATCAACCGCGGTAAGGATAGTCCAACTAGTGCTTACATTCGTGAATTCTGAATTAATAAGATTATTTTTATTTGAATCATATTCGACTTCAATTACTCCTCCATCAATTGGATACAATGAAGAATTTATATAAAAATAATTATTTTTAACATTGAAATCAAATAATGAATTAGCTAGATTAATATTTCTATATTTACCTAAACTCCAAGCAAGTCGGCCAAAAAGGTATGACTGGTCTAACGAAATTGATCCCTCACCATTGATAATTCCATCAATTCTATCGTATTGATTTTTGTTTAAAGATAATTCAAGTTCATCAAGAGGAAAATTATCTGCTCGCCAATTATAACTATCATCCTCTTTGACTATTCCTATAGTCCCTTTGTTTGAGTTAAAAACTCTTATAAAATTCGCATTATCTAGTTTAAGATCAGAATCATACCTGATTGAAAGAAATGAAGGGATTGGAGAATATCTATTTCTCATATTTAGCAGAAATTCATTATTTTCATTTTTAATATCTCCCTCCCATGTTTCTCTAATGCGGATACCTTTAAAGTGCGGATAATCAACATTAAAGTTTATAGAAATATCAGGATCAGTAATTTTTCCTTTTAATTCTCCTTTAGCAGTAATGAAACCCCTTATATCATTTTTTCGGAAAATATTTAAATTAGATAATTCAGTTCTATTTATTTTAAAACTAGTATCTATATCACCAAAATTAATACCTCTTTTATCAAACCAATAGGGAATATTACCCGATATTTGAATATCTGGATTGAGGCTATTGATATATCCAATACTTCCTTTTAAATCAATATTATTGGAACTTCTATTAAATGGCAAATTTAGATTAAAATTCGAAGTCAAAGTTCCATAATTTAATTTTTCTGAATTACCAACTAAATTATTATCTTCACAAGAAAAAATAGTTGAATCTGAATTTATATTTTCTGAGAAAGATTCCGATTTTATTTTTAAATTAGTAAAGGAAAATTTTCCTTGGCAAAATGTTTCATTTGGTAATTTATGAAATTTAAAGTTTGATTTAAAATTTCCTTTTTTAAAACTAATTTTTCTATTTCCAATAATATATTCAGAATTCTCAAGATCTAAACCGATAGAAAATAAATCCAGTTTTAAAAAGTCTTGATTTAACTTTTTATTAAATTTAAATTTTAAAAACCCTTTTTCACCAAAATTTGATTTTACATTTGCAATAATTTGTTTATTACTTGACTTGTATATAAGATAACCTTTTACTTTTGTTTTTAATCCTGAATTTTTAAGATTTAGATTTGAATATTTGTTTAAGTTAAAGTTTAATTCATACTTTGATTGTGATTTTTTTATACTTCTATCTTTTGCATAAAGTTTATTCCTTTTAAAAAAATCTCTATCTATATTTATAGCTGCTTCTTTAGGACTTATTTTTACAATCCATTTTTGTTTTAAGAAAGATCTTAAAGGCATAATGCCCACATATACATTTTTGGCTTTAATTTCAGAATCTATATTTTTTTTATCATTAATTTTTGAATTACCCAAAGAAATACCTAGAAATCTAATCCCGACATAATCACCTAAATCAACATTTTTATCTAAAAGATTCTCTATACTTTTTTCTAGTTCTAACTTCCTAGTACTATAGGTTTCTTTTAAAAAATTATTTAATAAAAAAGAGCATAAAAAACCTAAGGGCAAAAGGGTCCCTACTAAAAGTATCTTAGTATTTAAATTTAGAGATCTAATTTTTTTCAAGTTAGAGCCCAAAAATAGAGTAGGCTTACAAAATATAAGAAATTAATCAGGTCAAAGCCACTAAATGTCTTTTTTTGAACTATTAGAGAATACACCCAAAATTTTTGGATTATTTGGAATTTTTCTTTTCATTTGCACAATAGCAGCTTTTATATTTAATTTTGGTTTTAAATTTCGAATAATTGGAGCAACTATTTTTTCATTATTGCTTTCTTTGAGTAGTTGGGCATTTATACAAAGTTACTCCGAAAAGGTTGACATAGAAGGTTCAAAATATATTCCAATTGTTTATGACAATGGGTTCGATTTAATTATAGCTAAAGCAGATGATGACTTTCCAGAAGAATCTATCGAACCAACTTTAAAACAATTATCTGAAAACTTAAGGAAAGGTAGCAGATCTGGTGCGAATGTAAAAATAAAGATAAGAAAACTTGAAAATATTTCAGATGGTGTAAGTAAACCAGTGGTTATAGGAGAAGTTCAGAAAAATGTCAAAATGAATTAGTCTTTTAAAAAATGGAAAGTAAAACCTTTTTAGATTTTTTGCCAACTAATTTTAGACATGAGAAATCTTTTTTTATTCAAAATAATCTAACTGACTTTGAAAAATTAAGTAATCTTTCGGACTTAGATATAAATGAGATTCAAAGAAAATCTTCACTATGTACATTGAATAATCTAAAGAAAATTAGAGCCATAGCTATTTTTAATAAAGAAATTGGAATTTCTCCACCGCATGCATATCTACTTTTACATTGCGGTATATCTTCTCTTAAATCATTATCACTATCTACCCCTTACGAATTAGAACGCAAAATTGGTAGATTAGAAAGAATACTTAGAGTAAAAACTGAGACAGATACAACTTTTACTCTCTTAAAAGAATGGATTAAAAAAGCTAGTCAAATCGACAAATCTATTGGAAATCTTGGATAAAAAAATTTTTTAATGTAGAATTTAGAAAAAGTTAGTGATAATGAAACCTTTATTATTTTTTTTAATTTTGTTTTCCAACTCTTTATACCCTGTCTTAAGTCAATCTAACTTATTGGAAACTGTAAAAAAGAATCCAAATGAAGCTAAGAATTTATGTAATAAGTTTAGAGAGTTTAATTCAAAAGGCATTTCAGCTAACTCTGATGAAGCTATAGAGTATGTATCAAACAAAAAAAAGTTAACTCCCGTTAACGCAGAGATCTTTTCTATTTACGTCATTGGGCTGCACTGTCCAGACATTATCTAAAGCCTAAATGTCAGGTTCAAGATGGTTTGAGAAGTCTTTAGTACTTAGAGATGGAGTAAGACTCATATCAAGGATTTGGGTACCTAATAGTAACGGGCCATGGCCAGCATTATTAATGAGACAACCTTACGGCAGGGAAATAGCTTCAACTATTACCTATTCTCACCCTGAATGGTGGGCTTCCAAAGGGTACATGGTCATAATTCAAGATGTCAGAGGTATGGGTTCTTCTGAAGGAGTTTTTAATGGTTTTTCTCAAGAAGCTAGCGATACTTCAGAAACACATGAATGGGTACGGTCTCTAAAAGAATGTAATGGAAAACTTGGCTTATATGGTTTTTCATACCAAGGATTTACTCAACTAACTGGTGAGTTAAATTCTAAGCCGCCCGATTGTTTATCTCCAGCAATGACAGGGATAAATATTAAGGATCATTGGTGCTCAGATGGAGGAGCATATTGGTGGCATAACAATATTGCATGGGGGCTTCAAATCACAGCACTAAAAATGAAAAAAGAAAATAATTTGTTTGAGTGGAGGAAGATAAGATTAGCCTTAGAAAATAAAAGTTATTTAACAGAAGGAATTGAAATTTTAAAAAAATATGATCCTAATAGCTTTGTTTTGGAATGGCTTGAAAATTTAAATAATGCTCGCCCATTTGAAGAATTTAAAACAATTTCAACATGGATTAGACAACCTATGTTAATTATTGGAGGACTTTGGGATCCACATTTAAAAGGTGCCTTTGATCTCTATAAAAAATCGAAAGAAGCTGGTGGAAGCCCAGAGATTATTATTGGGAATGCGACACATCTAAATTGGTGGGAGGGATCACAAGAGTCTTTATTAAAGTTTTTTGATAAACATTTAAAATCAGATGAAAAATTTAATTCTAAGAATTTAAAAGGCGAGAAAAAAATATGGAATATTTCATTAAATAAATGGGAAGAATTAGATAATAAATTTTATCCTGAATTTATTTTTGGGCTAAAAAGCGATGGCACAGCAAATTTAGAGGTTGAAGATGGAAGTCTGACCATAAATTCACAAGGATCAGGATGGTTCACAATTGTTAATGACCCATGGAGACCTACTCCCTCTGACGGTGGTCATTTAGGTCCAAATCCAGGAAAATTTGATAGAAGTATTATAGATAAACGCCTAGATGTAGGTGTTTTTCAAACCAATTGTTTTGAAGAAGATCAACATTTAAGAGGAGTTCCCACATTAGAAATTCAAGTAAAAAGTGATCAGCCCAATTTCGATATCTGCCTTGCTTTATCTCTAGTTGAAGAAGGGAATGAAAAGGTGAATCAATTTTCAACCGGATTCTTAAGGGTTAAAAACTCCAAAATAAGTGAAGAATGCATTTATCAAATAACTATGCAGCCAACAAATATTTGTTTGATTAAAGATAGCAAGCTTCGCTTATCTATATCTGCATCAGCTTATCCCGCTATTGGAGTTAATCCTGGATTTGGGGAGGGAAATGTTGGAGCGCCTTCAGCAAATCATAGAGTTATTACTCTAAGTTTTAGCCTTAATAAAACATTTATGAAAATGACCCCCTTTTTTTATAGATAATTATTTTTTTGGTTAATCATTTGATATTATTAATCCTTAATATCTACCAGTCATGATCGAAACAATTCAAGCAGACTGGATTAAATCAGAAGCTATCAACTTAGAAAATTGTTGCAATGATAATCCATTAAAAATATTAGGTCCTCATTTTTATGAAGAAAAATGGGTAGTAAGGGTATGGATGCCTGAAGCCGACGAAATTAAAATAAATTTTAAAAACAAAACCTATAAGGCAGAAAGCATAAACCATAAATGGCTTTTTGAAGCTATCCTGCCTGAAAATCCAAACTATAATTACGAAATAAATATTTCACGAGGAGGGATTACACATAAACAACATGACCCTTGGTCATATAGAGAAGAGTGGATGGGAGAAGTTGATAGACATCTTTTTGCAGAAGGTAATCATCATCATATTTGGGAAAAAATGGGAGCACATCTCATTGAAGAAAAGAATCAAAAAGGAGTAATGTTTTGCATTTGGGCTCCAAATGCAAAATCAATCTCGATAATTGGAGATATAAATTCTTGGGATGGAAGACATCATCCAATGCAAAAAAGATTAGGGGGAATTTGGGAACTATTCATGCCAACAATGCAAGAGGGCGACACATATAAGTACGAAATAAGAACGCAACAAGGTCATATTTATGAGAAATCTGATCCATATGGTTTCCTTCATGAAATCAGACCTCAAAATGGTTCAATAGTTTCAAAATTGAAAAACTTTAATTGGAATGATAGTTCTTGGATTTCAAATAGAGACTCTTCTAGTCAAATTAACAAGCCAATTTCAGTTTATGAAATGCATTTAGGAAGTTGGCTACATGAATCAATAGATAATAAATATCTGGAGGAAAATGGTGAACCAAGAGACCCAGTGCCTGCAGCCGATTTAAAACCTGGAACAAGATTTTTAACTTATCCAGAATTAACCAAGAAACTCATCCCTTACGTTAAAGAGAGAGGATTTACTCATATTGAACTAATGCCAATATCTGAACATCCTTTCGATGGTTCATGGGGATACCAAGTTACAGGCTGGTATGCACCAACAAGTAGATTTGGCACCCCAAATGAATTTAGAGAGTTTGTAAATAAATGTCATGAAGAGGGCATCGGCGTAATTCTTGATTGGGTGCCTGGTCATTTTCCAAAAGATAAGCATGGTTTAGCATTTTTTGATGGTTGTCATCTTTATGAACATGGAGATTCACGAATAGGTGAACACAAAGAATGGGGGACCCTAATATTTAATTACAGCAGAAACGAAGTAAGAAATTTCTTAGTAGCCAACCTCGTCTATTGGTTTGAAGAGTTTCATATTGATGGCATAAGAGTAGATGCAGTAGCTTCAATGCTTTACAGAGATTATCTCCGCCCAGACGGAGAATGGATACCCAATGAAAATGGTGGGAATGAAAATATAGAAGCCGTTAAATTTCTTCAACAGGCTAATCATGTACTCTTCCAACACTTCCCGGGTGCACTTTCTATCGCTGAAGAATCAACAACTTGGCCAATGGTGACCAAACCAACTGATATGGGAGGGTTAGGGTTTAACTTGAAATGGAATATGGGATGGATGCACGATATGCTTGATTATTTTGAAATAGATCCTTGGTTTAGGCAATTCCATCAAAATAGTGTAACTTTCTCAATTACATATAACTACACAGAGAACTTTATGCTTGCACTTAGTCATGATGAGGTTGTCCATGGTAAAAGTCATCTTTTGCATAAAATGCCTGGTGATGACTGGAAGAAATATGCAAATACTCGAGCATTACTAACTTATATGTGGACCCACCCTGGTAAAAAAACGATATTTATGGGAATGGAATTTGGGCAAAGACAAGAATGGAATGTTTGGGATGATCTGCAATGGGAGTTACTAGAATTTGAGCCTCATAAAGGTATCAGAAACTTGATTGATGACCTAAACTTTCTTTATAAAAATGAACCTGCATTATGGAAAAATGACTTTGATCCTTATGGATTCCAATGGATTGATTGTAATGACAAATCTAATTCGGTTATAAGTTTCATGAGAAGAGAAAATGATACCAATGAGTGGCTTGTTGTTGTTGCTAACTTTACACCTAATACTCATGGGTCATACAAGGTAGGTGTTCCAGTTGAAGGATTCTATAAAGAAATATTTAATTCAGATGGCTCTAGATACGGGGGCAGCAACAAAGGAAATATGGGGGGTAAAGAAACTATAAATTACAATATTCATGATTATCAAAATGCTCTAGAACTTGCTTTACCCCCATTAAGTGTGAGTATCTTCAAACATCAATCAAAAAAATAAGAAGACTCATTTAACTTAGTGCTTCATATAAATGTTCATATAATGCTTTTGCTCTGCTCTACATTGTAAGATTTTTAAGTTGGATTTTAATTTTTTTTAAAAATATCAAATTTAAAATGGGTCAAGATTTACCACTACTACTTTCTGCCGCATTAGGTAAAAAAGTAAATAGGCCTCCAGTATGGATGATGAGGCAAGCAGGAAGATATATGAAAATCTATAGAGATTTAAGAGAGCGTTACCCAAGCTTTAGAGAGAGGTCTGAGAATCCAGAACTATCATATGAGATTTCAATGCAGCCTTTTCATGCTTTCAAACCGGATGGTGTGATCCTTTTTTCAGATATTCTCACACCTCTTCCAGGGATGGGCATAAATTTTGAAATAATAGAAAGTAAAGGTCCAATTATTGAGGACCCAATAAGAACTCTCAACCAGGTAGAAAATTTAAAAGAATTAAATCCTACTGAGAGTTTAAGTTTTGTTGGGCAAGTTCTTACTTCACTAAAAAAAGATGTTAATAATGAGGCAACAGTTTTAGGTTTTGTTGGCGCACCTTGGACTCTTGCTGCATATGTAGTTGAAGGTAAAAGCAGTAAAAATTATTCTTTAATAAAATCAATGGCTTTTAATGAACCAGATTTACTTCATAAACTTCTTGATCATTTTGCAAAATCTATTGGTGAATATCTTAAATATCAAATAAAATCTGGAGCGCAAGTAGTACAAATTTTTGATTCATGGGCAGGCCAACTAAGTCCACAAGATTACGATATCTTTGCTGGGCCGTATCAAAAAAAAGTTGTTGAAATTGTAAAAGCGGAATACCCTGAAACACCAATAATTCTTTACATTTCAGGTAGTGCTGGAGTTTTAGAAAGAATGGCAAAAACTGGAGTAGATATAATCTCATTAGACTGGACAGTAGATATTGGAGAGGCTTGTAAAAGAATCCCTAGAGGGATTGGAATTCAAGGTAATGTTGACCCTGGCATTTTATTCGGAAACAAAGAATCAATAAGAGAAAGGATAAATAATACTTTCAATAAAATTAAAGGCAGAAAATATATTCTTAATTTGGGTCATGGAATTTTACCTGGGACTCCAGAAGAAAATGCTCAAACATTTTTTGAACATGGAAAAAAACTCACTTACTAGTCAAAGTCTTGGCATATAAAAACTTATTAATAACAGGCGCTAATGGATGTGTTGGCCAATATTTAGTTAATTGGTTTTTGAAAAACACAAAATTCAGGCTTTATCTAATGGTAAGAGACAAAAATAAGTTACCAATTTCTGTTCAAGAAAATAAAAAAGTCAAGTTAATGGTTTGCGATATCAGGGAATCAAATAGGTATAAAAAGGAAATTAGTCAAATTAATTACCTAATACATACTGCTACAGCTTGGGGAGATCCAAAAAGAACCTATGAAGTAAATATTAAAGCTTTTGAAGAATTACTAGAAATGCTTGATATTGAGAAGTTAGACAAGATTATTTATTTTTCAACAGCAAGTATTCTTGATACCCAAACAGAATTAATGAGGGAATCATTGATTTATGGAACAGAGTACATTCAAACAAAATATGAATGTTTCCAGAGACTTAGAGAAAGCTCATTTGCAGAAAAAACATTCGCTGTTTTCCCTACCTTGGTTTTTGGAGGGAATCTTGGAAAAAAAAGTAAATATCCTGTGAGTTATTTAACTAGTGGATTGAAAGAAATTGGGAAATGGCTTTGGTTAGCAAGATTTTTAAAGCTCGATTCTAAATTTCACTTTATACACGCAAATGATATCGCCAAGATTTGCGGGTTTCTAATTAGAAATCATAAAGAAGAGCAATACAAAGGCTTTAGAAAATTTGTTCTAGGTCAAAAATTCATTTCAATTGATGATGCCATAATTACACTGTTAAAAAGACATAATATGAGGAGATTTTTTGCGATACCCCTTACAAAAAAAATTCTAAAAATATTATTAAGAATTCTCCCGATCCAAACTACTCCTTGGGATAGCTTTAGTATCAAAAAATATGACTTTAATCATGTTCCCATCACTAATCCTGAGACTTTTAAACTTAAAAGTTATGCCAAGTCACTGAATGATATTTTAAGGTTATCAAAGTTACCAAGCTGTAATAACAATTAAAATTCTCGCAGTTAGGTTACCAAAGCCTTGTAATATGTATAAATAAGCAAATTTTTATTATGTTACGTTCAATCTTTGCAGGGTTATTTGCAATAGTTTTAACTCTAGGTCTAGGTATTTCATCAGTTTCAGCGAAGACTGTTGAAGTAAAACTTGGAACAGATGCTGGAATGCTTGCATTTGAACCAAGTACACTAACCATTAGTGCTGGTGATACAGTTAAATTCGTCAATAATAAACTTGCCCCTCACAATGCTGTTTTTGATGGGCATGAAGAATTAAGTCATGCGGACCTAGCTTTTGCTCCAGGAGAGTCTTGGGAAGAAACATTTGATACTGCTGGAACTTATGATTATTATTGCGAGCCACACAGAGGCGCTGGAATGGTAGGTAAAGTTATTGTTGAATAGATTTTCTAAATAGTTAAACACTCTTTTTGACTTAATATTTAATATAGTCATACCCAAATTTTGATTGATGAAAATAGTTCCAAGCGAATTTTCTAATTCTGCTTGGAACTATTTTATTTTTGCCAAAGAAATTGCTTATAAAAATTATCAACAAAACGTAGACTCTGATAATTTATTATTAGCTCTTATAAAAGAGGACAATATTACAAAAAAGATTTTAAAAGATAATAATGTAAATCTAGAAGATCTTAAGAGGGAAATAATTTCTTCATTAAATAAGAAGGCAAAAATGAAAAATAAACAAGATAATTTATATATTGGTGATACTCTTCACAAGATATTTTTGAAGGCGAATGATATTAAAAATACTTTAAATGATGTAGTGATATCAACAGAACACTTAGTTTACGGTTTCACTTATGATGATAAATATGGATTTCAAATTTTAAATCAAAAAGGTATTCCAGAATTTCTTGAAATTATAAAGAAAATGAAGTCAGATCCGGCAGTAAAAAATGAATTTAATAGTTCTAATCAGTCTTTAGAAAAATATGGTATCGATCTGACTCAATCTGCACGAGATGGGATTTTAGACCCAGTTATTGGTAGGGATGAAGAGATTAGAAGAACAATTCAAATATTGAGTAGAAGAACAAAAAATAATCCAGTTCTTATTGGAGAACCTGGGGTTGGCAAAACAGCCATTGTAGAAGGATTAGCTCAAAGAATTATTAATGGCGATGTACCTTATGCGCTACAAGATAGGAAACTAATTTCATTAGATATGGGTTCACTTTTAGCTGGAGCAAAATATCGTGGAGAATTTGAAGAAAGAATAAAAAATATTCTAAAAAAAGTGAAAGAATCAGACGGTAAAATTATTCTTTTTATTGATGAAATTCATACGGTAGTAGGTGCAGGCGCTAGTGGAGGTTCTTTAGATGCAAGCAACCTATTAAAACCAATGCTTGCGAGAGGAGAACTAAGATGTATTGGTGCTACAACTATTAATGAACATAAACAAAATATAGAAAAAGATCCTGCTTTAGAACGAAGATTTCAAAAGATAAAAGTTGATGCTCCTTCAATAGATGATACTGTATCAATTTTAAGAGGATTGAGAGAAAGATACGAAGTTCATCATAGTGTGAGAATTTCTGATAATGCTTTAGTTGCTGCTGCAACCCTTAGCGAAAGATATATTAACGATAGATTTCTTCCTGACAAAGCAATAGATCTAATCGATGAAGCAGCCTCAAGATTAAATATGGTCATAACTTCCAAACCTGAAGAAATTGATGAAATTGATCGAAAAGTTCTACAATTTGAGATGGAAAAATTATCTTTAAAAAGAGAAACGGATGATTTTTCTATAGAAAGATTAAAAAAAATCAATAATGAACTTATATCTCTTAAAGATAAACAGGCAGAATTAGGCGCTCAATGGAAAAAAGAAAAAGATGAAATTGATGAGATTAGCACCATAAAAGAAGAAATTGAATCTGTTCAATTGCAAATAGATCAAGCCAAAAGGAGTTTTGACCTCAACAAAGCAGCAGAATTAGAATTTGGAACTTTAAATTCTTTACAAAAACAATTGAAAGAAAAAAGTGAGTCCCTAATAAATTCCCAAAAAAATGGAGATACAATTCTTTTAAGACAAGAGGTAACTTGTGATGATATTGCAGAAGTTGTCTCAAAGTGGACCTCTATTCCAGTACAGAACTTAAACCAGTCAGAAAAAGATAAACTCTTGAGCCTCGAGTCAATCCTTAATGAAAAAATCATTGGTCAAGATAGTGCAATTAGGGCTGTTGCAGATTCCATTAAGAGATCAAGGACTGGTCTAAATGATCCAAGCAAGCCATTAGCCAGTTTTCTCTTTTTAGGTCCAACTGGTGTCGGGAAAACAGAGCTAAGTAAAGTAACAGCCAAAATAATATTCGATTCAAATTCTTCAATTACAAGACTGGATATGTCTGAATATATGGAAAAGCATTCAGTGAGCAGAATTATAGGTGCGCCTCCTGGATATTTAGGTTTCGAATCAGGCGGTCAACTAACTGAAGCTGTACGCAAAAATCCTTATTCATTAGTACTCCTAGATGAAATAGAGAAAGCTCACAAAGATATTTTAGATATTCTCTTACAGGTTCTTGATGATGGAATCATTACTGATGGTCAAGGTCGTACAATCAATTTCAAAAATTCAATCATTGTTCTCACTAGTAATTTAGGAAGTCAATCAATAAACGATTTATCAATTAGAAAAGAAGATACAAATGAAATTAAAAAAGTTGTAGATAATGAAATTAAAAAATTTTTCAAGCCTGAGTTTTTAAATCGACTTGATGAAATAGTTATTTTTAATAATTTAGAATTAAATGACATAAAAGAAATTGCAAAAATCCAGCTTCAACATTTAGAAAAAAGACTTAACAAAAAAAACTTAAAATTAAAAATTACGGATGAAGCAATTAACCAACTTGTCGAAAATAGTTTCGATAATGCCTATGGTGCAAGGCCTTTAAAAAGAATTATTCAAAAACAAATTGAGACAAAAATTTCAAATAATATATTAAATAATTATTACCTTAATAAAGACGAGATTAATATTTATCTGGTTAATGGAGAGATAAATGTTGATTAAATATCGTAATTAAAGAATCCTATATGACTATAAAATTAACAACTTAAATCTAAGATTTGAACCAATCAGGAATTTCCTCATAACTTGCTTTATTCGATTTATTTTCTTTTGATTCTGTTTTCCAACAACATGTTCTGCCCTTATCCTTATCCTGTAAGTATTCATTAGCCCATCTCCAAATTAATTCAGAGGTGAACTCCATTCCAACATTATCCATAATTCTCAGATCTAAAGCATCTAAGTCATGTAATTTTTCCCAGTAATTCAGCAAAGGGTCATCTTTATTTATTAAAAAAGTATGGTCAAATTGCTCCTTTAGTCTATTTTCTAGGGGCTTTAGACTTGAAAAATCGACAACAAAACCATTTAGGTCTAATTTTTTTGCTGTGAACCAAAAGGTGAATGATCTTGAATATCCATGCACAAATCTGCAGTGGCCTTCATGGCGCCATTGCCTATGTGAACAGGGAAAATCCTCGTAACTTTTGCTGCATGAAAATTTCAGAGAATGAATATACATCAATTAACTGTTAGGATAATTTTTAATAAAACACATTGAGTAGGATTTAACATAACTAACATAATGACTTATTCAACTAATTTTTCGATAGAGGATCTACGCTTTGATAATTATGGGTTAATCCCTGCAATAGCACAAGATTGGCTTGACGGATCAATTCTTATGCTTGCTTGGATGAACAAAGAATCTTTGACAATTACACTTGAAACCACAAAAGTTCATTATTGGAGTAGATCAAGATCCGAAATTTGGAGAAAAGGAGCTACAAGTGGAAGTACCCAAATACTTAAGGAGATAAGATTCGACTGCGATAATGATGCACTAATCCTTTTGATTGAACAAAATGGTTCAGGAGCATGTCACACTGGGGAAAAAAGTTGTTTTTTCAACGAAATCAAACTTAATCAAACTGATAAAAAAGAGAAAAAAACAACTCCCTTCTCAAATATTTGCTCTGAATTATTCAATACAATTAACGAAAGATCAATAAATCCATCAGAAAAAAGTTACACAAATCATTTATTGACAAAAGGTAGTAATACTATTTTGAAAAAAATAGGAGAGGAGTCTGCAGAATTTATAATGGCTTGCAAAGATAATGATAAAAATTCAATCTCAAATGAAGCTGCTGATTTAATTTATCATCTGCAAGTAGCCCTTATGCATAAAGGAGTTGAGTGGAGAGATGTACTTGCTGTTCTAGAATCAAGAAGAAAAAATTAAATAGTTAAAATTTTTAATTTTTTTAACCTTAAAATTTAAAAAATAATGTTAATTAACTAATTAATAATTATTAATTAATTATTAATTAATTATTACATGTATGGCTTATTACTGAATTGACTATAAGTTAAATGTATTAACAATGAGGTAAATCGTGAGTTCATTAAGCGATTTTCTTGGTGAAATAGGTCGTCATCAACTTTTGACTCCCGAAAGAGAACTCACAATGGGCAGGAAAGTCCAAGAAATGGTTGTGCTTGTTAATAGATGTCAAGAGGCAGGAGGTAAAGGCCCCGCTTGTGAATATTCCGAAGCTGAGAGAAAAAAGATCAAAATTGGTGAAAAAGCTAAAAATGAGATGATAACAGCCAACCTAAGACTAGTTGTCAACCTTGCCAAGAGATACCAAGGGAAAGGATTAGAATTACTGGACCTAATTCAAGAGGGGACATTAGGTCTTACAAGGGCCGTAGAAAAATATGATCCGTCTAGAGGACATAGATTTTCCACCTATGCTTATTGGTGGATTAGGCAAGGTTTAAACAGAGCATTGTCAACTCAAAGTAGAACGATAAGGATCCCCGTTAACATTAATGAAAAACTTACAAAACTAAGATCAGCAAAATCAAAGCTTATGCAACTTAAGGGTATTCCACCCACTAGTGATGAGCTAGCTGAAGAAATGAAAATAACCAAAGAGGAAATTGACGAACTCCTTTCTTGTGAATTGAGAAGCATCACTGTTAGTCTTCAAGGTACTGTTAAATCAAAATCAGATCCTTCCGAGTTGGTTGATATTCTTCCAAGTGATCAAACTCCCCCAATGGAATTAGCCGAATTAGCCGAAAGGACAGCCTCGGCTTGGAAGTTATTAGATAAAGCAAATTTAACTGAGAAAGAAAGAAAGATAGTAAGTCTAAGATTTGGTTTAGACGGCTCAAATGAATGGAGAACTTTAGCTGAAGTTGCAAGACATATGAGTTGTAGCAGGGAATATTGCCGACAAGTTGTTCAACGTGCTTTAAGAAAACTTAGGAAAGCAGGAATACAGAATGGATTAGTTGATAGTATTAGCTAAAAATTCCATTAAAAATATTTAAATTTCATTTATAAGGATGAAAGAGCATTACAAAACCCAAGAAAAAATCTATGATGCTGAAGTTTTAGAGAGTTCAACATTTGATGAAAATGTCATTATCAAGATTCTGATTAAAGCAGGAAGAACAATTGCCAAGCCTGCTTTAGAAGTTTTAGAGATGGCAATAGATCCTTATACTCCAGCACAAGTAAGAGTTTCATTAATGGCTGCTCTAGCATATTTGATTATGCCATTTGATCTTTTCCCTGACTTTATGCCTTTAGTTGGTTTTAGTGATGATTTTGTAGCCCTCACAGCAGTACTCAGTATATGGAGCAAATACATGACTCCCTCAATAAGAGCAAGAGCAGAGAATAAGCTTAATAAGTTATTTCCTTTTTATTAAATGGGTAAATTATCTATACAGGAAGAAAAAGAACTCGTCTCCTTCATTAAAGATTGGTTAAAATCGCATGGATTTACCCAAAAAGACTTAGCAAATGAATTAAATATTAAATCGAGCAGAACCTCGGAAATTATTCTCAAAATTAAAGAGTTATATAAAAAAGGGGGCATGTTCAATATTGCAAAAAATCTTATAAAGATTGAGCAAAAATGGTTAAATAATATCAATAACGATTATCGAGAAATGAAACAAACACCACCATATAATCAATTAGATATCGACTCATTAGTAAAGCAGATGAATCAAGATACTAGTCAATAAATAATATTTTAAATATTATATTTTTAATTTAAAAAAGATATGACCTCTTAAAACTACTCTTTACACAAATATCGTTTAAACAAACTGATTTTATAAATAATTGAATTATTAAAATTAAAAATATTATCTACTATTAATATAATTGGTTCTTTTTAATTAATAGTTAATAATTACTAAATTTTTTTCGTAAATCATATTTAAAATGCCTGAATCCAGGGATAAATATCATAATTAATCCATATATCTTTTTCCCAATATATATCCTCCTCAATGAGATCTTTCAACTCGTTTTCATCATTAGCATTAAAAATTCCAAACAAATATTTGGTACATTTTGTTGGTCCTAATGTAACTAGAATATCTCGATCTTTTAAGTTTTTAAGTCTATTAAGATGTTGTTCACGAAATGGTTCCCTTTTAGAAATTGCATCTTCACAGTACCTTCCAAAAACTACAAACTTTTCCATTTTTAAATATAAATAATAGAATAAATACATACTAAATAATTGCATATATTACACGCAAATTGCTATGTTATTTAATGCAACTTTCTTATAATTAATTATGCTAACTGGTAGCGATCTCCTTGCAAAAGTTAAAGAACTTGGCGATGTTAGCAAATCTGAGCTAGTTCGCGCCTGTGGTTATGTTTCCACTAAGAAAAACGGAGGTGAACGCTTAAATTTTACCGCATTCTATGAAGCACTTTTAGAAGCAAAAGGGGTTAATCTTGGTGATTCTGGAGTTGCGGGTATTGGAAAAGGTGGAAGAAAACTTAGTTATATAGCGACAGTACAAGGCAATGGAAATCTTCTGATTGGTAAAGCATATACAGCCCTTCTTGATTTAAAAGCAGGTGATGAATTCGAAATTAAGCTCGGAAGAAAACAAATCAGATTATTACCTACAGAAGAATCTTAAAAACAACAAAAATAAATTAAATTAGTCATAACATTTTTAATTAATTTTCTATAAATAATTCTTTTAATTAATAAATTATCTTTGTATATATTTTTTTTGGTCAGCAGCTAAACGCATTTCTTTACAAAACTCACCAACATGATCGACAACATCTTTTTCACTTGAGCTCGAGATTCGTTTTACAAATGCACTCCCAATAATTACTCCATCTGCTCCCCACTCACGAACTTTTTTAACATGTTCTGGAGTTGATATTCCAAAACCAACAGCAATTGGATTACTATTTACATCTTTTAATTTAGCAATAAGATTTTCTACTCTATTTTCCATTTTGTTTCTCTCCCCTGTGACACCTGTAACACTTACTAAATAAGTAAAGCCTTTTGTATGATTTGATATTTGTTTCATTCTTTCAAAAGGAGTAGTTGGCGCTACCAATAAAATTAAGTCCATAAAATGTTTACTAACTATTTTAGAAAATTTATAAGCTTCCTCCAAAGGGAGGTCAGGAATTATTAGTCCAGAAACTCCAGCATCAGATGCCATTTCACAAAACCTTTCAAAGCCAAAGCATAGTAATGGATTCAAGTAAGAAAAAAGGATGATGGGAATATTTAATTTACCTTTTAAAGACTCTAAAAGTTTAATTACTTTTCTTAAGCTAGTACCTGACTTTAAGGCACGAGAGGCTGCCACTTGAATAACAGGTCCATCTGCAAGTGGGTCACTATATGGGATACCTAATTCTATAAGGTCAGCTCCATTTTCTTGTAACCTTAATAAGATCTCAGAAGTTATTTCAATATTGGGATCCCCAGCCATTATAAAAGGCATTAAAGCAAATTTTTTTTTATTTTTTAACTCACAAAACATTTCATCTACCTTAGATAAAGATTCATTTTTAGTAATTTGGATTTTGTTATCTTTCATAATTTTTAGATATTTTTATATGAAAAATTTATTGATTTTTCTCTAAATCTTCCATAAGTTTTTGCTGCTCTTCCTTCGACAATGAGTTGAATTTGGTTTCTAGTTTATCATTGACAACTTTTTCATACTCTTTTCTATAACGCTTCCTTTGTTCCATAAAAGTCATTTTTCCATTTACAACTCTATAAACATAAGATGTTACCCAAGAAATAACAATCAAAATTAAGAGACAACTTGATAGAGTAATGGCTGTAAAATTATCGATACCATTTTGCGGTGCAAATTTATAACTAATTAATCCTATTAATGAAATAAATAAACCTATTTGTATAACTTTTCCTTTAGTCAATTATTTACCCTTTACCACTTCCTTTTAGTCTGAGATTTAAAAATGGAGAAAATAAAATTAAACCTGGAAAGAAAAGAAATACTAGGCCATAAATTCCTAATCTTTCAAATTTGCCCATAATATTCCATCTATTATTCATCCAGTAAAATAGTAACAATGGGATAACGAATAAATAGGTAAAAATAATTCCGACATAAGCAATTAAAGTAGCGAATGAATTATTGAAAAAACTTTCCATTTTAATTTATGGTTGCTTAGTTAAAACATAACAACTATTGGAAGTTATCGTCAGAACTAAAAATAAATAATTAAATAATGGGAGTGGGGGGACTTGAACCCCCACGAGCTAAATCGCTCGACGGATTTTAAGTCCGGCGCGTCTACCAATTCCGCCACACTCCCAATAGGAATTTGCGCTTTTTTATCGTAGCTGAAAGTAACCCATTTAACCAAGAAAAATTGGAATATTTACACTTTTAATTTTCAGATTAAATCTAATTTTTTAATTTACTATTCCTTCTACTTGCCATTGTAAAGTTTCACCGGCATGAAATGGTTTTATTTGTCCGACAATATTTTTTTCTTCAACAACATCAATATATTCTTTAATTTTGTTAGGTCTAGAAACTAATTTTAATTGTTCTTTATTTGGTGGGACATTATAAAAATTAGGTCCATTCAAACTTGCAAACTTTTCAAAATTATCTAGAGCATCCTCCTCTTCGAAAACTGTTAAGTAGCTTTCTATTGCTACTGGCGAATTAAAAATGCCTGCACATCCGCAAAAAGCCTTCCACTTCCTAAGGTGTGGAGCAGAGTCAGTCCCCAAGAAAAAACATTTTTTCCCACTTGTTGCCGCTCTCCTTAAAGCGAGTCTATTATTTTCCCTCTTAGCAACTGGTAAGCAGTAAAAATCACTATTTAAGCCTCCAAAAAACATTGCATTTCTATTTATATGCAAATGATGCGGAGTAATAGTAGCCCCAATATTATTTTCTTGCACAAAATCCACTGCGTAAGAGGTGGTTATATGTTCTAGAACGATTTTTAATTTTGGAAATCTTTTGGTTATTTGAGAAAGTTCTTTATCTATGAAAACTTCTTCTCTATCGAATACATCTACTTCAGAATCAGTCACTTCCCCATGAATTAAAAGAGGCATTCCAGAATCTTGCATTGATTCAAAGATCTTATATAAATTTTCTATTTTCCTAACTCCATGACTGGAATTAGTTGTAGCGTTAGCAGGATATAATTTTGCAGCGAAAAAGACATTATTTTTGAAACCATTTATTAGTTCATCTTTATCGGTCTTATCTGTGAGATACATTGTCATTAATGGTTCAAACTTAGAACTTTCTGGTAGAGCTTCAACAATAGATTTCCTATAAGAAATAGCTCTATTGATTGATGTTATGGGACTTTTAGTATTTGGCATAACAATTGCTCTTCCAAAATATTCCGAAGTAAACTGAATGATATTTTTTAATACAAGACCTTCTCTTAAATGTAAATGCCAATCATCAGGTTTTATTATGTTTAAAGTCTTCAAAATTTTTTCTATTTAATCAATTTTAACAGCAAATTAAAATTGACAATAAATTATAGATATTCGAGGATAGTTATTAACCAATAATGAAAATTTTTATTATCTAAATTAAATCCTAAATATGAGTGATTTCTTAATTCCAATAATAGAAATAGTTTTAGGCGTAATTTTACTTTTTGCTGGAGGAGAGTTCTTTATTCAAGGAGCCATATTTTTATCTTTAATTTTAGGAATACCTCAAATAGTAATTGGTTTGACAGTTGTTTCTCTTGGAACAAGCTCTCCTGAATTGTTGGTAAGTTTGAGTTCAATTTTAAAAGGCAGTGATTCGCTTGCGGCAAGCAATGTAATTGGAAGCAATATTTTTAATGTTCTCGTTGTTTTGGGCATAAGCTCATTGATAACACCTCTTAAAGTAAAAAGCAGAATAGTCAGAAGAGATGTGCCTCTTTTAATGGCAATTTCTTGTGCAGTTTGGGCTATGTCATCAACAGGCTTATTAACATTGCAAGCAGGGGTATTTCTAATATTTTGTTTAATCTTAAATACAATATGGGAAATTAATACCATCAATGAGAAAGGAGAGGAGACAAAAGATGCTGAACCAGAGATTGAAGAATTAAAAGATAACCATAAAGGGAAAATGAATATTTTACTAAAGTTAATATTGGGAATATTTCTTTTAAGCTTTGGTTCAAATATTTTAGTAAATGGTTCTCAAATGCTCGCTACTCTTTTGGGTGTAAATGAAATTGTTATTGGTTTAACTATCATTGCAACTGGGACATCTTTACCAGAATTAGTAACTTCAATAATTGCTGCATTTAAAGGCAAAACAGATCTTGCGATTGGGAATGTAATAGGAAGTAATTTACTCAATCAACTTTTAATCCTTGGAAGTTGCAGTATTTTTTCAGGATTTAAAGGTTTAGTAATTGAACAGAGTCTAATAAAAGTTGACTTACCTTTTATGGTTTTAACTACCTTTGCATGCTTACCAATTTTCTGGAGCAAAGGGAAAATCACAAGAATTGAAGGATTTATTTTGCTTAATCTTTATATTTTCTACATTCTCGATAAGATACTTTTCTTGAATGGATTTAACTTCCTTTCTGAATTAAGGATAGGTTTATTTATTTACTTTGCATTACTTATAGTATTTCTGATTGTTCAGGAAAATTTAAAATTTTCTAATTCATAATTTTATCCATACATAGTCACAAATTCTTCTGAGATAGTGGGGTGCAAAGCCATAGTAATATCAAAGTCTTTTTTTGTTATCCCTGCATTTAATGAAATTGATACCATTTGAATTATCTCAGACGATGTTTCTCCAAACATATGACATCCTAGGACTTTGTCAGTTAGCTTATGAACTACAATCTTCAACATACATTTTGATTTAATTTTTTTAAAGGTATTAGACATGGGGGTAAATTTGCATTTGAAAATTTTTATATCTTTTTCAGAGTAAATCTCTTTAGCTCTTTTCTCACTTAAGCCAACTGTTGAAATTTCTGGAATAGTAAAAACGGCCTTAGGGATATATTCATAATTTACTTTTCTTTTTTGGCCATTAAAAAAATTATCCGAAAAAACTCTCCCTTGCTCTATTGCTACCGGAGTTAAGTTTGGCTTATTTATGATATCGCCAACTGCAAAAATATTTGCGTTACTTGTTTGATTAAGTTCATCGACATCTAAATATTGGCCATCCATCTCTAGATTTAAAAAATCTAAATTTAAAGGCAAAAGATTTGGTTCTCTTCCTGTAGCTATAAGGATATTATTAGTTAGGAGTTTATCTCCAAAGTCTAGGGTAGATTCCAGATTTCCATTTACTTTCTTGATAGACTTTAATTGAGTATTGGAGATTATATTGATTTCAGTAAAAGTAGGTGATTCCTCTAGGCATGAAGAAAGATCCTCATCAAAACCATTAAGTAAATGATGACCTCTAATTAATTGAGTTACTTCAGTACCTAAATTTGTGAAAATAGAAGCAAATTCACAAGCAATATATCCACCTCCTACTATTAATATCGATTTGGGAAACTTTTCTAATTCAAAAATATCATCGCTAGTCCATGCCAAATCTGCCCCAGGAATATTTAATCTCTTTGGTTTACCTCCAACTGAAATAAGAATTTTTTTTGAACTTATTTTGTTTTTAATTTTCTTCGTTTTTGGACAAATAATTTCTAATTCATTTTGAGTAATAAATCTTCCTAAACCTTCAAAAATAGTTATGTTAAACTTTTTTAAAGAATTTCTATGTAAATTACTTAATCTAGAAACCTCCTCTCTAACATTCTTCAACAAAATATTTGATTCAAAATTAATACCTTCATTTTTTAATCCATATCCTTCAGAAGAATCCATATTTTTTTTACTTTTAGCTGCATAAACCATTAATTTCTTAGGCACACATCCCCTTATCACACAAGTTCCTCCTATTTGTTTTGCTTCTATGATTGCGACTTTTGCTCCATAACTAGCCGCACGTTTAGCCGCCGCGAGTCCTCCAGATCCAGCGCCAACGACAATTAAATCAAATTCAAATTCCAAGACTTTTTTAATCAATTATTATAACGTTAGTTTATAGTTTTAATTCAAATAATGAATGGGATTTTGAAATGGGATGATTTAAATAAATTTGAAGTTGAAGATCTTGATAGAGTCCATGGTATAAATAATTCCTACGCAAATTTAAGATTATTTGGACATAGTGAAAATGATGTATTAGTTACCCTCTATAGGGATAGGCATTCTTGGTGTCCTTACTGTCAGAAAATATGGTTATGGCTTGAATTTAAGAAAATTCCATACAGAGTCAAGAAAATAAATATGTTTTGCTACGGCCAAAAAGAAAGTTGGTTCCTTGAAAAAGTCAGATCAGGGAAATTACCTGCAATTGAATTAAAAGGGCAAGTTATAACTGAAAGCGACGATATCATAGCTCTTTTAGAAAATGAATTTGGAGCACTTGGATCTTTTATAAAATCTAGTCACCTTATCAAAATTCGAGAGTTAGAAAGAGAAATTTTCAGATCCTGGTGTAATTGGCTCTGCAGAGAAAGTTTTAATTTTATAGATAACTCTTTTAGAAAGAAAAGATTTAAAGAATCCATTTCTAAACTCGATAAAATCTTAAGCAGCTCAAAATCAGGGTTTGTTGATCCATCAGTTTCTAACGCGGGTGATATAGAGCCTGGTGTTGGAGATATAATTTTTGTTCCCTATATGGAGAGAATGAATGCATCACTTACTTATTACAAAGGGTTTAATTTAAGATCTAATTACCGTCATGTAGATAACTGGCTTACCCTTTTTGAAGGGACCAGTGCTTATAGAGGCACTCAAGGAGATTTTCATACTCATTCTCATGATTTACCCCCACAAATGGGAGGATGCTATAAAGAAAGCAATGAACAACAGATTACTTTCTCTAAGTTAATAGATACTGGGGAGGGTTTAGGTAATTTTGAATTAAACCAAAATTATGAGTCTAATTATTATGCAACAATTGCTCTTAAAAGAGTGATAAAGCATAAAGACAATTTACTAAAGGTAAACCCATACAATAAAGAATCCTTTGACGAATCATTGAGATCAGCTTTGAGCCATATGATCACAGGTGAAGTATTAATCCCTAAAAAACTTTCAGGAATCTCTCTAAGATACTTAAAAAATCGAATCTCAGTTCCAAGAGATATGCCAATTATTTCGGCAAGGTTATTAAGACAATCATTAAATAAAATTGAATCGCTTAGTGATATCAATGAGATAGATAAGATACCTTTCAAGCATAGATATGATCAAGATCCTAGAAATTTTACTTCTATTTAATATTAAAACTATAAATTTTTTCTTGAATCTATTTGAAGTAAATCTCTTATTTTTTGAACTTGACTTGCAATATTTGGATCAATAGATAATTTTTTTTCAACTTGTTCGATAGCATACATAACAGTTGTATGGTCCTTGCCTCCAAACTCATCTCCAATTCTTGGTAGGCTTAGATCCGTCCCATGTCTCATAAGATACATACCTATTTGTCTAGCTTGACTTACTGGTTTTCTCCTACTTGAACTGATCAATTCATCGGTAGAAACTTTAAAGAAATCTGACACTTTATTAATAACTTGTTTTGGAGTAACAACAACCCCAACACTATTCGGATCAAGCATTGGAGCAATTGATTGGACTGTCATTGGCAAGCCTGTTATTGAGGCAAATGCAACTGCTCTAGTAAATGCTCCTTCCAACTCTCGAATATTCGAAGTGAATCTTCCTGCTATAAATTGGATTAAATCTCTTGGAAGACTCATCCTCTCTTGTTCTGCCTTTTTTTGAAGGATGGCTGTCCTCGTCTCAAGGTCAGGTGGTTGAATATCTGCAGTCATACCCATTGAGAACCTAGAAATTAATCTCTCTTGAATTCCCGACAATTGATTTGGTGGTCTGTCACTTGCAATAACTATTTGACTTCCTGATTCGTGAAGAGCGTTAAAAGTATGAAAAAATTCTTCCTGTGTATACTCTTTGCCTTCTAAGAACTGTATATCGTCTATTAAAATCAAATCTACTTTTCTATATTTATCTCGAATAGCTGTCATTCCATCTCTTCGAATACCACTAATAACATCATTTGTGAAAGTCTCTGTAGATACATATTTAACTTTTGCTTCTGGATCTATTTCTACTCGATAATGGCCTATTGCTTGCATTAAATGAGTCTTGCCAAGACCTACTCCTCCACAAATAAATAATGGATTGAATTCTCTCCCAGGAGATTCGGCAACCGCTAAAGCTGCGGCATGAGCCAACCTGCTATTTGGACCTACAACAAATCTTTTAAATACGTAGCGTAAATTTAAACCATTAGGATTTTTGAATTGATTTTTTGAAGAATTATTTTGGTTATTACTAGAAAAAGATTTTGTCTTATGATAAATGTTCTGTTCGTTAGGTTTATCTTCATTTGTTAAATCGCTGCTGGTATTCGTTTCAGATTTAAAAACAACTTTTACATCATGACCGCAGATTTCCTTTGCAGCTTTTTCAATAGTTTCACAATAATTCTTTCTTAACCAATCACTAGAAAATGTATTTGGAGCAATTAAAGTTAATAGGCCATTTTCAAAACAATTAAATTTAGCAGGCCTTATCCATGTCTCAAATGAAGGCTTACTTAAAGTTTTTTGGAGTGATTGTTGAACTTCCGCCCAAATAGGATTAGTTGCTTGCAAAGTTTTATTCTCTAGATTATTAATCTAATTGGAATTTAATAATTGGCCATTATCAAATCACAAGATCACGACAAATTTAAAATTATTTAACAAAGCATCGAATAAATTTATAAAAATAAATTTTATATTTTTTTATTAGGCATATAATTATTTTATATCTCATTAAATTATTGGATAAAGCATTACTTATTATCATGGCGAAATGGCATGGTTTTGGAAGATGCAAAACAAGATTATCAAAAGATATAGGTAAAAATAATTCCGCGAAAGTACAAAGTGTGATGACCAAACACACAATCTCAGTCGCAAATTTTCTTCAAGAAAATAAACTAATTGATATTTCTATTTCGATAAATGGTTTGGGAGTAGGAAATTGTAGAAAATGGTCTAGAGAATTAGGCATCAAAAAATTTAATTTGCAGGGGAAAGGCTGTTTGGGAGAAAAAATGAAAAGGCAAATAATTAATAATAAAAAATTTTGTGCTAGAAATAAGATCAAAAATATTATTTTTATTGGTACTGACCTTCCAGATTTATGCCATCAAGATTTGTTGAATACTCTAAAAGAGCTTAAACAAAATGATCTTATTTTAGGGCCATCTAATGATGGAGGATATTGGCTTATTGGTTTATCAGAAAAAATAATTTCAACCCATCTAAATTTACCTTTTATTAACATTATGTGGGGTACAGAGAATGTTCTTCAAAATACAATTGATAATTTTGCATCTACAAAATTGAAATATAAGCTTTTAGATAAAAAAATAGATATAGATACAATATTTGATATCGAAACTAGAAAGTAATCAACTTGTCTCTAATCTCAATTATCATTCCAACTATAAATGAAGCTAATAATTTGCCATTATTGCTTTCAGACTTGTCAAGTATTCAGAAAGAGGGCGAAATTATAATTGTTGATTGTGGAAGTAAAGATAAAACTATAGATATAGCAAATATTTATGGAGCGAAAGTATTTATATCCAAAGAAAAGAATCGAGGTTTACAATTAGATATTGGAGCTAAAAATGCGAAAGGAGAGTGGCTCATATTTTTACATGCAGACACAAGATTAACTCATGATTGGTTAAAAAAAATAAATTCATTTTTAAAGGGAAAAAAGAATAGTGTTTACTATTTTGAATTCAAAATTAATCACAAAAAGATAATTTATAGAGTCCTCGAAATTCTCGTAAATTTTAGAAGTAAATTTTTCAAAGAACCTTATGGTGATCAAGGTTTAATAATTCATAGAACTACCTATTTTAAGAATAATGGTTTTAAAAAGATACCTTTGATGGAAGATTTAGATTTTTTAAGGAGATTAAACAAAAAAAAAGATTTAAAACAATTAAATTTACCTATTTTTATAAGTTCAAGAAAATGGGAAAGAACTAATATTTTTCTCCAAGCAATTAAGAACTGGCAATTTAGAAGAAGATGGTTAAAAGGTGAATCAATAAAATCTATATATTCTGACTACTACAAAAAATGATTAATTTGCATACCAAAAAGCACATTTAGAGCCTCTAGGTTCTAATGTCCAACCTTGTCTTTTGTAAAATGAAACCACTTCAGCATCAGCAAAAAGGGTTACTTTAGAAATTCCAATATTTTTCAATTCTTTTAGGACATATTTCATTAACTCTTTCCCCAATCCAAGACCTTGATAGACAGGGTTAATAGCCACGTCCCAAACTGTTGCTTCTAGAATTCCATCGCCAGTGCATCTTGCAAATCCTACAAGTCTTGGGAATTTATCATCATGACGCCATAGCCCAACCACCAAAATACTGAAATCTAAAGCTCTTTTTACCCTCCTTATAGGTCTTCTGCTCCAACCAACAGTTTGCAAAAGTTGATCTAGTTCTATTAGATCTAAATCTTTATTTTTACTACATACAAATATTTCTTCTTTGTTTGTTTGAGTGAACTCATAGGAACTTAAACCATAGAAATCTATCAGCTCATCCCTTGAAATACTGTTTGATTTTTTTATTAATGATCCTTGGTTTCTAAAAATCATTAAAAATTCACGAATCCTTTTTGTTGAAGCTCAGAGAGCTGAAAATATAAACCTTTTTTCAGTCTCAATTCACTATGTGTTCCCTCTTCAACTAATGATCCCCCTTTTAAGACTAAAATCTTATCAGAACTTTCAATAGTTGCTAATCTGTGAGCTATAACTAAT
This sequence comes from uncultured Synechococcaceae cyanobacterium, assembly GCA_902572395.1. Classification (GTDB taxonomy): domain Bacteria; phylum Cyanobacteriota; class Cyanobacteriia; order PCC-6307; family Cyanobiaceae; genus Prochlorococcus_A. The sequence continues at coordinate 68,796 of CACGFX010000001.1, forward strand.
GCTGTTCTTTTTGACAGAATTCTCTCAAGATCTTTCTGCAAAGTAGCCTCTGTAGAGGGATCCATAAACGCAGTTGCTTCGTCCATTATTAAAACAACAGGATTTCTAATCGCTACTCGAGCTACTGAAAGAAGTTGTCTCTCTCCAGAAGAGAGATTTCCTCCTCTTTCTCTTAGTAAGGTGTTCAAGCCTTCTGGTAATTTTTGTAATAAATTATCTAACCCTAATTCGTTACAAAGATTTTCTAATTCAAGATTGTCTACATTGGAATTGAGTTTTAAATTATCTGCGACATTTCCACTAAAGATAAAGGTATCTTGCAAAACTACTCCCAGCATATTTCTAAGATTTGCAATAGGAATATCTTTGATATCTATGTCATCGATTAAAATCTGGCCTGATTGAGGCTCATACAATCTACATAATAGCCTTATTATAGTGGTTTTACCTGAACCAGTTGGCCCTACAAAAGCAACATGCTCTCCTGGATTGATCTTGAAAGATAAATTCTTTATAATATGTTCTCCTTCGTTGTAGAAAAAATTAACATTCTTGAACTCAATTTTGCCCTGAAATTTTTTATTTACATTTTCAGCATTTTCTAAAAAATGTTTTGCGGAAGTAGAGTCCTTAATCTGTATTTTTTCATCTAATAATTCGTTTATTCTTTCTACAGCTGTTAAACCTCCTTGTATTTGAGTAAATCTTTCTGCAAGCTGCCTAAGAGGTTCAAAAAGTCTTTGGGAATATAAAATAAAGGTTGTTAATGTTCCTAAACCAATATTTCCAGAAGTAACAAGATAACCTCCAACTGCTAAAACCAAGGAAACTGCGGCAAGAGAAATCCATTCTATAAATGCCGAAATACTACTGTCATAAAATATTGTTCCATTAACTGCTTGCTTATACGCAACTCCAGTTTTGGAAAATTTCTTGCTATTGAAAGCCTCTCTTCTAAACATCTGAACGACTTCTAAACCTTGAAGATTCTCTTGAAAATCAGAGTTGAGTTGAGACAATTCTTCCCTTACTTGATAATTGGCTCTTCTATAACGTTTTTGAAGCCAAATAATAAAATATGAAACTGGGATTTGAGTCAAAAGTAATAAAATGGCAAGCCCTCTATCAATCGACAGCATTGTCAAAGAAATTACTATCAGACTGACGAAGTCAGCAATGACTCCAACAGCCCCACTACCAAAAACCTCGGCTAAAGCATCAACATCATTTGTCAATCTCGTTAATAATTTTCCTACAGGCATTTTATCGTGATACTTAAGAGATAAAGATATTGAATGATCAAAAAGTTCTCTTCTTATTCTTGCTGTCAAACGTTGTCCCACTGCTTGGATATTGTAAGTTTGGTATCCCTGCAGAACTAATCTAAATAATACAGTTATAAATAAAGTTAGGATTATGGCATTTATTGACTGCCCAAAGAAAGTTTTACTTAGCCAAACATCTGTAGTTTCATTCTTTAAAATAGTAATGGCTTGACCAACTAATAATGGTTGAATTGCTCCAGAGAAAGAAACAGGTAACAAAACTATCAAGATTAGATAGATTGTTTTTTTATCTTTAGTTAAATATTTACCTAACTTTTTAATCCTTCTAAAATCTTTAAAAAACATTTAGCTAATCTTCTATAAATCATTAGTCGATTCTATTAATAAAATAGTATCTCTGAGATGATTATCATCTAACCTCATAGATAAAGGATTTCCAATTAGTCTTGCAGTCGAGTAATAAAGATCATCTATTTTAATTAAACCATTCTCTTTAAGAGTCTTTCCGGTTGCAACTAAATCAACTATTGCCTCTGCCATATCTGTAATAGGACCAAGCTCGACTGATCCTGTCAAATGAACTATTTCTACAGGAATATTTAATTCTTCAAAATAAGATCTTGCTGTTTTAATAAATTTACTTGCTACTTTACAATTCGCTGGAAGATCAGTTGGTTTTGAATAATTGCTATTTTTCTTAACCGCCAACGACATATGACAACCACCAAATCCTAAATCTAATAACTTTGCGACTTTTAATTCAGATTCTCGTAAAACGTCATACCCAACAATACCCAAATCAGCCTGTCCATAACTTACATAAACAGGAACATCTCCATTTCTTACTAATAAAGCTTTTGCCCGTTTGCAATTTGATTCAAAGGTTAATGATCTATTATTTTCGTCCAACGCATCTGAGAAATCTAACCCAGCTCTTTTAAAAGTTGAAATTGAATCTTTTAACAGAGCTCCTTTTGGTAAAGCTATAGTAAACATAGATCAATTTCTTCCAAGGATCCTTCATTCTAAGTTAACAATGGAATTTAATAAAGCTCGAAATATAATCGGACTTAGAGTTTTAAGTGATAACGTCATTTGGTTATGGGTCAAAGATAAATCCGTTGTAGTTGTAGATCCATCTGTTCACGAACCAGTTATTAAATATATAAATGAAAACAATTTTGACTTAGAAGCTATTTTGCAAACTCATCATCATTCAGACCATATTGGAGGGACGAAGACTCTTATTGAAAGATGGCCAAATGTAAAAGTGATTGCTTCTTCCAAAGAAAAAAAGCGAATACCTTTTCAAAATATATCTGTAGAGGATGGAGAAACTTTGAGTATTTTAGGTGAAGAAGTAAAAATAATTGAAGTATTAGGACACACAAGCTCTCATATTGCCTTCTTTTTGAATGGAGAAAATCCTGTTCTTTTTATTGGTGACACATTATTTTCTGGAGGCTGTGGAAGAATTTTTGAGGGAACTTATCAACAAATGTATTCTTCACTAGAAAGAATCAAATCTTTACCAAAAAATACTCTCATATATTGTGCACATGAATATACAAAGGAAAATATATTATGGGCATTGAATCTCAGGCCAGAAGATCAAGATATAAAAAATAAACTTTCGGAAGTTAAACAAAAACTTTCTCTTAATGAATTGACAATTCCATTTTTACTTGATGAAGAGATGAAAATAAACCTTTTCTTAAGAGCAAAAAATTTAGAAGAATTTACTTTTTTAAGAGCAAATAAAGATTTATGGGTTTAAATAGATAGGTATCTTATTGAACAAATGTCTCCCAAACAAGTAATCAAAACATCAAATGCTCCAGATCCAGTAGGACCTTATAATCAAGCAATAAAAGCTGGGGATTTCATCTATTGTTCTGGTCAAATTGCTATAGACCCAGCTTTAAATGAAATAACATGTTTAGGTGATATAGAGAAGGAAACTATTCAAGTTTTAAAAAATCTCGCAGAAGTTCTTAAAGCTGGTGGAGCCAAAATAGAGGATGTAATAAAAACAACTATTTACTTAACGGACTTAAGTAATTTTCAAATTGTTAATAAAATTTATAGTGAATTTTTTAATATTGAAAATCCTCCTGCAAGGGCCTGTGTGGAAGTTTCATCTCTACCAAAAGGAGTTTTAGTTGAAATAGATTGCGTCGCATTTCTAGATTAATTTCTAATTATTGAGAAATTTGAAATATGAACCAATTGTGCACCATAGTTGTATAGATTATTAGTTGATAATTCATCTTTGTTCTATGTCAGCAGCAAAGCTTAATATAGATGAACTAGAAGCAGGTTATCCTTTATTTTGCAAAGCTCTTAGACTATTAATTTTAAAAGGAAACTCAGTTAAAGATATAGAAAAGACAGTGTGTTGGGGTCATCTTGAAACTTTAAATAGATGTCTACCTGGTAGATATAAAGCACCAACATATTTAATGGCTTTAATCAAAAGAGATATTGCAAAGCCAAATAATTATTAAAAAGGACTAATCTTCTAAATAAAATTTATCAATATCCATTCGGAAGACTTTTTCTTTATCTGATATTTCTTTATTATCTAAAAATATTGAAAGACTTACAAAATTCTTACCGAAACTGATATTAGGATAGATATCCTTTTCTTTGCATAATTTCTCAATTTTCTCCATAAATTTACTAATTTTTGAGTATTGATCAAATTCAAATCTTTTTTCAATCCTCAAAGGTGATTCTCTTTCTTTCCACATTACATTCTTTATTCAAGACTAATTACACTATACATTCAACAAAGTTTCTCAATAAATTTTTGAAGATAAAATTTTAGTCACTCTCCCAATAATCAATAATACCGCCAATTGTTAAATCGGTTTGAACTTCTGGATTAGGGCATGCAAATCTAGCGGCAGAACCACTAGCAGTAAAAACCCAGTTACCTTCTCTAGCTCCAACAGGATCAACAGCAACTAATTTCTTTCCTTTATTATTTTCTAAAATTCGCAAATTCATATGACCTAAGCCAGCGACTCTTTGAGTGCATACCATCCTTCCTAATACCTTCATAATTTCCACAATTTATATCCTCCTTTTTATGACTTGTTAGGATCCCAATGATCAATAATTCCAACAATCGTTAAATCGCTTGGATAAGATTTACTTCCTGCAGCTTCTCTAGCAGCTGAACTTCCAACACAAATAACCCAATCTCCTGGCTTACAGCCAACAGCATCAACTGCAACTTTATTAGAAGAACCATCTAATACAACCTGCAGATGTTTATGTTCAAAACCAGGAATCCTATTGGTAGAAACAAGTGGTTTTACAACCTTGCAAATTAACATAATTAGTGAGCCTCCTCTGTTTTTTTATCTAAAGACATTCCAATAATTTGGGCGGAATGAATGTTGTCTCTATCTCTAATAGTAGAGCAAGTATGTAACAAACCTTGATCAACTAAATTTTTATATCTAATTGATATCGCATTATTTACCCTTTCACAATCATTTATTGCCCTCTCTTTTGCTCCGGGTACTTTTCCAGAGTAATCAAATCTTATTACCACCGGAATAGGTAGATCTTGAGAAACATTTAATCCAGTAAAAATCTTCACTCCTACATCTAAATCTGGAGCCCCTTCTTCGACTGTATCTAAATGAGCAAAATAAGTTAAATTTCTGAGATGTACTTCTTTGAAACCTATACCTACTCCAATAAACCTCTCTGCATGTCCAATATCTTCATAAGATCCATGATGAAAACTCTTAACATAATCAATTTGAGAAATATTATTGACAATTAATTTATACGTAAATTTTTCCAGTCCACTGAGTTTATCTTTTGAAGATTGCTTAGAAATTATCTGGCAAATTTCTCTCTCCGCATCCTCTTTTGAAAAATTTATTGTTGAATTATAAATTTCTAATGTAGAAATAGTTTTTTCTAAATCTATACCGCCATCACTAGTTGATAAATGTATTTTCAATGAATCAGTGTCTGTATCAAGTCCAATTAACATTAAATCCACAGAAGCTCCGCAGCAAAAGCTATTCTCTACAGCCTCTTTGAAAGCAAATAATTTATTTCTACCTTCTGCTGCAGCTAACTCGTCATTACTCCCATGAGCTGCGCATCCCTGATGCAAAGGATCTACTGAACTAAAATGATAAGTTACTACTTTTAAGTACCTGGTATCTTTATGAGCTTCATTAGGAACATTCTCTCTATATCTTTTATGTTCAGTTTTTACCCATCGATTAACAGTATTTTCAATATCAAAAAGTGCTCCAGCATGGGATCTTCTTCTTACAGAACTAAAAGGTATTCTCATTACATAAGCAACTGAATGAGCTAATCTTCCATCTGAACAAGGAGTTATATCAAGTAAATGTATTCCACAATCTAAGAGAAATTTTTCAAAATCTTCCGCATCCTTACTTCCAGCAGCACCTTCAAGTGGATCATTGTTAAAAAAATTGTCGCTAAGTTTCTCATGCTGTTTGAAAGCACACCATGCATATAAAGCCCTCATATCAAGAGGTTTAACCCAAGATTTATCTAATACATGGAGAGGTAAATCTATTCCCAAATTTTTTCTTGATATTTTCTGAGCCTTATTTATAAAATCTTCGTGATGTTGAATTCGAGCAATTTCCTTTAGAGTTGGAACAATTTCGTCAAAATCACTTTTTATTTTGCTTTCATACCTAAATAGATTTTCATTTTGAATATTGTTGGTTAATTTATGAGACTTTCCAGAATTTTGGAGATTATTTGATTCTTTAGTCTGTATATGGATATTTTCCGTAAAAGTTTTCATTGGAGCTGTTGGCCCCAATGTGAAGTTCTTGGCTTTAGCCAGTCCTCTTAAAGGCATTATTTACTTAACCTCTTGCACCACCTGAAAAGGTAACAAGTTGTCCTTCACGAGTATTTCCACTAGATCCAGTTATCAAGAAATCTGGTTTTTCTGTTTCATCATTTCTTTTAGCTTCCATCGGAGGCATTGCGCTCATGAAACCTGCTCTAGATGGATTTCTCTTTCTAGAAGAAGCTCCTTCTGTACCTGTTACCTTATCACCGCGATCCCAATCGTCACCAGTTACGTTTCCTACAGATTGTCCTTCACCAGTAATCCTAGATGCGACTCTTTTTTCTGGTGTCTTTGCAGCACGGTCTGCTTCTTCAATTTCTATTTTTTGCTTATAAGTAATATTTTTATTCGGTTCAAATCTAAATTTTTCAGTACCAGTGACCTTATCAACTGCCATATCAAAAGGTCCTGTTACCTTTGAACCATTTTCATATTCATTACCGGTAACACCTTGAGTATTTTTTTCAGAATATTTATCTCTTGATGGTGACTTGATAGAGAAGTCATTCCAAGAGTTACCTGCTGACTTTTCCGGATTCGCATAAGCAGTATCATGTGGTGGATTATCACAAGCTTGTGAGAACTGATCTCCACCAACATAAGGAGTTCCCGTTAAGTTTTTACAAGCACCTTTTTTAGCACCTGTCATTACTCCGCCAATTCCTGGTTGTTGTCCTGTAAGTCTGGCATTTGAATTATTTCCTGAATTAACTGTTGCTCGTGATTTCATATCTTCAGAAGTTTCATTATTACAATTCTCATTAATCTGATCTAAGCCTGCGTATGGTGTTCCCGTTAACACTTTGCATGAACCTGGTTCATCTCCAGTTACTATTTTTGATCTTCCTGTCATAGTCCCGCTTATTAAATTTGACTTTGAAGAAAGGCTTAAACCTACTTTTCTAGCTTCTGGTTTTGGTTTTGAACCACAAAACTTCTCATATTGTTGGGATCCTATGTACTCATCACCAGTTACATTCTTGCAACTCCCATGTTCATTACCTGTCATATGGTCTGATCTACCTACCCCTGTACCAGTTACATTATTCCCATTAAGAGTGTTGTAACTGCCAACTTTTTCAAATGCTTTACCTTTTGGATTTGGCTCTGAGCCAAGATATTGATCTCCAGTTAACTGATGTCCAGAACCTGATTCATCTCCAGTAACCAGGTTTGATCTACCAGGAAGTGATCCAGATACTTTTAATCCATCAGTTGTAGTACTATGTTTAACCTTTGAAGGATTTTTGGGAACATCACCACAATACTTCTGTGATTGATTAGCAGATACATATTCAGTTCCTGTAAGGTTTTTACAAGTCCCAGGCTCATCGCCTGTGACCCTCTCAGATCTACCAACTTCATTTCCAGTTACTTTATTACCTGATGTTGTAGAGGTCACAGTAGATCTAAGTGGCTGTTTATAACTTGGTCTATCTTGACAAAATTGATCAACTACTTCTGATCCCATATATTGAGTACCAGTTACAGTCCTGCATGTACTTGCTTCATTGCCTGTAGTTTTCACAGATCTATTAGCTTGTGTTCCAGTAACTATTTGACCTGAATCAGTTTCACTTTTACCAACTTTCCAGCTAGCATCTGCAATATTTTGTTTGGCTCCATTCTTATTTGGACCACATGGTCTACATTTACCATTACCTTTTTTGCCTGTGGCACCAGTTTTACTTCTTAGCTCTCTCACTCTCTGAGAAATCTCTCTACTACTTAAATCTGGGTCTCCCCTTCTAGCTAAAGAAGCTGCACTGGTATTTTGTTTAGTTGCTGATTTACCATGCTTGGATTGAGCTTCTCTTCTAGCCAAAACAATATCTCTACTTGTATTAGTAATAGGCTTTCTCTTTTGTTTAATTCTTCTTTTAAGGTTTGGTTTTGATGATTGAATTTCTGTATTATGTGAGCTTTGAACTTCCTGATTTTTGCTTATGGAAGTTTTAACTGTGTTTACAGGACTTTCTTTTTTAACATCAGTACGAGTTCTATCGGATGAAGTTATTGCTGATTTCCCATGAGTAGACATTGCTTTTCTTCTCTCTATTACTAACTTTTTACTAGATAAAGTTGTTGAAGAAGACTTTCTACTTACCTGGGTTTTTGGGATATGTTTTGTAACTGGTTTAATAATATTTTGATTATTTGAAGAAGACTGAGTACCAGAAATCTGTATATCTTGAGAAGATCGAACTCTATCTTTAGTAGTCGAAGAATAAGCAGCAGCTTTTTTACCACTATCACTCATCGCCTTTCTTCTTTCTAATGCAATCTCTCTACTGGTTTTTTTTGACATAATCTTCAAATGTGAAACTCTTTTAAAAAAACTTTCTCCAAAAATATTTTTTGGAGAAAGATATTTACTACATAAAAGTAGATTTAACGTCCTTGGAAAACTACAAAAGCTGTTCCTTGGCTTTGAGTGTAAGCATCGTATCCGATGATTCTTACATGATGATCAGGGTATGCTCTATGACATGCCTCTAATTCACTTACAACCAAGTTAAGGTCTTTTTCCCCAAAGAATGGGAGCTTCCAATAAGACCAATAAGTTTGCATACTTCCACTAGGATGAACATGCTCAATAACAGGACTCCAGCCTTGAGCAATTATGTATGCAATTTGATCGTATATTTCCTCCTGGGTCATCGGTGGTAAGAAACCGAATGTTTCCAGGGTTGCAACTGTTTGATAGTCGCCTACTGTGCTCTGGAAAGGCATAATTAATTTAAATGTGAATGAAATTACTCGTAATAGAACGAGATTTGTAGAAGTTTGAGGAGAAGAATCTCCTCAATTTTGAAATCTGGTTTAACCTTGAACGTCTAGTTTGTCGACGGTATCAAATTCAAACTTAATTTCCTTCCAAGTTTCAAGAGCGATAGCTAATTCAGGACTGTGTTTAGCAGCTTCCATAAGAATGTCTCTACTCTCTTTTTCGATTTCGCGACCAGCATTACGTGCTTTTACGCAAGCTTCTAAAGCAACTCTGTTGGCTGCAGCTCCAGCAGCTGAACCCCATGGATGACCATGTGTTCCTCCACCAAACTGAAGACAAGAATCATCTCCAAAAATCGCTAGGAGTGCAGGCATATGCCATACGTGAATACCACCTGATGCGACAGCAAATACTCCTGGCATTGAACCCCAATCTTGATCAAAGAAGTTACCTCTTGATCTATCTTCGGGAACAAATGACTCTCTTAAGTTGTCAATGTAACCAAGAGTTGTTTGACGATCACCTTCTAGTTTTCCAACAACAGTTCCAGTATGTAATTGATCGCCTCCGGAGAGTCTCAAACATTTTGCTAGAACCCTGAAATGGATACCGTGTTTTGGATGCCTATCAATAACAGCATGCATCGCTCTATGAATATGTAGAAGCATGCCATTTTTACGACACCAGTTTGCTAATCCAGTATTTGCAGTGAAACCGCCAGTTATATAATCATGCATGATGATTGGCATATCTAGCTCTTTTGCAAATTCAGCTCTTTCGTAAAGTTCTTCAGGAGTGTTGGCAGTACAGTTTAGGTAGTGACCCTTAACTTCGCCAGTTTCCTGCTGAGCAAGCTTAACTGCTTCTGCAACAAACTCAAATCTTTCTCTCCAACGTTGGAATGGCTGAGAGTTTATATTCTCGTCATCCTTCGTTAAATCGAGACCACCTCTAAGGCACTCATATACAACTCGACCATAGTTTTTACCAGATAATCCTAATTTAGGTTTAATGGTACAACCAAGTAGAGGTCTTCCATATTTGTTTAAACGATCTCTTTCAACTACGATTCCATTTGGTGGACCACCGCAAGTTTTGATGAAAGCGATTGGGAATCTAATATCTTCTAGACGTAGATGTCTTAGAGCTTTAAATCCAAAAACGTTTCCTACAAGAGATGTTAGTACGTTTGTAATAGAACCTTCTTCAAAAAGATCTAAAGGATATGCAATAAAAGCATAAAAAGCTTCAGGGTCTCCAGGAACGTCTTCGATTCGATAACAACGTCCTTTATAAAATTCTAAATCTGTAAGTAACTCGGACCAAACTGTTGACCAAGTACCTGTTGAAGATTCAGCGGCAACAGCTGCTGCAACTTCTTCTCTGGGAACACCTTCTTGACCTGTACACTTGAAACAGGCTAGTAAATCGGTGTCTAGGGGTACATATTCTGGAGTCCAGTAGGTATCTCTGTACTCCTTTACCCCTGCGTCATACTTCTTACTCATAAGGATAAATTTAGGTCTGTGTAGGGAAAATAATTATTGTGCAAAATTTATAAATTTTGCTTTATTTATTAGTCCTTTTGACCAAGAAATTCACCGTTACCAAGAGCTGGTTCAACTTCTCTATGAGGACGAGCAATAATGTGAGCTGCAACTAAACCGTCACCAACTCTTTCACAAGCATCAGCACCAGCTCTTACAGCTGCGTTAACTGCTCCTGTTTCTCCTCTAACTAATACTGTGACATAACCGCCACCTACGAATTCACGACCAATAAGGCGAACTTCTGCAGCCTTTGTCATTGCGTCAGCTGCTTCGATTGCAGGTACAAGTCCGCGTGTCTCGATCATGCCGAGAGCGATACCCATTGTTTCTGTAGCCATTGTCTACTAATTACTAAATGTGGAATGTTCAATCCGAAGAATGCTTCATTAAGTACTTATAAGTCAAGCGTTTTCGATAAAATCTCCATTAATGTTTTTTCTATCATTCATAAGTTAAACTTATCACCCTTGGTACTATTGATATGTCAATACTTATGCAAATTAGTTAGTGCATCAAAACATACTATTGTGTTAAGAAAAAATTTACATTATGTTATTTCCGTACGAGGCAGGCCCTGTCTACACAGGTGTGGAATGTTCAACCTTTCCTGTCTCCGTATCTAGCTTTGAAGTAAGATAATAACCTCAATAAATTTATTTATTATTTTGAACAATCCAGTCCTTATTATTGCGAGTGGCAACAAAACTAAAGTTTCTGAAATTTCGGCAATGCTAGATGTTTTGTCTTTAAGGGTTCAGAAGCAACCAGAATATTTAAATGTCGAAGAGACTGGAGACACATATTTTGAGAATGCACTTTTAAAAGCAAAAGCAGCTGCTTTAGAGACAAAAACCTGGGCATTAGCTGACGATTCTGGACTTGAAGTAGATGTTTTAGATGGTCGACCAGGCATATATTCTGCTCGATATGCCAAAAACAACTCTGAAAAAATTAAAAAATTAATTAATGAACTTTCTGATAGTCCTTACAGGAGCGCGAGATTTATAAGTTGTATGGTTTTATGTGATCCCTCAGGAAACTTAGTGAAGGATTCAACTGGAATATGCTGGGGAGAAATTCTTAAGACTCCAAAATATCCAAATGGGGAGTTCGAATCTGTCTTTTGGGTAAAAGAAGCTAACTGTGTTTACGGTGAGCTATCACAATCACAACTAAGTAAGTTAGGAAGCAGGGGTAAAGCCGCCAGAATTATGTCACCTTACCTCAAAAAAGAAATTGGTTTAAATTAAAAAATTCTCAATAATTTGAAATTTCATCAATTGCTCTTATAGCAGCAGCTGCTGCTTCTTCTACATCTCCTTCTTTCCCAGCGAGAGTTAATCTACCAAAAGCGCCAACTGCCTTTACATCTACAACAGTTATATTTGATGCTTTTTCTGCTTCATTTGCTGCTTTTAAGACATACCCAGCTGGTTCGGTTTCTAATATAAACATGCTCATTCCAGATTGAATCATTGATCCACTTCTGTTTTGTCTATTTATTAAAACAGCATGGTCTGGAGTAATAGCTCGAATAACTTCTGTCCAACTTGTTGAAGGTTTGGTTCTTTTTCTAACTTCACTTCCAATAGCATCTAGAACAACATCCCCAGAATGTAAAACAGTACTTTGATCTTTGTGATAAAGAGCAAGAGAGCCAAATGCTCTTTCAACAATCATCTGACCAAGTCTTACATTACTTGCTTTTAGGGCAATATCAGTGACTCTATGAACGGCCATCCCTGGTGAAACTTCCATCCAAAGGCATGAATCTCCAGGTATAGGTAAAAAACCCCTACTAACCGTCCCCATATATGCAGCTAATTGAGGTTGAAGAGAATCTAAAAAAACATATGTTCTCAACTCAATTTGCTCAACTTGACTTGCTTGTCTGGACACCAAAGACTTTTCTGAATCAGTTGTAATAAAACAGCTTGCACCACTGGCCTGAGATTGCACCTCAGATCCCGTGACTAGGGAACTTCCTTTTTTTCGTTCCCTTCTGTTTAAACTAGAAGTTGGTTCCATTCACGCGACTATAACGGATAATGGTTCATTTTTTCTATTAAATTTACTTGCATGCTTCCAACAAAACGATAACTTCAAGTAAAAGATATTCATTTTTATGGGAACTTCTCAAAAAAAAGAACCAAATGTTTCTGGTACTGAAAAAGAATTAACTCCTGATCAAACTCTTGGATTAGTTAGCCTTAGCTTGATGCAAAAACTATCTCAGAAAGACCCATCTTTTAGTTGGTTAGAAGAAGATAAAATTGAAAAAGTAAATCTTAAGAACCTTAGAGATAGATTGGAGTTAACCCAATTAGCTATAAATACTGGAGCACCTTTAACCACTTCAGAAGTGACAGCTTTAATTGGGGCAAAGCCCGGTAAATCTAAGTTAGAAAGAGCAGGATTATTAGCAACTAAAATAGCTAGAAATGTGTGGAAGCTTTCGAAAATAAGTCAAGGAAATTCCTTCTACAGAAATTAAAATACGCCCCAAAAGTTTTTTTTCATAATTCCCATTTAAGTATTTAAACATTCATATAAGTTTTTTAAATGTTTTCATTTTGTAAGAGAACTTATTAATTACTTTCTTAAATTAAAAAGTTTATGCAAGCTTGAAATATAAGCTCTTGAAAATTTTTAATGAGTAAAGTTGAATTTAATAAGGAAACTGGGCCCAGGGAAGTTTTTTGTGGGCTAACTTCAATAGTTTGGCTCCACAGAAGAATGCCGGATGCTTTTTTTCTAGTTGTAGGCTCAAGGACATGTGCTCATTTAATTCAAAGCGCTGCTGGAGTTATGATTTTTGCTGAGCCAAGATTTGGGACAGCTATTCTCGAAGAAAAAGATCTTGCTGGTCTTGCTGACGCTCATGAAGAATTAGATCGAGTTATAAATGATCTTATTGCGAGAAGACCAGAAATAAAAACTCTTTTTCTAGTTGGATCTTGTCCAAGTGAGGTAATCAAATTAGATCTTGCCACTGTCGCAGAGAAATTAAATAAAAGATTTTTAGGTCAAGTGAGATTCGTTAATTACTCTGGCAGTGGGATAGAAACAACTTTTACCCAAGGTGAGGATGGCGCCTTAAAAGCTTTAATTCCATTAATGGAGTCATCAAATGAGGAGAAATTATTATTAGTTGGTACTCTTGCAAATAATGTAGAGGATAGGTTTAAAAAGATTTTTAAAAATTTAGGAATTACAAATATTGAGAGCTTCCCACCCCGTCAATCAACAGAATTACCAAAGATTGGCAAAAATACAAAAGTTTTATTAACTCAACCTTATTTAAGTGATACCGTTCGAGACCTAAAACATCGTGGTTGTGAAATAATTTCGGCTCCATTTCCTCTTGGTATCGAAGGAAGTACTGAATGGTTTTTAGCTGCAGCGAAAGCTTTCGAAATTAGTGAACTAAAAGTTCATGAAATTATTTCGCCTTTAATTAATAGAGCAAAACTTGCTCTTGAATCTCATAAAGAAATACTTAAGGGGAAAAGATTATTTCTACTTCCTGAATCGCAACTGGAGATATCTTTGGCAAGATTTTTGCATAATGAATGCGGAATGGATCTTATAGAGGTAGGCACTCCTTACCTAAATAAAGATTTAATGAAAGAGGAGATAAATTTATTACCTGATAATACAAAAATTGTCGAAGGGCAACATGTAGAAAAACAATTAGATCGAGTAAGAGAATCTAATCCAGACTTAGTAGTTTGCGGAATGGGTTTAGCTAACCCTCTTGAGGCGGAGGGCATTAGTACTAAGTGGTCAATAGAAATGGTATTCAGTCCAATTCATGGAATTGATCAAGCCGCAGATTTGGCTGGTCTCTTCTCCAAGCCTTTAAAAAGAAATCATATACTAACTTCAAAAACTTTAGTAACTCATTAAAAACTATGGAATTAACTCTTTGGACGTATGAAGGACCACCACATGTTGGTGCCATGAGAATTGCCTCGTCAATGAAAGACATTCATTATGTGCTTCATGCCCCCCAAGGAGATACATATGCAGATCTTCTCTTTACAATGATCGAGAGGAGGGGACAAAGGCCTCCAGTAACCTATACAACTTTTCAGGCTAGAGACCTTGGAGGCGATACAGCTGAATTAGTGAAGAAAAATATTAAGGAAGCGGTTGAACGATTCAAACCCAAAACTCTTTTAGTCGGAGAAAGTTGTACAGCAGAACTTATCCAAGACCAACCTGGAGCTCTCGCGAAAGGGATGGGGTTTGATATGCCGATTGTGAATCTTGAATTACCTGCCTATAGCAAGAAAGAAAATTGGGGGGCCTCAGAAACCTTTTATCAATTAATAAGAACTCTTTTAAAAGAAAAAGTAAGCTATTCAGAGAAAATAAGTCCTCTAAGGTGGAAGGAATATGGGCGTAGACCAAAAGTCAATATACTTGGTCCTTCATTACTAGGGTTTAGATGCAGAGATGATGTAATCGAAATCCAACGCATACTTTCAGAGCAAGGAATAGATACAAACGTAGTTGCTCCATTAGGTGCTAGTCCAGATGATATTGGAAGACTAATTGATGCTGAAATAAATATTTGTCTTTATCCAGAAATTGCGGAAGCAACATGCGAATGGCTTAAAAGGAACTTTGGAATGGAATATACAAACACTATTCCAATTGGAATAAAAAATACAATCGAATTTATAAATGAAGTTCATAAGAAATTAGATCTTCCTTTGACGAATAAGAAAGAATTAGAAAATAAATCAAAACTTCCTTGGTACTCAAAATCAGTTGACTCTAATTACTTAACTGGCAAAAGGGTTTTTATTTTTGGTGATGGAACACATGCAATCGCAGCTGCAAAAATTGCCAAAGAGGAATTAGGTTTTGAAGTAGTTGGTCTTGGGACATACAGTAGGGAAATGGCAAGACAGGTAAGAGTAACAGCAAAAGAACTTAATGTGGAAGCTTTAATTACTAATAATTACTTAGAAGTAGAAGAAGCAATGAAAAAAGCCGCACCTGAACTAGTTTTAGGGACACAAATGGAAAGGCATAGTGCCAAGAGACTTGGCATTCCATGTTCAGTAATAAGTACACCAATGCATGTTCAAGATGTTCCTGCAAGGTATAGCCCACAAATGGGATGGGAAGGAGCAAATGTGATTTTTGATGATTGGGTACATCCCTTAATGATGGGATTAGAAGAGCATCTTATCGATATGTTTAAACATGACTTTGAGTTTGTCGATGGTCATCAAAGCCATTTAGGACATACAGCGACAAACACAAAGGACATTTTAAATTCTGACGAAAAAGAAGAGAATAATCCTAAAGAGGACATTATTTGGACTGAATCAGGTAGAGCTGAATTAACAAAAGTTCCATTTTTTGTAAGAGGTAAAGTTAAAACAAATACCGAAAAATATGCAATCTTGAGAGGAATTCCAGAAATAAGCGATGAAACTCTTTACGACGCCAAGGCATATTTTAGTTAATTTTTTACTAATAAATTTTAATTTAGCCATGAGTATTTTCACTCATAACTTAACAGATTAAATTCTAAAAATGTAGTTATAAGAACATATTTCCTGCTTTTAATACAATTGAATACATATTTGTTTAGAAACATATTTCATGTGTATTTACGCTGCAAGAATATAAACAATAATGTGTTTTAAAGCTTTAAATGACAAGTACTATAAACAAACCTCTTGATGGAGAAGGAAGTGTTCAAGTAAAGCAAGATCCTAAAATAAATATCGAAGAAGGGGCTTTAGTTATTGCCGTATACGGAAAGGGCGGCATCGGAAAATCAACTACATCATCAAACCTATCTGCAGCATTCTCAAAATTAGGGAAAAAGGTTCTTCAAATTGGATGTGATCCAAAGCACGATAGCACCTTCACTTTGACTCACAAAATGGTGCCTACAGTTATCGACATTCTCGAAGAGGTAGATTTTCATAGCGAAGAATTAAGACCAAATGATTTTATGTTTGAAGGCTTTAATGGCGTAATGTGTGTTGAAAGTGGAGGTCCTCCTGCTGGGACAGGATGCGGGGGATATGTAACCGGTCAGACAGTTAAACTATTAAAAGAACATCATTTATTAGAAGATACTGATGTTGTTATTTTTGATGTCCTAGGAGACGTCGTTTGCGGAGGATTTGCAGCTCCATTGCAACATGCAAATTATTGTCTAATTGTTACTGCTAATGATTTCGATTCAATATTCGCTATGAATAGAATAGTCTCTGCAATTAAAGCAAAAGCAAAAAATTATAAAGTCAGATTAGGTGGGGTAGTCGCAAATAGATCGAAAGACACAGATCAAATTGATAAATTCAATGGAAGAACAGGTTTAAAAACTATGGCCCACTTTAAAGATGTCGACGCAATTAGAAGATCAAGACTTAAAAAATGCACAATTTTTGAAATGGAACCTACTGAAGATGTTATTGAAGTTCAAAATGAATATTTATCTCTTGCCAAAAATATGCTTGAAAACGTAGAACCTTTAGAAGGCAATCCTCTTAAAGATAGAGAAATTTTTGATTTATTAGGATTTGATTAGTCTAAATTAATCTAATCCAACCAATTGGCGCGTTAAATCATATGTTTGTTGAGAGGTCTTCGTATCAATTATTCTTTTTGACAACTTTTGAGAAAAAGCTTTTCTACCAGTTTTCTGACGATTTCCCCAGCTCCAATGGACTGATGGTTTAGCAAATTCTTTATAAGTTGCCACTTGAGCGACTCTCTCTCCTGCCAGTCTTTGTGAAACATATCCTTTTGTTATGAATTTTTGAAATATCGGGAAAAGGAATCTAAACAACCAAGGTGTATCTCTAAAAAGTTTTGTATCAGCAACACATCCAGGATATAGAGAATTTACAATAATCTTCTCTGCAGGATATCTTTTTGATAATTCCTGAACAGTCACCATATTGCAAAGTTTACTATCCTTATAAGCCTTACCAGGTTTAAATTTCTTTCCATTCGCCATACTTATTGGAGATAAAAAACCATTTTTGAATCCAGATAATTCTCCCAAATCAGCTGGGGCAGGAATAGGAATCCTTCCTCCAAGTTCTGAATAATTAGCCGTAACAGTCCCTAATACTGTAATTCTTGGCTTGAATACAGTTGATTTGCCATTCAAAACAATTTCTCTTTCAGAAGATAAAATATTTTCCATAAGTAGGTTTATCATAAGAAAATGCCCAAAATGATTTACTGCCATAGAGTTTTCAAACCCCTGAGCAGACCTTTCAGGTCTCTTTAGTCTAGGTTTATAAACTGCTGCATTACAAATAAGAGAATTTATTGGCTTCTTAAATCTTTCTAATATTTCATCGCAACCTTTTCTCACATAATCCAAGTTAGAAAGATCTATTTCTACAAAGTGAACGTTTCTAACTTCCTCTTTTGTTAAGAATTCCTCAGCTATTTTTATAGCTCTCTTATTTGAACGATTAACTGCTATAACCTCCCACCCAAATCTTAATAGAGGTTTTAGAGTATTTAATCCAACTCCTGAAGTTGTTCCTGTTATTAGGACTAAACCCTTAATGTTCTTACTCACTAGCAAAAAAGTCAATTAAAAAATGAAAAGAAGAATGATTCAAGATCATCCTTATCAACGCCATATTACTCTGATAATGTCCCTAGAAATTATTTGATCCTGATCCTTCATAAATCTTTGCTCTCCTTCAGAAGAGAATAAATCATCAAACTTATCTGTTAAAAAATTAAATCTATATTTTTCGTATAAAAATGATTCTTCAATTTCCCTTAATCTGGTCACCCTTACTTTAGAACTATAGCCAAGCTTAATCAGGCTTATTATTGCTAAAAGGGAAAAGCTAATTTTTATAATTAAAAAAATCAATGATACAAAATCATCCTGTTTCTTTTGTCTTTTTATAAATACAGATCTTGAATATTTTTTGTGGAAAATACTATTTTTATAAAAAGATTTTGACAAATTGAGAACTTGATATTTTTACTGAATAAATCAATTCAGCCTTACTTTATTATTACCTTATAAATTTTAAATTTTCTAATAAACTTTAGTTCCTACCTAAACTAATTCCTAGTCTTAAGGCTAAAACTCCTGCATGCATAACAACTATGAGGCTTAATGCAATAAGATTTATTGTTTGAGTTGGCTCCATGGTAAAAAATTTATTTTCTATATTCTCCACCGAAAAGAGAAGATTTGAAACACTATTACAAAATGATGTTACGTAATTAACAAATTGAAAGAAAAAATTTATTGAAAATTATCATAAATAAACCTACAAAGTTAATTTTGGGAATTGAAAATCAGGCTTTAATTTTTTCAACAAATAATTTACCTGGATTTGATCAAATGGCTTTAGATTTAAATTCTTTAGATCAGACAATTTCGAATCCTGAAATAATTCTCACATTGAGGTTCTACTATTGGACTGGGGATTGGCTTTCTATTGGCTATCACCAAAAGGAAATGCCTCTTCATTGGAAAAATTTATTATCAAATGGCGAAATTAATATTGTTAGACGTCCCTCTGGAGGAGGAGCTGTTCTGCATTCAGGAGGCATAACATATGCATTAACATTTAAAAAAACTTACTATAAATTCTTAAGTTATGAAATGGTTAATAATTGGTTAATTAAAAGTTTTAGAGAATTAGGTCTAAACTTACAATATGGTAATTTACGAAAATCAAGCATTAAAACAAATTGTTTTGGGACTTCATTAATTTCCGATTTAGTTGATCAGGATGGCTTTAAGAGAATAGGTAGTGCTCAGTTTCGTAAAAAAGGAGCATTCCTTCAACATGGAGAAATTCAAACAAATCCTTCAAGAGATTTGTGGTTCAAATTATTCAAAGAAGAAGCGCCACCAAAAGTAAATTTAAAACTAACAAATGATGAAATAGTTCAACATTTGAGAAATTCATTTGTGAAAAATAAATCTAATATAAATTTCAAAAATATTGACATAGATAATAGAAATTTTTAATGGCAAGAATTCTTAAAGATCTCCTTTCTGCTTCATTGAATTAATTATTCTCGGCAATTCAATTCCTAAGGGATAATGATTTTTAAAGTTCAATTTGTTAACGATATCTGAAGGCAAATTAAAACCTAATTTATTCAATACAAAGTTTCCAATTTTTGACCTATCAATTATCCCCAAAGGGATATCTGCAGCATTAAGAACCAGTAAAAAACCTTCATTTGTTTCTTCAATTCTTTCTATAGTTCTCCATAATTTATCCTTATAAGATACACTTTCAAAACTATCGATTGGTTTCATAAAATCTCCAACAAAGTTCCGTTCCCATTTTTTTAAGGAAACAGTTTTTAAAATATTCTCATCAACAAAACCGCTCCATCTACCATTATTGGTAACAAAAAAATATTTATCCGATGCATCCTTCTTATTTTTTATTAATTTATTAAATTCTGAGAAATTTGAATCGTATTCAATTTTCCTCAAAGGCTTTAGTTTAATCTCAGAAACTTTACTAAATTTTAGTATTTTTTCAATTTTAAAAAATTGTCTTTCAGATTTTGAAGAATTAACTCCAAACAAGCCCAAAAAAGAAAGAATAAAACCAAAGTAAAAGTTAAATCTAAATAAACAAATTATCCCAAAAAATAAAACAAAAAAAGATAATAATAAATTTACTTTATTGAGGAAATTTCTTCCTTTATTTTTACTCCCTGAGAAATGCCAAATAATACTTTTTAATAAATTCCCCCCATCCAAAGAGCCAATTGGAATCAAATATAAGAAGCCTAAGAATAAATTAAATATACCTACTCTTGAAATTACATTAACTGCTATTTGTTCTTGGGATGCACTGTTATTACTAATTAAAAGTAGGATAGATGCTGTAGCGAAACATAAAAGAGGTCTAACAATTGCAATTTTTATATTACCTAAAGCAGTTTGACAATACTTATCTATTTGTAAAATTGCTCCTAGAAAATAAAAAGTAATTTTTTTTATTTTTACACCCTGATTAAGTGAAACAAATGTATGAAAAACCTCATGAAAAATAATTGACGATAATAAGAAAAAAGAAGTTAAAAATCCTATAATCCAAGATTGTTTAATATTATAAATATCACCAGAAGTTAAACTAACCTGATTACTTATACTCCATGAGAATAAAAAAAGAACAGCAAACCAATAGGGATGAACTTTAAAGGGGATTCCCCATATTTTAAAAATTTGCCAACTTCTCAAAAATAATCTCCGCTATATTTATTAATATTAATCTTACATATCAGAATAGTTATATGCCCAACACTAATACCTTAATTAAAATTTGTGGCCTAACCTCAGAAGAACAAGCTCTTCAAGTCGCAAAATTAGGAGCACATGCCATCGGCATTATTTCAGTGGAAGAGTCACCAAGATATATATCAGCTGAAATTAAGAAAAAAATTTTTAAAACCTTAGAAAAGTTGCATCCAAAAATCGAGAGGGTTTCAGTTGTACAAAATTGTCCAATAGACTTAATTATTAAAAATTTCTTAGGAAACCCGAGTGAAACTATCATTCAATTACATGGAGATGAAGATATTGATTACTGCAAAAAAATAAGGGAAAAAATTCCCAATATTGGCCTATGGAAGGCTTTCAGAATAAAAACGGAAAAGGATATAGATAAAATAAAGCCTTTTGAGGATTTTGTAGATGCTTTCCTACTTGATTCTTGGAATGAAAAAACTTATGGAGGTTCAGGGAAAAAAATAAAATCTACTTATTTAAAGAATCTCCAATTTAGCAAACCTTGGTGGTTAGCAGGTGGAATATCAATTGAATGGATTAATGAAATCCTTACTGATATCAAACCTGATGGACTAGATATTTCAAGTAGTATTGAATTTTCTCCGGGTTTAAAAGATATGAAAAAAACTGAAGATCTTTTTAATTTTTTAAAAAGAAATTAGTAATTATTAGTAGCAGACTGCTGTTTTACAAGCTCAAAAAATTCTTGTTTTAAACTTAAATCGTGTCTAAAATCGCCTCTAACCACAGAATTAATCATACTTGTATTTGGTTCTTTGACTCCCCTCCACTTCATACAATAATGTTGGGCCTTCACAATAATGCCTAAACCTTTAGGTTCACACAGTTTTTCAATTTCATCTGCAAGAATCATTACAGCTTCTTCCTGAATATGAGGTCTTGAAAAAACCCAATCAGCAACTCTCGCAAATTTTGAAAGTCCTATGACTTTTTTCCCAGGTTTAATACCTATCCAACACTCTCCTAGAATTGGAACTAAGTGATGTGAACATGCAGATCTTACCGAAATTGGACCAACTGTATAGATTTCATCAAGATTCTTGTCATTAGGAAAACTTGTAACTTTAGGCTGTTCATGATATCTACCCTTAAAAACTTCATTTAAATACATTTTTGAAACTCTTTCAGCAGTTTCTTGAGTATTATGATCATTCTCAACATCAATTACGAGGGACTTTAGTAAGTCTTTAACTCTTGAGGCTACTTCTTTTTCTAAAATTTCTAATTCACCAGGATTTATAAAATCAGAAATATTATCGTTAGCACTAAATCTTGTACCAGAATTCTTAATTCTGTCTCTTATAATTTCAGAAATTAGTTTATTAGTAATCTGGTCGTCAAAGTTTCTAATATTATCGTTGGGTAATGTAGAGGTCATAAAATTCTAAGCAGAAAATTGTATGCAACTTAATTAACTGTATCTTCCAAAAGCTTAATTGCTCATATACTATATCACATTCTCTTGTTCAATCGGGTTCAAATAGCACTAATAAAAATCACTGTTTTTAGATAAACCAGATAAACAGAATTTTTAAAAGGCTCCGCCAGAAGGCATCAAAGTCAAGTCTTCGATCACTTGTGATTCAGGTTTTTGAGCCATGTAGAGAATAGTTTCGGATACCTCTTTTGAGGAGAGCATAGAATTTTTATCAAAATCAGAATTGATTGATTCGGAGTCCCAAAGAGGAGTGTTTACTGAACCAAGAGTTATTGTGCACGCTCTTATTGAATTAGATCTCTCCTCCTCCCTCAAGCATTTAGTAAACATAGATAGTGCAGATTTTGAAACACAATAAGCTCCCCATTGGGGGAATGCATTATAAGAGGCATGACTACTGACATTAATTACTAAACCACCATTTTTTCTCATTTGAGGAATTATTGCACTACAAATTTGAAAAACACTTGAAAGGTTTATTTGAATAGTTTGTTCCCATTGACCTAATTCCATTTCAACTAAAGGGCCATTAAATGCGCAGCCAGCATTATTTATCAATACTGAAGGGCATCCATACTTCTCAATTGCCTCTTTAACACAATGATCTATTTCTAGAGGATTAGATAAATCACATTTTACTAGGTTAATTTTTGATTTAGTGGTCAACAGTTCGCTCTTTAGTTTCTCCATTAAATCAATATTCCTGGAGAGTAAAATTAAATCCCAGCCAGCATTGGCAAAAGTAATTGCGGTAGATCTACCAATACCTTTCGTAGCACCCGTTATAAAAGCTAGTTTCAAGTTATTCAGTTTTTTGGGGGATTTCACTATAAATCTCTTCAATATTATTTGCTTCGATAAATTTACCTAAAACCCTAAACTTTTTGTATCTTTCCTCAATTAATTCTTCTTCAGGCATTTGCAGTAAAGCGTTAAGGTGTTTCTCAATAGCCTCTTTTAGTGTGTTACCTGCATCTAAAGGAGCCCAATTATTCCCGCCAGAAGGTTCTGATAATACCTCATCTATTATACCTAATTTAAGTAAATCTTTACCTGTGATTTTAAGTGCTGATGCAGCTTCTGGTGCCTTCGCAGCATCTCTCCACAAAATTGATGCACATGCTTCCGGACTAGCAACTGTGTAAACACTGTGTTCAAACATCAGTAACCTATCGGCAACACCTATTCCAAGTGCTCCTCCAGAACCTCCCTCCCCAATGACAGTAGCCACAATTGGAACTTTCAATCCAAACATCTCTCGAAGGTTTCTTGCAATCGCTTCACCTTGACCTTGTTCTTCAGCTTTTAAACCAGCATAAGCTCCAGGAGTATCAATAAATGTAAGAATTGGCAAAGAGAATCTATTTGCATGCTGCATTAATCTAAGAGCTTTTCTGTAACCTCCGGGTTTTGCCATCCCAAAGTTTCTTACAACATTTTCTTTTGTGTCCCTTCCTTTCTGATGCCCTAACATCAACACTGGTCTATTATTTATCGAACCTATCCCCCCAATTAGTGCCATATCATCGCCACCATTTCTATCTCCATGTAATTCGATCCAGTCATCACAAAACATTTGAACAAAATCCAAAGTACTTGGTCTTTGAGGATGTCTAGCTACCTGAATCTTTTGAGCAGGGGTGAGAGATTTAAATATTTCTTCTCTTCTCCTAGCAGCTAAGGTTTCAAGCTGCAGAAGCTGTTGACTAACATCAACTTCTGAATCTCGAGCTAATTCTTTAATTTGCTCTATCTGCTTCTCAAGTTCAACAAGAGGCTTTTCAAAATCAAGGAGGTAACGTTTAGCCATAATTTAAACAGTTAATACTTTAGGCTGCTTATCAAGTCCAATTGCAGAAAAACCATGCTTTAAAGATGCAGCTCCAATAAACTCCATCTTTTCAAGGGATATATTATTTCTTCCCCAACTAAAGTTTGTGTGACACTTTTCAAATTCTAAAATCATAGCTTCTGCAAAGCAAGCAAACATCTCTCGCTGAGGGTTTTGCATTTCCGCAAGTTCCATCATATTCCAACCAATATCATTGAAAAACTCTACTATACCTCCTTTTAAAACATGAATATTTTCACCCTGAAATTTTTCATCAAGATTTTTGGGGTATCCGCCATCAATCATTAAACATGGTTTTTTTAAGTTATCTGTATCAATTTCAATAGTTTTAGGCATACTTGCAACCCATACAACAATATCCGCCTGAGGCAATGCCTCATTTAAGCTTGTTACGGTGCCACCATCTAATTCTTTTTGTAACAGCGCTAGTGGTTCTTGTTGTCTTGCTACCATAAGAAGTTCTGAAATCCCAGTTTTATTGATAAGCCATCTACAAACAGCACTACCAATATCTCCTGTAGCACCAATTACAGCAACAGTTGCTTTTTTAAGGTCTATCCCAATGCGAGGCGCATTTATTTCTAGTTGCTTACAAATAACCCAGGCGGTATGAGTATTGCCAGTAGTAAACCTTTCCCACTCTAATGAAGTATTTCTAATTTGTTTATGTTGTAGAAGATTAAAATTCTCAAAAATAATAGAAGTAAATCCTCCTAAAGCGGTAATGTTAATCCCTTTTTTCTGAGCTAGTTCCATAGCATTTAGTACTTTTCTTCTAGCCGTTTTAAACCTAGAAAGCATTTCAGGAACAAAGCACGAATCTATATAAGAACCTTCAATAGATATTCCAGTAGCACTCTTAACTTCTACATTTTCAACAAGCTGAGGAGGTGCAGTACACCAAACATCCAAGTCGCCATCAGCAATATGATCAAAGCCTAGCATCGAAGCTTTTCTTTTTGCATCTTCAAAACTGGTTGAGTGGCCTATTAACCCAAACATTTAAAATTTATAAATGGTTTCTATACGATCCTATGAACAATAGCACAGAGGTAACTACTTAAATAGGATTGATTAATTATTAAAATCCTTACTAATTAGAAATATAATCAGACGATAGCTGCCATAGCCATTCTTGCGATTTCTCTATTATCTAAACCTATTTCCATCAATGTATCTTGATAAGCAATCATAAATTCTTCCATTAATTCTTCTCTGTCCATAGCTAAAACTGATGCGTCATCTGCTACTTCATCTAACATCTTTTTGATTAACGGGAGATTAACCTTATTAGCTTCCATTAATTCCTCTTTACAAGTAGATAGATTCTCTTTAAGCCACTCTTGACCATAATTTAAATGAAGATATTCATCTTTAACCACTCCCTCCGTTATTTTTTTCGCAAAAGGATCCGCAACTCTTATGTAGACGTTATAAGCAGAGATTGCAAATGCTTCAATTAAGATTGCTTGTATTAAAAGACATGTTGTTAAATTTCCTTTTTCGAGAGCAACTTGAAAATTACCATGTAATTTAGAAAAGAATTTTTTAGCAAATTCCATATCAGCTACTACTCCTAGATTTCTTCCACATGCAGTGAAGCCTTTTTTATGCTTCATTTCCATTCTCGCCAATTTAGTTAACTCCTCTAACTCATTTGGAATTAAAGTTGCTATTGAAATGTAATTATCATGAGCCTCTTGCTCTCCCTCTATGACAATTGCATTTATTCTGCTGTATGCATCCTTATAAGAATCTGTAGTGAAGTCGGGCAAATCTAAAGAAATCGGGTTAGTCGATTCGTCAATAGTTTTTTTATTTGATTCTAGAGTTTGCATGTCAGTAATCTTTTGCTCATTATGCATGAATATTACATGATTATAGAGAGTTTATTTAAATATCATGAAAATAGTTTCAATTGTTAAGTCACATTTTTTACTCAAACTTATTTAAGAATTGTTTGGCCAATCTGATTGCATCAGATTCATAATCAATTTGAACCAATGATTAATCAATAATTCCTTTAAATTTTTCCCTAAAGACTCATTTGCTCCTCTACTATCTCCTATAACACCTGATTTACTGAAGTCGTCAGTAAGCCAAGCAGTAGGGGCATTCCCCTCTAGACTCCAGCCTTCTGGAATCATTCCTTTAATGCCCTCATTTGGGCGTTCATCACCTACTAATTCTGGTTTTAAAGCGAGCATCAAACTTGTTTCAGCTAAAGAGGCATGAAGCCCATCCTCGATCTCAGTTTTTGTTAACAATTCACTTAATCCATTAACACCACTCCATAAGAAACAAGGGAAAACTGCCATCCTTGGAGAGAAACTTCTTAACTCTCTTGCCGCTGTGTTTAATAGTGAGATTTGACCTCCATGTCCATTAATCAATATCAATCTTTTAAAACCCATTTCAGATAATTGACCACCGACTTCCTTAATCATTGAAGTTATTAAATTTGAGGAAAGTGAAATCGTCCCCGCAAATCCCTTATGTTCTGGCGAAAAACCAATATATTGAGTTGGAAGTTTTTTTAATGGAATATCGGCAGGGAATAATTTTAAAACTTCACTAATAATTTCATCAACAAAAATACTATCTGTAGCAAGAGGCAAATGCGGTCCATGTTGCTCAACTGCACCGAATGGCCAAATCACTGTTGATCTTTTTTCTTTTGCAATACTTTCAATTTCTTGCCAATTTAAATATTCAAATTTATTAGGTATTGGTTTAAAGTTCATTAATTTTAATTTTGAGTACTAACATTTAGAGTATGTTAATAATTAATTATTTTTATTTTACCTACGATGGGAGTCAGTAATAAAAATGCCCAAGATAACATCCAACCAAAGGGCAATAAAAAACCTCTGCAGGTACTTCACATAAGCAAGAAAGATTCTCAAAAAAAATCTAAAGATATACATGCTGAGCAAACCAATTCGCAAGAAGATATTAAAAAAGAAAATATTGCAATTAAACCTCAAATCATTAAACATGATTCAGTAAAAGAAATTGAGGACATTAATGAAAAGTTCAATGATTTTGATATTCCTCAAAAAGATTCAACTCAGCAAGATTTCAATAGACCTCTTAATTTTTCTGAGCAAAACACAGATTTTCAAGTAGAAAGAACAGTTGATGAATTTGATTTTGATGAAAGTGCTTTTTTGGAGGCTTTAAATGCAAATGAGCCAATTGGGGCTACTGGAGAAACAATTTCAGGTAAGGTTATAGCAATCGAAAGTGATGGATTATATGTAGACATTGGTGGGAAAGCACCTGGTTATATGCCCAAAAAAGAATGTGGTTTGGGTGTCATAACTAACTTTAAAGAAAAGTTTTCCATAGGCCTAGAAATGGAAGTCTTGGTTATCAAAGAACAAAATGCTGATGGAATGGTAACAGTAAGCGCTCGGGCATTAATTCTCAGGCAAAGTTGGGAGAAAGTATCAAGTTCCGCAAAAAATGGAGAATTAATTAACGTTTTAATTAATGGATTTAATAGAGGCGGGCTTACTTGTGATGTAGATGGATTAAGAGGTTTCATCCCAAGATCTCAACTTGAAGATGGTCAAGATTATCAATCATTTGTTGGCAAAACTCTAAAAGTAG
Source organism: uncultured Synechococcaceae cyanobacterium (assembly GCA_902572395.1). Lineage (GTDB taxonomy): Bacteria > Cyanobacteriota > Cyanobacteriia > PCC-6307 > Cyanobiaceae > Prochlorococcus_A. The sequence continues at coordinate 96,447 of CACGFX010000001.1, forward strand.
CGTTTCTTGAAGTGAATCCAGAATCTAGAAAATTAGTTCTTTCTGAAAAGAAAGCATCATTAGTCTCTAAACTTACAAGTCTAAAATTAGGCCAACTAATTGAAGGGGAAGTTTTAGCTGTAAAACCATATGGCTTTTTTATTGATTTAGGTGGAGCTAGTGGACTTCTTCATCAATCGTCACTAACAAATGGTTCGATTCGCTCATTAAGAGAAGTTTTTAGAGAAGGGGAAATTATAAAAGCTTTAATATCTGAAATTGATCTCGAAAAAGGGCGCATTGGTCTCAATACAGCACTCCTAGAAAACTCTGCGGGAGAATTAATTATTGATAAGGAAAAGGTTATGCAAGAAGCCGCAGAAAGAGCACTAAAAACTAAAGCACTCTTTGATAAAAAAAGAACAAGATAAATGAACACTAATAAAGAAATTGAGTCTAGTCTTAAATTAAAAATTTCAGATTGGGAATTAGACTTTTACTCAAGACCAATTATTGAATCAAATGGAAAAAAAAGGTGGGAGTTAATTATTTGCTCTTCAAGAAGTTATAAGACAGAAGGTATTTTTCTTTGGAATAAAAAATGCCCTGCCAATGAAGTTAATTCAGTATGGCTTACAAAGGCACTAAATGAAGCACTAAATGAAGCATTAAAACAAGGATGGGAGAAACCTTCTATAGTTCGATTCTGGAGGTCGTCAATGAAATCGATCATTAAGAAATCTCTGGAGGCAGTAAGTATTGAGGCTATTGTAAGTAGGAGAACTTACACTTTATTAGATAGAATCGAATTTCTTGAGAAAGAGATTTATCCAAAGGAAAAAGGTTATGTAAGAGGTGTATTAGCTCCTACTTTTACTTCTAAAATGGAAAACTCTCCTCAACCTCTACCAGAAGCAGTAAGAGGTGATGCTTTAACTATCTCTGAAATATCAATTGGCGAGTTAAAATCAGCAGAAAATTGGCCAATGGAATTTGGAGATATTTTCCCAATTCAGCAAGATTTAGATGATAATTACTTAGTCCCAGGATTAAGACTTTTTAGCAAAGATAGATCTTTAGCACTTTCTGCATGGTTCAGTTGTTTAGAACCTATTAAATTATTCGTAAATAAGAACCAACTCATACTTGAAGCTTCGGAAGATGATAAGTGGCTGGTAACTGATTTACCAGAAAAAGATGCAAGCATTTTGAATACAAAGTTTTTAGAGAATAAAAAAAATTCTTTTGGTTATCAATTTATTTCAATACAGTCAACGCCGTATATCGAAAAATTTGCAGGATTCTGGATCTTGAGAGATATTGAATTAATTTCATAAATTCAGTTTAGGAGCAGGAACTATTCCTTACAAAGAAATATATTTCTCAAAAAATGAAGTTTATATTCAAAACAAAAAATTTGAGTATTATTTATCACCTATTCTTAGTCAAAATAATTTCAAACATGCATACTTCACGAAGTCTTTCTCTGAAAAATTTCTTCAATTATTAGGGAATCACTTTAATCAAAATTCCATAAATTGTGTTTCCAATCAAATTCACAGTAATGTGATTGTCTTTGGATCACTTTCGCAAGAAGGGAGTAAGACTGATGCAGATGGTCTTGTTGGCAATAAATGCAGTCAAAACTTATGGGTTTACACAGCTGATTGTATGCCAATATTTTTTGCAGATAAAAGGACAAGAAATGTAGCAACCTTACATTGTGGAAGAAAAGGTTTAGAAAAAAAAATAATAAAAAATCTGGTAAAAATTTTCGATACTTTTGGGACATCTAGAGATGACTTACTTGTTGCGATAGGACCATCAATTTCTAAGAAGCATTATCTAGTTGATAAAATGACACTCAAAGAATTTTATAGAAAGGCCGAAAACAAAAAAATAACTTTGGATTTAACTAAAACTGAAAAAGATCTATTTTTTAGTGATTCAAATTACTTCAGTGAGCAAAACTCAAATCAAATTGATCTAAAAAGAACTGCCTATAGACAACTTTTAAATGAGAACATCCCTCATACAAATATAGATATCTCAAATTTATGCACATACAAATTCAATAATGAATTTTATTCCTGGAGAAGGAGCAAAACAATCTCGAGACAATGGAATCTTATTTGCTCATAAAGATAATTAACCTGGACAAATTTCACTACTTAAGTTTTTAGCGACCAATAATTCCGTCATCTCCTTATTACCTTTAATGTTAAAAACTTTGGCTAGCAAAACATTCTCTTTGAAACCAAAGGGCTTTATTTTCACTTTGCTCCCCCTTGGGAATTCACTTTTAAGTAGATTAGTTGCTTCAATCTCATCATTTTCATTTACATCTACACAAAATAATCCAATAGTTAGATTTCTATTTTGATCCCCCACCAAAATAGTATTTGAACTTTTAATTTGAAGAATTTCGGCCGAGTTTACTATTACAGGATTAAGAACAATCAAGCAGACTATAATTAAAATTCTTGATAATTTTTTCAATTCAGAAATATCTAAGTTTTTTGAGTTTTCTTAAAGTTAATTTTTCAAAATAACGAATTAAGAAAAAATTAGTCTTCACAATTAACATATCCAACCATTTGAGCATTACTTTTACCAGGAGGAACCATTGGATAACAATTTTCACCTCTTCTGACAAGGATGTTAATCAAGGCAGGGCCGTCATCATCTAGCGCATTTTTTAATTCATTCTGTAATTGTTTTCGATCAGAAATTAAGTATCCTTTAACTCCAAAAGACTCTGCAAGTTTTACAAAATCAGGTTCACCACAACTCATATCAGATGAGGAATATCTTTCATCATAGAAACTTTCCTGCCATTGTCTTACCATCCCTTGCCAGCGATTATTGATAATAATCAATTTCACCTTTAGACCATATTGAGATAAGGTTCCTAATTCTTGAATATTCATTAAGACACTTGCATCTCCTGCAATACAAATTACATCTGAATTAGGTAAGGCTGCCTTTACTCCAATTGCCGCTGGTAATCCAAAACCCATAGTTCCTAAGCCTGCACTACTAATCCATTTTCTTGGAGAATTCCTAAGATACTGAGCAGCCCACATCTGATGTTGTCCTACATCTGTAGTTATATAAGCTTCTGGTGCAAGTTCCCTCACTTTTAAAAGAACTTCCTGAGGATAAATTTCTCCTTCTTTAGGCGGGTCGTATAAAGGGTGTTTATTTTTCCAAAAATCAATTTTTTCTAACCAGTTTTTCGTCTGTGAAGTAAATTTGTTTTTTAGAGATTGTTCATTAATTTTCAGAACAGCTTTTGAAACGTCAGAGACAATTGCAACATCTACACGTCTATTTTTATTAACTTCTGCTGGGTCGATATCTATATGAATTACCTTTGCAGTAGGTGCAAAAGTATCTAATTTTCCCGTAACCCTATCATCGAATCTAGCTCCAATAGCAATTAAAAGATCGCATTCTGTAACAGCGAAATTTGCGTAAGCAGTTCCATGCATTCCTAACATCCCTACTGATAAATTGTCTTTTTCATCAAAAGCACCCTTTCCCATTAAGGTTGTGGTAACTGGTATTTGATAATTCTTTGCCAAAGTTCTTATTTCATCATGAGCTCCTGAAGATATTGCCCCGCCTCCTATGTATAGAAGAGGTCTTTCAGAATCTTCTATTAATTTAATTGATTTTTTTATATCGCAATCATTAATTTCTCCATTCCTTTTAAATCCTTTAGGAATAATCTCACCAGGTAAAACTCTTTGATAATTAAAGAACTCTTGACCTACATCTTTGGGTATATCAATTAAAACAGGGCCAGGCCTTCCAGATGAGGCTATAAAAAAAGCTTCAGAAACTACTTTCCCGATATCTGAAGGATCCCTTATTACCCATGAATGTTTCACTATTGGAAGAGTTATGCCAAAAATATCAGTTTCTTGAAAAGCGTCTGTCCCTATAGCAGGTCTTGGGACTTGACCTGTAACTACAACTAGAGGGACTGAATCCATTTGCGCAGTGGCAATTCCAGTTACCAAATTTGTTGCACCTGGGCCTGAAGTTCCAAAACATACTCCTACTTCACCAGTAGATCTTGCATATCCATCAGCCGCATGTGAACCACCTTGTTCATGCCTAACCATATAGTGCTTTAACCAACCATCTTGTTCTGCCTTATGAACAGCATCATATATTGGTAGTATAGCTCCCCCAGGATATCCAAATATAACTTTTACTCCATGAATTTTTAAAGAATCCATTAGTGCATCTGCACCAGTTATCCAAACTGGATTTTCATATTTTGGACTACCCTTTGAAAAGGATCTCGAAGTAAGGGTCACTAAATAAATTCAATATTTACTATAAATATTAAACTCAATTAAAAACTTTTGCCTCATTTAGAAATGTAATGTCAGAAATGTATTCAAAAAAATCTTTCAATAAAATTAAAAATTATCGAATAAATTTCAATTATTCTTTATAAGATGCCTAATTTATGTAAAGGTCCAGAGCCTGAAATAAGTTCAATAAAAAGCACAAGAAAAATAATCATTGCAACCCTTCCGTTCCAAACTTCTGAACTATTATTCCAGCCCCATTGCCACTTCTCTTGGGGGTAAAGTTTAACTTTTTCAGGCAACTGAGAAGCCTCCTCTATATTAACCAGAGGTCCTTCCAAGCAGGAAATCACTAGATCACTAAGGCCTTCAATAAAAGTAGGATGAGTATTTAAAGCCTTAACTCTCCGAAAGTTTTTAATACCAGCCTTTTCAGCAATTTCTTTATATTCAATATCGATTTCTTGCAATGTTTCGATATGCTCTCCAACGAAACTTATAGGGACCACAATCAGATCATTAACATTTGACCTTCCAAGATCAGCTAACACTTCTTCTGTATACGGCTTCAACCATTCAACAGGACCAACTCTACTTTGATAAGAAAGTGTATGAGGGTTACTATGTCCTAAACATTTTTCCAACTCATTAATAATTAGTAAAGAACAATCTTCAATTTGTTGTTTGTAAGGGTCTCCAGCTTCCTCAACGTAACTCTTAGGAACTCCATGAGCAGTGAAAAATATATGGGCTTTTGAAGGTGATTCACAAAGTGAAATTTGTTCAGAAATTAATTCAACCATAGACTTTAAGTAACCTGCTTGACTGAACCAACTCCTTACACATCTCATTGGAACCTTCTTAAATTCATCATCAGAATCTCGCAATTTTTTTAATTCCCTAAAGCTCGAACCACTAGTACTTATCGAAAAATGTGGATACAAGGGTATTACAACAACTTGATCTATGCCATCTGCTTTCATATCAGCAATTGCTGATTCGGTAAAAGGATGCCAATACCTCATAGCGATATAGGTAGTAGCATTAAATCCTTTGTCCCTTAATTTAGATTGTAATTCTCTTGCTTGTTGTTCAGTTATCCTTCTGATAGGTGAACCTCCACCTATAGAGAGGTAGGCCTCTTGTGAGGTGGTACTCCTAAGCGTACTAATTAACCAAGCTAGGGGCTTTTGAAAAACAGGGAAAGGAGTCCTGATTATTTCTGGATCAGAAAAAAGATTGTATAAAAATGGACCTACATCAGTAATGCGTTCAGGCCCTCCTAAATTCATTAGTAAGACGCCTATTTTATCCATTTAAGATTTATGGAGATTGAAAATCAACATTTAAAACGTCATTATATGGATAATTATATAAGTAAATGAACGTAATTCAGGAAATTAATAATGCCAATGATAAATTTGCTACTCAAGGCAGCAAGCTTAAAATTGAGAAAAGAGGAGAGAAATTAAATATCCGTGGTTCACTACCCTCTAAAGAAGATGAAAATAACTTTAAAGTTCAAAGAATATCTCTTGGTTTAAAGGCTGATATTTCCGGATTAGAGGAGGCCAAAAAAAAATTACAATTAATCAATTTGCAATTGGAATTGAATCAATTTGATTGGATTAATTGGATAGGCAAATCTTATAAAAAGGAAATAAAAGATGGTTTTGAATTCCCAAATAGATTAAATCAATTTGAGGAATTTTTTTTTAAAGAAAATAAAAGTAATTTTCGAACCAGCACTAGAAAAACTACTTGGAGAAGTTCTTACAAGCCATATATGAAAAGAATCCTAAATATTTACAATAACTATGAGAATGAAGCTTTAGAAAAAATATTTCAAAAAACACTTGAAAGTTATAAGGAAGGTACCAGAAGTAGGAAACAATGCGCAACTTCTTTAAGTGTTTTGGCTAAGTTTTTGGACATTAAACTACCAGAAGATTGGAAATTAAATTCTAGAGGATATGGTCTGAACAAAGCAGGATTTAGGGATCTACCTAAAGACGAATTAATAGAGAAACTGTGGGAGAAGATACCAAACAAGTCTTGGAAATTTGTTTTTGGTCTGATGGCTACATATGGATTAAGGAATCATGAAGTATTTTTTTGTGATTTAAGTTCTCTTACTAATGATGGGGACAAAATTATTAGAGTTTTACCTACCACTAAAACTGGGGAACATCAAGTTTGGCCATTTCACCCTGAATGGGTGGAAAAGTTCGAATTATTAAAACTTGGTGAAAATCCAGAACTTCTACCAAATATCAATAGAGACCTTAAAATTACAACCTTACAAAATATTGGAAAAAAAATTACAGACCAGTTTAAGCGTTACTCTTTACAAATAAAACCTTATGATCTAAGACATGCTTGGGCAGTTAGAACAATTTTTTATGATTTACCTGATACTGTTGCTGCCAGAATGATGGGACATTCGGTTAGTTTGCATACTCAAACTTATCACCACTGGATTACTAAAAGAGATCAACAACAGGCAGTTAATAATGCACTTTTAAAAATTAAAAGAGTTCAAAATATTTAAAGATTTATAATTAAAAAAAATAAGAGTCATATGCAAGAAAATCCTTCATCTTCCGAGAAAATATTTAACCTCGATAATCAAGCAAATAAACTTGGAATGGGAGGTAAATTATCACCGGAAAGCGATGAGAGCTCATATAAAATAAGAATGCAGCAAAGAAAAGATATTCAAGCCGAAAGACTACAAATCAGAAAAACAAAAAAAGGATTATTGATTGTTTTTACAGGAAATGGCAAGGGCAAGACAACTGCATCTTTAGGCATGGCTTTAAGGACGATAGGGCATGGCTATAAAGTAGCTATAATTCAATTTATCAAAGGAGGATGGGAAACTGGAGAAGAAAAAGCACTTAAAAACTTTTCTTCAAACCTATCTTGGCATTCATTAGGAGAGGGATTTACATGGGAAACACAAGACAGAATAAGAGATGAAAAATTAGTTCAAAAGGCGTGGCAATTAGCCAAAAAATATATACAAAACGAAACTTATAAACTTATTATTCTTGATGAAATTAATATTGCGACAAAACTTGGTTATCTTGCGCCCGAAGAAATAATCACTTTTTTAAAAAGCTTAAATAATAGAAAAAATCATATTGTTTTAACTGGAAGGGGAGCATCTGATTCAATTATCAATTACGCTGATTTAGTTACAGAAATGAAACTAATTAAACATCCATTTAAAGAGCAAGGAATAAAAGCACAAAAGTGTGTTGAATTTTAGTTGAAGTAAATTATTATTTAAAATTTTCTTTATGCAGGTTTAGAAATGTTTAAAGACGCAAGCAATATCTGAACAAAAAATAAATTTGGTGCATTTACTTGCTAAGGTCTTAAAAGTACAATTATTGAATGACTTACAAAAGAGTTCTCTTAAAACTGAGTGGTGAAGCACTAATGGGTGAAAAACCTTATGGTATTGATCCTGCTATAGTTCAGTCAATTGCAGAGGATGTTTCAAAAGTAGTCGAAAATAATGTGCAACTTGCAATAGTTGTTGGAGGTGGGAATATTTTTAGGGGTCTCAAAGGGTCTGCAGATGGCATGGATAGAGCGACAGCTGATTATGTTGGGATGCTCGCAACAGTAATGAATGCTATTTCACTTCAAGATGGTTTAGAAAGAGCAGGAGTTGCAACCAGAGTTCAAACTGCAATAGAAATGCAGGAAATTGCCGAACCCTATATCAGAAGAAGAGCTATGAGACACCTTGAAAAAGGTAGAGTTGTGGTCTTCGGAGGTGGATGCGGAAATCCATTCTTCACAACTGACACTACGGCGGCTCTGAGGGCAGCAGAGATAAATGCTGAAGTTGTTATGAAGGCGACCAAAGTTGATGGAGTATATAATTGTGATCCTAATAAATTTAAAGATGCAAAAAAATATTCCTCTCTTAGTTATCAGCAAGTTCTTAGCGATGAAATCGCAGTAATGGATAGCACTGCAATTGCACTTTGCAAAGATAACAATATCCCTATCATGGTATTTGATATATTCAAAAAAGGGAACATTTCTAAAGCTGTTGCTGGAGATCCTATAGGTTCATTAATTAGTTAAAGCTTATTTAAATTTTTATTATGAAAGAACAAGAACTTCAAGAAAATATGAATAAAAGTATTGAAGCTACACAAAGAAACTTTAATACAATCAGGACGGGCAGAGCTAATGCTACATTGCTAGACAGAGTAAGTGTTGATTATTACGGAGCAGAAACACCAATTAAATCACTTGCCACAATAAGCACTGTTGATTCACAAACAATTTCAATACAACCATTTGATATTTCATGCTTACAAGCGATTGAGAAATCTATTTCTATGAGTGATTTAGGTATTACTCCAAATAATGATGGTAAAGTCATAAGAATAAATGTCCCTCCTTTAACAGAAGAAAGAAGAAAAGAATTCTGTAAATTAGCCTCTAAATATGCGGAGGAAGGAAAAGTAGCTTTGAGAAATATCAGAAGAGATGCTGTTGATAAAGAAAAAAAAGACGAAAAAGATGGTCTAATTTCTATTGACGAATCGAGAGATAATCAATCTGAAATTCAGAAAATTACTGATAAATATATTTCCTTAATAGAAACAAAATTGTCTGAAAAAGAAAAGGAAATTCTAAAAGTTTGATAGGATTTGATGTCGTAATAATTGGTGGAGGTTTATCAGGATCTTCCACCGCCCTTAACCTATCAAAGAAAGGATATTCAGTTTTAATTATCGAAAAAGAAAACTCCCAAGATTACAAACCATGTGCAGGCGGGATGGCATCTTCAATGCAAAGATTTCTTCCTTTAGATATAAAAGATTCCATAGAATCAAAAATTAAGAACGTTGAATTCAGATGGAAGGCTTCAGATAATGTAACTGCTGATCTTACTGGTGAATCACCATTTTGGATTATAAAAAGAGAGAAGCTTGATCAATTATTACTTGATGAGTCCTTGAGTAATGGAGCTCAGATAATGAGACCGTTATTGATCGAAAAAATCATAAAAAAAAATGATAAATGGGAAATTACTTGCAATAACGAAATAAAATATATTACAGAATTTCTTGTGATTGCAGATGGGTCCCAATCGAAATGGGCTAGTTATTTCAATTTAGGGCCAAGAAAACCGAAATTTGCGAACACAATCTCATTTAGATTGAAAGGGTTAGGTGAAATACCTAGAGATGCGGTTAGATTTGAGTTCGGATTTATAAAATATGGTTTTGCATGGGCATTCCCCCTAAGAGAAAGCTTAAATATTGGTCTAGGTACTTTTATAAATAATGGTCTCCTAGAAAATCAAGCTATAAATAAACAAGTAATCAGAAGCTTCGGTTTTAATGATTTTCCTAATAAAACAATTAGTAAGAAACTGAGAATATGGAATGGCTTCCACTCAATTAATGGTGACAAAGTTTTAGCGGTTGGAGATGCAGCATCTCTATGTGATCCATTTTTAGCTGAAGGGATTAGACCATCTTTAATTAGCAGTTTTTATGCTGCAGAATATATAGATCAGTACCTATCAGGAAAAGTGGATGATTTAAATCTTTATACGGAAAAAGTTAACAATATTTGGGGTAAATCAATGGCTTGGGGGAGGAGAATAGCCCAGGTATTTTATAGATTTCCTAAAACTGGATACCAATTAGGTGTTAAAAGAAAAACAGCACCCAAGCGTATTGCTCAGATATTATCAGGAGAAATGAGTTATGAAGATATTGCAAAAAGAGTTATAAGAAGACTTTTAACAAAAAGTAGGCCTTAATTCTTTTTCAATTCAAACTTAAATTTAGTTAGCAGAAATCAATTTATGATTTTTAATTTCTGAATATCTCTTAAGTAGCAGCTCTTCCAATTCTTCTATAGCCTTACTGAATCCAGTGATACCTTCACTAAGCTTTTCACTTGCCATTTGATCTTCTAACATGCTTAATCTGAAATCTTTTTCTTCAAATTCGTAGTCAATAGGATTATTTATTTGGGTACTTAGATCTAATTTTCTAACTAACTCTCCTTTCTCTTTTTTCAGTTCCTCAAGAAATTTTGGTGCAATTGTTAAAAGATCGCAACCTGCTAATTCTTTTATTTCATCAAGATTTCTAAAGCTCGCTCCCATTACTTCTGTCTTGAATCCCTTTTCTTTAAAGTACTTGTATATTTGTGTAACCGAAATAACACCAGGGTCTTCAGCACCAACAAAACTAGTTTTACCAGTTTTTGCTTTATGCCAATCCAATATACGACCAACGAACGGAGAAATTAGAGTTATCTTTGCATTGGCACAAGTTACCGCTTGGCAGAAGTTAAAAAGTAAAGTTAAGTTGCACCTAATACCCTCTTTTTCCAAAATTTCAGCTGCTTTAATTCCCTCCCAAGTTGCAGCAATCTTAATCAAAATTCTTTCCTTTTCAATTCCAAAATTTTTGTAAAGATTGATCAATTTTCTCGCTTTTTCTACCGTAGCTTCGGTGTCGAAGCTAAGTCTTGCATCAACTTCTGTAGATACGCGCCCAGAAATAATTTTCAATATTTCTTTTCCAAAAAATACTGAAACCTGGTCAACAGTTTCTTTAATTAATTCAATTTCGGAGAATCCTTGGGGCAATGCATTTTCTGAACTTTCTAAAGCTTTATCAATTAATTTCACATAATCAGGATTCTTGGCAGCAGCAAGTATTAGCGATGGATTAGTGGTGGCATCTCTTGGTTGAAATTTTTTTATCGAATCTAAATCTCCAGTATCAGCAACAACAACAGTCATTGAGGACAATTGTTCTAAAATTGATTTCATGTCTCGATAATTATACATATACACAAACTAGCTTTAATTCCTGCTGAATTCATCAGTTAGTGAATTAAATATTTAAAAAATTGGAAAATTTTAGGGTTTTTTAACAATCATTCCATGATCTTTAATCTTAGGAGGTATTTTTTCAATTACTATCAAACTCTCGATAATTTCTTTCGCAACTGGTACTGCAACAGTTGAACCATAGGCATATGATTTAGACGGCTCATCAACGACTACAAGAACAGCATATTTTGGATCATTAACTGGTAAGGTCGCGACAAAACTACAAACTTTTTTGCTTGTATAAGAACCATTTAAAGCTTTTTGAGAAGTGCCCGTTTTCCCAGCAATCCTATATCCCTCGATTTTTACTCCAGATCCACTACCTTTATCAACTACGCTTTCCATCCATTCAAGAACAATTTTAGAAACCTCTTGTGAAAAAAATTGTTTTTTTGGATTTTTATCAAATCTTTCTCTGAAAGTTGAGGTTACATGAGGAGTCACTTCAAAACCCCCATTTGCCAGAGCCGCATGAAGTTGAAGCAATTTAAGTGGCGAGATTGAGAACCCTTTCCCAAAAGAAGTTACGGCAGGCTCAATTGATTGATTTACAAATAAATCTTTTCTCTTTAGTTGGCCCGCAGTTGATTCAAACAAGTCAGTCTCTAAATTTTTATTTATACCTAAATTTTTTAGCCAATCCCAATAAATTGTGGGGTCTAAATTTTGCATTATTTTTACCATCCCAACATTACTTGAAACCTGCAAAACTTTTGGATAGTCAATGTATCCATTACCTTTTTTATCCCAATTAGAAAGTGTCCATCCTCCAACATTAATTTTTCCAATATCTTCAACTACTCCATCTTTCTGGATTACTTTTTCTTGTAAAGCTAAGGCAAGATTAATAGGTTTAAAAGTTGAACCAGGCTCAAATAAATCTTGAGAATACCAACCCCTAAAAAGTTCAGAATCATACTGCCAAAATTTATTTGGATCGTACGACGGGACTGTAACCAACGAGAGAATCCGTCCATTATTAACGTCCATAACTATGGCAAATCCCTTCTTTGCTTTCCATTTGCTTACTTGCTTTGATAATGCATTGAATGACGCTTTCTGTAATTTTGAATCTATAGTTAGGCCTAATTTTTTGTAATCAGAAATAAAATCGCCTGGGGCTGAATTATCCGGTAGAGGTGTTCCATCTCCTCCTATTTTTATAAAATTACTTTTATTAAAAACTTTAATTTGATTATCTAAATGAAGCTCTAAACCTGCTGAAGCTATATTCTCATCATTAACAAAACCGACCAGATTAGAGTAAATCTCCCCTTGAGGATAATATCTCTGCGAATACTTAAACAAATCAAGTCCGCTTATTTGAAGGTTTTTAATCTTTTCTGCTTTTTCTTCAGAAATTTTATCCAAAAGCTTGATACCACTTATTTTATTATTAAATTTACTCAAGAGTATTTCACCATTTATATCCAAGATAGGTGACAATTTTTCTGTAACTTCTTCAATACTGCGAACTCTGTTAATTGAATCACCAGGAAAATTAAAATATTTTGGATGGGCCCATAATTTATAAAGCGGTTTATCGTACGCAATTAGTCTATTATTTCTATCAACAATCTCTCTCCTTTTTTTTAAGGCGTTAGTTTTAGAAGACTGTATTAATCTAGCTTTCCTTTGCAAATCAGAGGCGTTAAAGACTTGCAATTTAACTAACCTACCAAACAAACAAAATATTAATAGTAAGCTAAAAATATAAAGAAATTTAAATCTTCTTTGATCAAGGGGTATTATACGAACAATTTTTTTGTATTTTTTCATCAATATCCCCTTTGATATTTGCTATGACTAAAACCTTCAATGAAACTACTTAAATTTTTCTTAAATAAACTTTCTTTTCTTTCTGGAATTTTATCTAGATAGATTAAATCTTTAGGTTTAGTTTTTCTATAAGTATTAATAGAATCAAGTTCACTTATATAAAATTCCTCAATTTTGGAAATATAATCAATAAGATTGTTATTGATAGCTCTTGTTCTAGACAAGTTTTTATATATATTTGACCATTTTCTTTGACTATTAAAAGAGAAGAAAAATAAGGTGAAAATCAATACCAAAAGAGAGATATTAATAGTGTCGAAAATTTGATGTATTAATTTGATGTTTATTATAGATATTTTTTCAGAGTTTTTTTTACTTTCATATGAAACTTTTTTTTTTAAATTAAGTTGATTACCATAAGTTTTCATCTATGATTTATTATTTAAATAAAAAAAGTGTTATTAATTAAATAAACATCTTTTTGTTTAATTCGCAAGTAAAAAATTAAATTCTTTATGTCCTCAATAAGAACAAATTTAAGAAAGTCAATCCATTCCATAAAGAATGCATAATCACTGAGGAAAACAAACTCCCTGAAGCAATTCTTGTAATTGCTAATCCAATCCCTAGAACAAATAATGGCGGCATTTCTCCCAAACTTAAATGGGCTAATGCAAAGATAAAAGCTGAAACTATTATGCCCGAAATTACTCCAAAATCTCTTGAAAGAGTTGGTAGTAAAATACCGCGAAATATAATCTCTTCAAATAGAGGAGCTAATATAGTTGTTGTTACAAATAATAGAAAAAATGATAAGTAATTATTATTATTAAGAACAATTTCCAGCAAGGGGTTACTACCATTCTGATTATCGATCAGACTATTCATAATTAGAGAGATCAATAAAACAAAAGGAACAATTGTTAACCAACCTTTAATTCCCTGAATAATTGTATATTTTATTGGCAAGAAATTGAACTGTAAATAATCCTTTTTAAAAGTAAATTCACCATTCAAGGATTTAATTTGATAAAAAACTATCCATAATGGCGGAATAGCCATAAAAAGATATCCAAAGAAAATTTTTAAAGATTGAGACAATTCATTAGAGATATTTTTAGAAAAAAGTTCAACCAAACTGATAGAAAATAAAGGAGATACCACTTCTCCTAAAACAACAAATCCACCAGCAATTAATAAAACCATATCTATTAATTCTAAATCTAAGGATTTAATTTCTTTCCAACCAAACTTTTTCAAAGATATGGTTGTCAATAATATTTTTAAAACCAGAATAGAGCCAATAAGTATTGTTAAAAGTGGTATTAGTCTTATAGCTAATATTTTAAAAAACATTTTGCTTGAAAATGATTTTGTTATTAATGCACTATCGTCAAAATCAAATTTCCGGCTTAAAAGGTGATATAAAAATCTATCACCTTTAAATAAATCAAATTTATCAGAATTTAGATTATATGAATTATTATTAGCTTTTTTGTCTATCTCATCAATTAGAAATACGAAGTTTTTATTTTCAAAATCTTTGGATATATTTTTATAGATTATAGGATCATTTGATTCTGAAGTAATTATTCGAATTAATTTATTTCTCTCTGTTAGCTCTTCAAATGAGACCTCAGAGAGTGATTTATTTATTTGTTTAACAGGATCATTAGTGATAAAAAATTTTCTAAGATTTACTGGTATTGATGGGGCAGCTAATTCAACAATTTCTTGCTCTTTTTGACTAATTTCAAAAGAGACAGATGCCCTATTTAAACTATCTCTTAAGCCTTGTTGCCATACAAAAAGAGTTATGACTATAGATATAAAAGCTAAAGTCAATTTTGACTTGGAAATATTTTTAAAGATCATAACTTATTATATTGTTGAAAACTATAGTTAGTTATCATTGAATTTGCTTATACTTATGTATCTATTTTAATCACTCCATGAGATGATTAAATTATCTTAATTTTCAAATTTATATAATGGCTATAAGATTAGTTTTAGTTAGGCATGGACTAAGCAGTTTCAATGCAAAAGGATTAATTCAAGGAAGAACAGACGATTCATTATTAACTAATAAAGGATACGAACAAGCCCAAAAAGCAGGAAAAGCATTATCAAAAATAAACTTCGATAAAATCTATTCCTCCCCACTTGTGAGAGCGGCAGAGACTGCAAAAACAATTAAAAAGACCTTCAATAAAGAACAAGATATTGTATTCGATGATAATTTGCTGGAGGTAGATCTTAGTGAATGGTCTGGTCTGAAAATTGATGAAATAAAAAAGAAATTTCCAGAAATTTACCCTGTATGGAAAAATGATCCAGAAAATCTAATCCTAAAAAGAAAAGACAATAAAACTTATAAACCAATTCAAGAGTTATTTTTGCAAGCAAAAAACTTTTTAGTAGATATTTTAAAAAATTATCTCGACAAAGATGATGTAAATATTTTAGTTGTAGGACATAATGCAATTCTAAGATGTTTAATACTTTTGTTATTAGGAAAGCCTAAGCAAGGTTTTAGAAAAATAAGATTAGAAAATGCTTCTTTCTCGATACTCAATATTTCAAGGAAAGATAACTCTTACAAGACCCAAATTGAATGTTTGAATCAAACTTCCCATCTGAATAAAAATATTCCAAATCAAATTGGCGATTCTAGGATATTTCTAATAAGGCATGGTGAAACTAACTGGAACAAAGAAGGTAGATTTCAAGGCCAAATTGATATCCCTTTAAATGAGAACGGGAAAGATCAAGCAAGAAAGACTTCTGAATATTTAAGAAATATTTCTTTCAATAAGGCATTTTCAAGTTCAATGCATAGGCCTTTTGAGACTGCACAAATAATCCTTCAAAATAGAAAAGATTTAAAAATAGAAAGAACAGATTCTCTTATAGAAATTAGTCACGGATTATGGGAGGGTAAACTGGAAGCAGAAATCAGAGAAAAGTGGCCTGCTTTACTAAAAAATTGGCATGATAAACCAGAAGAAGTAATAATGCCCGAAGGTGAATCTATAAAAGATGTATCACAAAGATCCGTAGAAGCTTTTGACAAAATCTGTTCATCTCAAAAAGATAATGATCTAAGCCTTCTAGTTGCTCATGATGCAGTCAATAAAACTCTAATTTGCAACATCCTTGGCATTAATTATTCAAATATCTGGATGATAAAACAAGGTAATGGTGGCATTACTATAGTTGACCTTTTTAATGATCCCAGTAAGCCCCCTGTTATTAGCGCTCTAAACATTACAACCCACCTAGGAGGAATAATTGATTCAACTGCTTCAGGTGCACTTTAAATTAAAACCCTTTTTAAAATTTATTTAGATCAAGTCAGATGCAGAAAAAGGGGGTTAATTATTGAAAAAGCCAACTTTACTAAGAGGCCAAAATCTGAAATATGCTTTACCAATTATCTCCTTTTTATGAAGAAATTTACTTCCAGGCCAATATCTTCCATCCCAGCTGTTTGATCTATTATCGCCTAAAACTAAAAAATGATCTTCAGGGACTTTAATGTTTTCAAATTTACCACATTGATTAAACAGTGATAATGAGCATTTATAGGAGATATAAGGTTCAGTAATTAATTTATTATTTATAATTAATTCACCCTTAGTGTTTACACTTACAATTTCTCCTGGAAGTGCCACCACTCTTTTAATGTAAGCATCGCAAGCTTGATCCCTCAAACCAGGAATAAACGACATTGGAGGAAAACTCATAAAAAAACAATATCTTTTTTTTGGTAAAGGCTTAGATCTTAATGAAATTAATTTTTCGTCAAAGGAGTAAGGTGAGTTAAAAACAACAATATCTCCTCTTTTTGGGAAAGAGTTTCTTAGTGAAAATTTTTCAATAATTAACCTATCGTTTATTTGTAATTCTGGGAGCATTGAACCAGATGGGATATAACGTGGTTCTGCCAAAAATGATCTACAAGAAGAAATAAAAAAAGTTATTAGAATGAGAAGACCCCATTCTTTTAAAAAACTTTTAACAGAAGCAGGCATAAAATTAATAAAGTCTTGATTTTTTAAGCTTATATAATTTGTTTGGCATATTGAATTTCGTTAAAACCTAATATTACTTTCTTCCCTTCGTAAATCAAAAATGGTCTTTTTATTAATTTGCCATCACTTAAAAGAAGTTGAATAATTTCTTCACTTGATAAACCATTAATATCAAGATTGAGAGTTTTAAAAGCTTTACCTCTTGTATTAAAAATCCTTTTCTTATCATCAGAGTATTGTTTTAAAGCTAGATTTAAATAATTAACAAGTGGTGGTTCTTTTACAATATCAATTAATTGGAATTCGAAATCTTTGCTTCTAAGCCACTTTTCAGCTTTTCTGCAAGTAGAGCATTTTAAATAACTATAAAAAATTATTTTTTTCAATTTAATTTACTAATTTTTGATTTCTTAATTACTTTATAGTTTTTCTTTTTTAGGGGTATACAACTTTTCAATAAATTTTCAACAACATCAAAATCCCTCCAACCGTCAATTTGAACTGTTCTTCCATCAAGACCTTTACTTGTTCTAAAAAATTCAGCAACATCCTCAAGCTGATTAGGAGCAATTTGATTAATACTCACTATATTATCCTGTCTAGGATTAGCTATAGGCACACATAAAAGTTTTCCATCATATGCACCACAATCATGCATATCCAAAACTCCAATAGGTCTAGCTTTTATTAAACAGCCCGCGAAAGTAGGTTCATCCATTATCACCATTGCATCAAGAGGAGCACCATCATCAGCAAGGGTATTTGGGATAAAACCATAATCAAAAGGGTACCTCACTGAAGAATGCAATACTCTGTCTAAGGCCATAATCCCTGCATCAGAGCAATATTCATATTTATTCCTACTCCCTGCGGGTATCTCAACAACAATATTTACTATTCCCTTCATTGGAGATGGAGGTATTGAACTAAGGTCCATCTTTTTTAGAATCGTGATTATGAATTATCTCGTTTACTTGAGATGGAGGTCTTCCAATTAAAACGCTTATTGAAGGTAAAAAAATTGTCAAAAAGGCAAAAATAATACCCAAAGATGTTATTGATAAACTCCTTATACTTAAGGGGTCATCATCATCTCTTTCAAAATCACTTCTAGCAGAACCATGAGAAGATTCTTCACTTGATTTACTTTGAGTAAACTGCTTTGATTTCGTGTAACTCAAGAACTCTTAATTGGTAAAGATTAAGGAGATAATTAAACATCATTATCCTACATTCAAAATGTCAATAAATCAAAACATTGATTAGTAATTTTTTAATTACTCTTTTTCTAGCAAAGACCTGATAGATTTTAGTTCCTCTAATATTTGCACCAGTATATTTTGAGCAGCGGAGGATGGTGTATTAAAAACCTCTACAGTAACCTCCTTGATTCTTAAAATATCTTTTGCAAATCTTGCTACTTCATTAGGATGAAACTTTAAAGGATCTTTTTGATCAGTTCTAAATTCGGGATTTAATTTTCTTGGATTAAAGCTAGGGTTTAGATTTCTTAAATCTGTATTTGTATACCTATAGACAGAAGCTCTTGATCTGTTTAGGAATTTTTGAACTTCATCAATACCTACTAATTCCTCTTCGCTAGAAATATTGGAGTTTATATTTTCCATAAACTTAAGAAAATGTTTTAGTAATTAATGAACTTTTAAAAGAATTTGAATTTCATTACTGAAGAAGTTAGCAGAAACAATATTTTTAAACTAGCCGGGTTGAGGGACTCAAGACACTTTAAATTATTTTTTCATCTTAATTGATAAAATTAAATATTATTAAGGATTTTTTGTATGCGCGTGACAACCTCATTTCCTCTGGGGACACTTCGTGACACACCTTCTGAAGCTGAGATCATTTCACATCAATTACTTTTAAAAGCTGGTTATATCCGCAGAGTTAACAGCGGTATTTATGCATACATGCCAATAATGCTTAGAGTTATTGAAAAAATATCCGCAATAATTGAGAGAGAACTTAATAGTATTGGCTGCACAAAACTACTATTACCCCAATTGCACCCCGCAGATTTATGGAGAAAAAGTGAAAGGTGGGAAGGATATACTGCAGGAGAAGGAATAATGTTTAATCTCAAAGATAGACAAGGGAAAGAATTTGGTTTAGCTCCAACTCACGAAGAGGTGATCACTAGTATTGCATCAGAGACAATCAACTCCTATAAGCAATTACCTCAATGTTTTTATCAAATTCAGACAAAATTTAGAGATGAAATAAGGCCAAGGTTTGGATTGATGAGAAGTAGAGAATTTATAATGAAAGATGGTTATTCTTTTCATTCTTCAGAAAACGATCTGGCTTCTTTCTATGAAAAGGTGGGCAAAGCCTATGAAAATATTTTTAAATCTTGTGGACTGCAGACAGTAGGGGTTGAAGCTGATAGTGGAGCAATTGGCGGTGCTTCATCTAAAGAATTCATGGTCACTGCTGATGCTGGGGAAGATTCCATTTTGTTTACTCAAAGTGGCTCTTATGCTGCAAATATTGAAAAAGCTGTTTCTCTACCCTCTCAACCTATTCCACTAAAAGATAATATTGCAGAGTGGTTGGAAACACCTCATCAGAAAACAATCCTAGAAGTTTGCAATAAGAATAATTTAGACCCTACTCAGATTATTAAAGTAGTAATATTCCTGGCACAGTTCGAAGGTGAATTTGAGGCTCCAATTCTTGCTTGCATAAGAGGCGATCAACACATTAATGAAGTAAAACTTTTTAACTTAATCAATAAAATTCATAATTTCAATCTTATTAATCTTAAAAAGATTGAAGACAAAAATACTATCGAAAAAAATCTAGTTGATTTCCCCTTAGGTTTTATCGGGCCAGATTTAGATAATAGTACTATTAAAGCTAGTTCTAATTGGGATAAAAAATGGATAAGAATAATTGACCCTTCTGCAAATCAGCTTTCAAAGTTCATAAGTGGTGGGAATAAAGTTAATTTCCATAAAGTTTTTCAAGAATTTTCTTTTACTTCGAAAGACTATCTAATTGGGGATATCAGGAATGCCAAAACAGGAGATAAAATAAGTATTGATAATGATGAAGAACTTAAAGAAAAAAAAGGTATCGAAATTGGACATATTTTCCAATTAGGTCAAAAATATAGTGAAAAATTAAATGCAAAGTTCTCTGATAAGGATGGTAAGTTAAAAAATTTATGGATGGGTTGTTATGGAATAGGAGTGACAAGAATAGCTCAAGCCGCTATAGAACAGAATCATGATCAAAAGGGAATTTGTTGGCCTATCCAGATTGCTCCTTTTGAAGTTATTATTATCCCAACAAATCTAAAAGATCCTATTCAAAGTGATCTTACTGAGCAAATCTATAACAACTTTTTAATTAATAAAATTGATGTCCTTCTTGATGATAGAAACGATAGAGCTGGAGTGAAATTTAAAGATGCGGAATTAATTGGTATTCCTTTTCAGATAATTATTGGTAGAGATTCTATTAATAAAGAAGTAGAACTTTTATGCAGATCAAATAATACTAAGCTTAAAATTAGTACTGATAAATTGTTAGAAACATTTATTTCCGAATCTGAAATAATGTACAATAAAAATTCTTGAGACTTATTTTTTTTTGGGAGCTAAGTTATGTTATTGAAATGGACATCAAAATTATTTTTTAAGAATCTTACCAAAGCTATATCTTTTTCAATATCCTTAATTGTTGTTTTTACACTATTTAGTACCCCTGTCATAGCTGCAAAAACCGCTATGACAGGTGACTATACAAGAGATACAATTTCAGTAGTTAAAACATTACAAACAGCTGTTGATACTCCAAAAGATTCTCCAAATAAAGATGAAGTAAGAAGTGAAGCTCTTACACTCATAACTGACTATATTTCCAGATATAGAAATAGAGGGATGGTGAATAAAACACAATCATTTACCACAATGCAAACAGCATTAAATGCTATGGCAGGTCATTACAAAAACTTTGCAAGTAGACCTTTACCAGATAAACTTAAGGAGCGTTTAACCAAAGAATTTTCTCTTGCTGAAAAAATGGTTCTAAGAGAAAGTTGATACAATTCATTTACTTTTTAAAAGTTAACCAAGATTTTTGAATATATTAAATATTCGCACAAAAATAATGCTCTTCTAAAATTGGCCAATGTTGTTGTAATCGGAGCCCAATGGGGTGACGAAGGAAAAGGTAAAATAACTGACTTACTTAGTCGTTCAGCGGATGTTGTTGTTCGCTACCAAGGTGGAGTAAATGCTGGTCACACTATAGTTGTAGATGATAAAGTCTTAAAATTACATTTAATCCCCTCAGGGATACTTTATAAAAATACTTCTTGTCTAATCGGGTCGGGAACTGTTGTAGATCCCAAAATTTTGCTTAAAGAAATTGAAATGTTAATTGATAATGGTATTGATATCTCAGGATTAAAAATTTCATCAACATCCCATGTAACAATGCCCTACCACCGAATTTTGGATGAAGCGATGGAGGCTGATAGAGGTTCAAACAAAATAGGGACAACAGGTCGTGGGATTGGCCCAACTTATGCGGACAAGTCACAAAGAAATGGCATTAGAATAAGAGACTTGCTCAATAAGGAACGGCTAAAGGATGTAATCGAAATTCCATTAAAGGAAAAAAACGGTCTACTAGAAAAAATCTATGGCATTAAACCACTTAAATTAGAAGATATTGTTGAAGAATATCTTGACTATGGGGAAAGATTATCAAAGCATGTTGTTGACTGTACGAGGACTATCCATGCAGCCTCAAAAAACAAGAAGAATATTCTTTTCGAAGGTGCTCAAGGGACTCTACTTGACTTAGATCATGGGACTTATCCTTTTGTCACCTCATCAAACCCTATTTCAGGAGGGGCATGTATTGGAGCTGGAGTGGGTCCAACTTTAATTGATAGAGTCATAGGTGTCGCAAAAGCTTATACCACAAGAGTAGGTGAAGGGCCCTTCCCAACTGAATTACAAGGAAGTATTAATGATCAACTCTGTGATAGAGGCAGTGAATTTGGAACCACTACTGGGAGGAGGAGGAGATGTGGGTGGTTTGATGGAGTTATTGGTAAATATGCTGTATCTGTAAATGGTCTTGATTGTTTAGCCGTTACGAAACTTGATGTGTTAGATGAATTAGATGAGATTCAAGTTTGCATTGCATATGATCTCGATGGAGAGGAAATAGACTACTTCCCTACAAATTCAGATGACTTAAAAAAATGTAAGCCAATCTTCAAAAAATTAAAAGGTTGGCAATGTTCAACTGCCGATTGCAGAAAACTATCTGATCTCCCAGAGAATGCTATGAATTATCTAAGATTTTTAGCTGAATTAATGGAGGTTCCAATTGCCATTGTCTCGTTGGGGGCGAATAGAGATCAAACTATAGTAATTGAAGATCCAATACATGGTCCCAAAAGAGCACTGCTAAGGTAATTCAGTACAAATTTATGAAAGAATCCTTTAGACATTTTGAACACAAAAAAGTTGATCTCATTGGTCTGGGCAACGCAATAGTTGATATTATTGTAAATATTGAAGATGAGTTTCTTGAGATAAATAATCTGGATAAAGGATCAATGAATCTAATTAATTCTGATGAATCTCAGAGATTGTTAGAAAATTGTAAAGTGATCAAACAAATTTCAGGTGGGTCCTCAGCAAATACCGTTGTTTCTTTAGCAGAATTAGGTAACCATGTACAGTTTATAGGAAGAGTGAAAAATGATCAATTTGGGAATTTCTTTTCTGCCGATATAAAAAAAAGTAAAACTATATTTAATACTCCACCAACTATTGAAGGTGCTCCAACAGCTCATTCAATTATTTTGGTTACACCTGATGCACAAAGAACTATGTGCACTTACCTAGGAGCATCGGTAGAATTTGAACCAAAAGACATTGACTTTAATGTAATTAAGGAAAGTAAATACTTATATTTAGAAGGATATTTATGGGACAGCGAATTAGCTAAAAAAGCTTTTATTAAAGCCGCCCAAATTGCAAAACAATCTAATACAAAAATAATCCTTTCTTTGTCTGATTCATTTTGTGTAGATAGACACCGAGAGAGTTTCTTGGGATTAATTGATAATTATGTAGATATAGTTTTTTGTAATGAATCCGAGGTGTTGAGTCTATTTAAAAAAGATAAATTAGCAAGCTGCAAAGAAGACCTCTCTTCACTCTGCGAATTAGCCGTAGTAACTTTAGGTAGAAACGGTTCTCTCATAGTTAACAAAAATAATGTTGAAATAATTGAGTCAATAACGAAAGGCAAGATTATTGATACTACAGGAGCAGGAGATATTTATGCGGGAGGATTTATCCATGGATTAATAAACAATTGTTCCCTCAAAAAATGCGGAGAGATAGCTTCAATTTGTGCGGGACAAATAATTACACAATTAGGATCTAGATCAGATATTGATCTTAAAGAGTTAATAAAATAGATTTAATCAAATAGTCTTATTCAACCAATCATAATATTTCATCTCAGCATGGTATTTTTTGTAAATAATTTGAGGGACATCATATGTGGAATTTTTATTTACGAAATCAATTAAACAATCTTTAAATTCTAGTTTACTTTTTATTGTGATTTCAAACTCTTTAGTTTCTTCAATATCATCATCCCACTTATAAATTGAAAAAATTTGCTTTATCGAAACACAAGCTGCAAGTTTATTTTGTATTAGTAATTTAGCCATTCGCAAAGCATATGCCTCACTTGATTCAGTTGTGATCATAACTAATACTTCCATAATTAATTAAAAATCAATATTTTTTAATTATGTGATTTATCACATTGTGATATTGATCAAAAGAGTAAGAATAATCATTTTTAACTTTCGGCCTTCTAACCAAAAATAACTTCATTTTACTGCCAGAAACTATACTCTCCCAATTTTTCTGAGAATAACTTCCAGATTCTCTACATAGAACATAATCTATCTCCCAAAAATCACAAAGTTTTTTTTCTAAAATGCTTTTACCATCTTTACTCGGTTCAAGTATCGCTATGTTTGAATTTTTAATACATGATCCAAATGCTTTAGTTATACTCTCATAAGTTGGAAGTATCCTTGTAAATACATTTGCTTTACAATTCATATAATAATTAGCTGTATCATTAAGGAATCTTGATCCTATTGCCAGAAGAATATTCTTATTTTCTATATTAACTTTATTTATATCCTTTAAATCATCAATATAAAAAAAATTATTAGTGTTTTTTATTAGAGATTTCCTCTCAAATAGTAAGAGAGGTATATTAATCTCCTTACAAGCATTATTAAGATTTTTAGAAATTATTACGGCAAACGAATGAGTAGCATCGACAACGCATGTGATTTTATTTTTATTTATGAAATTAATTATTTGATCTTTATTATTTAATTTACCCGTAATGATATGTAACTTTGGATTCTCAATATAAGCTTGCCCTGCTTTATACGTTAAAACACTTACAAAGACTGAATAATTAAGTTCAAGAAGCCTATTAGCTATTACAGGTCCATCCGAAGTTCCTGATAGGATCCAAACATTTTTATAGCAATTTTCTTGATTCTGCATCAGTATGTCTTTAATTAAATAGTAAGTAATGAATCATTGTTTAATTCAGGGGGTAGTTAATAGCGCTCCCCAAATGAGGTATACCAAAGAAAACCAAACTCCAATTGCAGAAATGATTGTTAATTTTAAAGGATTACGTAGTGAAGATCCAACCAGAGATCTCAAGATCATAGGATGGGGAAATATTGCCCAAGAAATGGTAGATGAACTAAAGGAAGGGCAAAATATTGTTATTGAGGGACGTCTAAAGATGAATTCTGTCACGAGAAAAGACGGAACAAAAGAAAAGCAACCAGAACTAACAGCTTCAAAGATTCATCAAATATCGCCAGTTGATGTTTTCAATTCTGATAAAAAAGAAAATAATGAGTCATTTGATAATAAAGAAACTACCAAAAAATCTAGTTGGGATAGTTCACCTTTAGTACCTGAAGTTGACGAGATACCTTTTTAAATCAAATATCAACATTATTTTCTTGAACACTTATAATTAACTTGCTTATTTTTCTTTCAAGCGCGGCAAGTTCGCTTCTTATTTCTGACCATTTACCTTTATCAAGATTTTCTAGTAGCCATGCTCTATCTTGATCAAGTTTAAAAATTAAGTCTCCTTGATTTGCAGTATTAGGATCTTGCATAATACTTGTTAGCCCATTTAAAACTCATTCTACTAAATCAAAATGAAGAAATACTTATCGCCTGGAAACTTAATCGTAACAGCTGGGGGTATATTAGCTTTTGTTGGAATGACTGCTTATTTTACAGACTCAGTGAATTTAAGTGTACCTACTTTTTTTTATGGAGTACCTATTTTTCTAATTGGATTAGGCTTAAAGACTTCCGAAATACCTCCTGTAGAGTTATTTGATAAGACAAATTTTGCAACAAATAAATTTAATAGACCTAAAGAATTAACTGCATTAGTTAAAGATGTTACGAGATGGAGGTATGGGATAAAAGCTCATCTTGAATCGTCATTAGAATCTTTAAATTTGTGGGACGAGGATAATCCTCCTCAATTAAAAGAAATAGAAGAAATTACAAAGGAAGAAAAAAATGGCCTCAGAATGCGTTTCGAATTAAACGCTGTCCCTCTAGAAAAATGGATTGAAAAACAAGAAAGATTAAACAGGTTTTTCGTCAAAGGTCTTGAATCAGAATTTATTATCGACGATAATAAAAAAGAATTTGATTTTATTCTCTTTTATTGAATATAAGGATATATTTGTAAAAACCTAATTTCTCAATTCAATCAAGTTTTAATGAATTTTAATAATGAATGATTCTCAAAGAGTATCAATATTAAGCGAAGCACTTCCATATATACAAAGTTTCTCAGGTAGAAAAATTGTTATCAAGTATGGTGGTTCTGTTATGGAGAATGATAATTTAAAAAATGCTTTTTTTAGAGACATAGCACTTTTATCAACCGTTGGGGTTTGTCCGATAGTAATTCATGGAGGTGGACCAGAGATTAATAATTGGTTAAAGAAATTAGCAATATCTCCTAAATTCGAAAATGGATTAAGAATTACTGATCAAAAAACAATGGAAATTGTAGAGATGGTTCTAATGGGTAGAGTTAACAAACAAATTGTAAAAGGCATTAACAAAACTGGATCCTTAGCTGTAGGGATATCGGGTCTTGATGGCAACTTAATTCAATCTAGAGAACTAGGAGATGGAAGCCATGGGTTAGTGGGAGAGGTTACAAAAATCAATCCTGAAATATTAGATCCTCTTATTTCTAAAGGATATATCCCAATTATTTCTAGCATTGGATCAACCTTGGAGGGTATTTCCCATAACATCAATGCCGATTTTGTTGCTGGAGAAATTGCTGCTGCAATAAATGCAGAAAAACTTATTCTTCTTACTGATACTCAAGGGATTTTAAAAGAAAAAGATAACAAAAATAGTCTTGTTGAAAAAACTAATCTCAAAGAGGCAAGAGATTTTATTGATAAAAAAATTGTAACTGAAGGTATGATTCCAAAGACAGAATGCTGTATTAGAGCTTTAGCCCAAGGAGTCAAAGCAGCTCACATAATTGATGGGAGAATAGAACATTCATTACTTCTTGAGATTTTTACAAATTCCGGAATAGGTACAATGATAAACGCTTAACCCATGAAAACTTATGAGCAAGTTTTAGAAACAGTAGAACTTGCTTTAGCTAAAGGTGAGTATCATTTTTGCATTGAATTTCTTTTGCCCATAATCGAATCATTTCCATTATCAAGCAAAGAGGGAGTAAATTTAAGAACAATCTTAATTACTGCTCTTTGTGGTATCAATAAAAAGGAGGAGGCTAAAAGGTTTTGTAAAGAACTTCTAAAATCTTACGATAATAAGACGAGAGAAAATGCAAAATATTTAATGGAAGTTATAGACTCTCCTGACATTAAAAAACCAGAAAATTGGAACTTAGAGTTTGAAAGCGACTCATCGCTCAGTAAAAAATCTCTTAACTCACTGCGCAAAAAAAGAGAAGTATTGAAGAAAAAAAAATTTATTAATGTAACTGAGACACCAACTGGTGAGACAAAACCCTTTCAGAAAGGCTTTTCATTCCTCATTTTTTTAATATTATTATTATTAATTCCACTTTTAAGTGGCTGCGTTAAAATTCAGAATACCCTTGATCTTAGTGAACTTGACTCAATAACCAATAATTTAGTGATAGAGAGTAAATACATAAAGAAATTTCCTTGGCAATTAAAATTTGAAGAGAAGATGAAAGATATTTTTCCTGACGCAGAAATTGAAAAAGACGAATCAACCTTTTCTTTGAAACATAAAAATCTCAATTTAGAAGATACAAAACAAGTTCTTAAAATCACTCAAAATATTGCTGGAGAGTTAGCAGGAGAATCAACAAATATAGAAATTAATACAACTCAAAAAAACTTCATTTTTTTTAAAAAATACTTTTATAGATTAGATTTGGATTTAAATTCTATTCAAGGTATTGATAATTTAGAAATTATTTTCAAAATTATTCACCCTAATAAAGCTAACCTTACTGATAAAAATAATTCAAATTTAGAAATCACAAAAAATCTAATAATTTGGAATTTAAATCAAGGTCAGATAAATAGTCTTGAATTTTCTTTCTGGAGCCTCAACAAACTTTTGATTGGGATATCTATTATTTTGATAATTATAATATTGGCTTATTTATTAAGATTCTATAGATTTAAATTAGGTTCAGATTTACCTCAACTTCCATCAAAGTAATTACAACTCTGCTGGATTAACATCTATTGTTAAAAAAACATTTTTTGGAATAAGTTTCCATAATATTGATCTATCAGGTAAAGGTATCTTTGTTCCTTCAGGACCATGTATTAATATCTGCCATCTAAATTTTTTACCGACTTTAGCAATTAAACTTGGAGCAGGACCAATTAATTTCCAGTTCATTTTCTCACAAAAATTGAGTAGATATTTTGCTAATTTTATTGCAATTGACTCAGTTAATTCATAATTTTCACCTGATAATTTAAGAAGGCAAATCGTGCAAAATGGAAATAAATTAGCATCTTTTCTCAATGTCGAGTTTTCACTTAAGAATCTTTCATAATCTCTTTTCTGAAGATACGAAATTACCGGGTGGTTAGGTTTATACGTTTGAAAAATTACTTTTCCTTTTTTTTGAGCCCTGCCTGCCCTGCCAGCCAATTGCAAAAACAATTGTAATGATTTTTCTTCTGCCGAAATATCTGGGCGATGAAGCAACCCATCTGCTGCAATAACTACTGAAAGAGTAATATTGGGGATGTCAATCCCTTTTGCCAACATTTGAGTTCCCACAAGAATATCAGCATCGCCTTTAGAGAACTTTGAAAGAATATCTCTATGACCATCTTTCCCTGAGGTTGTATCTCTATCAAAACGAAGGACTCGTAACTCAGGAAATTCTTCATTTAAAAACTCTATTACTCTTTGTGTACCTATTCCAAAAGGTTTAAAGGCAGTTGAATGACAATCTGGGCAACGATTGATCAATCTCGATTTATGATCACACCAATGACAGCTTAACCATTTTTTTCCTTGGGAACCGAGATGCACTGATAAAGGAACGTCACAGTTAGGGCAATTTATTAAATATCCGCAATTTCTACAACTTAAAAAACCACTGTGCCCCCTCCTAGGGATCAAAATTATTGCCTGCTCTTTTTTTAAGCGTAGTTGAGGAAGCAATTGTAATAACTCATTGGAAAAAATTTTCATATTTCCTTTCTTAAACTCATCACGCAT
>CACGFX010000002.1 GCA_902572395.1 uncultured Synechococcaceae cyanobacterium
TTTCTCCAGTAAACCTTGAATGCAACTCATAAGTACCTTAAATAAGACAAAGCAACATGATTAAACAGGTAAATTTTAGATTTGGCATCAATTATCTTTCTCTATTAAAAAGATGAACTCAATAAAAATGTGGGTCGCCTGAGATTCGAACTCAGGACCAGCCGGTTAAAAGCCGGATGCTCTACCGCTGAGCTAGCGACCCATTTTGTAAAATTGAGTACATATGGAATTATCCCTTTTTAAGGTAAAAAAAACAACTTTTTATCTCAAGTTGAACAATAGAAAAACAATTCTTAACTTATGAAATAAAAAATTAAAATTTCTCTCTAAATTTACAGTTAAAAGTTAAAATAATCTAATCATCAATAGGATTTCTAAAATGCTTAGAACAATCGTAGTTTTTGCACCCATTATTGCTGCTTTGGCTTGGGTTATATTCAATATACAAAAACCAGCAAGAGAGCAATTCAACAGGGATTTTTTGGGCAAGGATTAATACAATTTGTTAGATAAAGAAGTAATAGTTATTGGGGCTGGTCTTGCAGGATCAGAAGCTGCGTGGCAAGTAGCAAATTCTGGTGTGCCAGTCAAACTAGTTGAAATGAGGCCTATTAAATCAACTCCAGCGCATCATACGGGTGAATTTGGAGAATTGGTTTGTAGTAATAGTTTTGGAGCTTTAAGTCCTGATAGAGCTGCAGGGCTATTGCAAAAAGAACTTAGAATTTTTAAATCATTGATAGTTCAAACAGCAGATAAATTTGCTGTACCGGCAGGTGGCGCTTTAGCGGTTGATAGATCTAAATTTAGTATTGCTTTAACTGATGCTTTATCTAATCATCCTTTAATTGAAATTAAGAGATTTGAACAATTGGATCTCCCAAGCAAAGAAAATATAACGATCCTCGCAACTGGTCCATTAACGGCCGATAATTTATCCTATAAAATTCAAGCTTTTACAGGTATAGATGAGTGTCATTTTTATGATGCAGCTAGCCCCATAATTTATGGAGATACTATTGATCAAGAGATTGTATTTAAAGCTAGTAGGTACGACAAAGGAGATCCAGCATATTTAAATTGTCCTATGGATAAAAAAGATTACATCAATTTCAGAAATGAACTAATAGAAGGAGAACAAGCTAATTTAAAAGACTTTGAGAAAGAATCAGCTAATTTCTTTGAAGCTTGCTTACCAATTGAAGAAATTGCTAGAAGAGGAGTTGATACAATGAGGTACGGACCATTGAAATCTATTGGTTTGTGGGATCCAAAGTGGGGAGATTTATTTGATAAAGAAAATAGATTAAAAAAGCGACCTCATGCGGTTGTCCAATTAAGGAAAGAAGATTTAGAAGGAAAATTGCTAAATATGGTAGGTTTTCAAACTAACCTAAAATGGTCTGAGCAAAAAAGAATATTTAGGTTGATTCCTGGTTTAGAAAAGGCTGAGTTTGTACGTTTTGGAGTAATGCATAGAAATACTTTTTTAGAATCTCCAAAATTACTTTTACCGACATTGCAATTTATGAAAAGAGAAAACCTTTTTGCTGCGGGTCAAATAACTGGGACGGAAGGTTACGCAGCAGCAGCAGCTGGGGGCTTGCTTGCGGGAATAAATGCATCCTTATTAGCTAATGGTCAAAAACCAGTAAGTTTTCCTGATCAATCAATGATTGGTTCTTTAATGAATTTTATCAGTAACAAAAATCAAATATTATCTAATCAGAAAAAGAATAAATTCCAACCAATGCCTGCTTCATTTGGTTTAGTTCCAGAACTAACTAAAAGAATAAAAGATAAAAGATTAAGGTACAAAGCTTATCAAGAAAGATCTACTGAAGCCCTGAATGACTTTAAAAATAAACTAGATTCTTGTTTTGATAAAGAACACTTACTTAGCAAAATTTACTAAGATTAATTATCAAAGATCCAAAAAATGGAATTAAATAAGGAAAACTTCGATGCAATTATTATTGGTTCAGGAATAGGAGGGTTAGTAACTGCTTCTCAATTGGCGGCGAAAGGAGCTCAAGTATTAGTTCTTGAAAAATATATTATTCCAGGCGGGAGTGGAGGCTCTTTTAAGAGAAAAGGCTATACCTTTGATGTAGGGGCTTCAATGATTTTTGGGTTTGGAGACAAAGGTTATACCAATTTATTAACTCGTGCTTTGAAAGATGTGAATGAAAAATGCGAAACTATTCCTGATCCTGTTCAACTGGAATATCACTTGCCACAAAACTTTAATATTTCTGTAGATAAAAATTATGAGCAATTTATAAGCAAATTATCAGCTAGTTTCCCCAAGGAAAAAAAAGGTATCAAGAAATTTTATGATACTTGTGCAAGTGTATTTAAATGTTTAGATTCAATGCCTCTGTTATCAATAGAGGATCCAAGTTATCTTTTTAAAGTTTTTTTAAAATCTCCATTATCCTGTTTAGGGTTGGCTAGATGGTTACCTGCAAATGCAGGAGATGTTGCAAGAAAGTTTATTAAAGATCCTGAACTTTTAAAATTTATCGATATCGAATGTTTTTGTTGGTCTGTAATGCCAGCTCTAAAAACCCCTATGATTAATGCGGGAATGGTATTTACAGATAGGCATGCTGGGGGGATAAATTATCCAAAAGGGGGAGTTGGAACGATAGCTGAGAAATTTGTTTCTGGTATTGAAAAATTAGGAGGAAAAGTTAGATATAAAGCCAATGTGACTGAAATCCTCTTAAAGGATGAGAAAGCGATAGGAGTTAAGCTCTCAAATGGGGAAGAGATATATTCAAATATTATTGTATCCAACTCCACTAGATGGGATACATTTGGATTAAAAGATAATACTAAAGGATTAATTTCTAGAAAAAAAGTGCCAAAAAGTGAATATAAGTGGTCAGAAATTTACAAACCTTCACCTTCTTTTGTTTCGATTCACCTTGGAGTAGAAAAAAATCTAATACCCGATAATTTTAATTGCCATCACATAATCGTTGAAAATTGGGATGAATTAGAAAGCGAAAAGGGAGTTATTTTTGTTTCTATACCTACATTGCTTGACTCGTCTTTGGCTCCAGAAGGCAAACATATCGTACATGCATTTACTCCTTCATCGATGAGTGAATGGGAAGGCCTAGCAAGGAAAGAATATCTACAAAAGAAAGAAAAATATTTTTCTTTTCTTGTTGAAAAAATATCAACTATTCTTCCTAATCTTGAACAAAATATTGATCACAAAGAAATTGGGACTCCCAAAACTCATAAAAAGTTTCTTGGAAGATATGAAGGTAGTTATGGGCCAATTCCCAGTAAAAAGTTGCTTGGACTTTTGCCAATGCCTTTCAACACTACAAAAATTCAAAACCTTTATTGTGTAGGAGACTCATGCTTCCCTGGCCAAGGCCTAAATGCAGTCGCTTTTAGTGGATACGCATGCGCTCACAAGATAGGTGCAAAGTTAAACATTAACAGTTTTAAATTGCCCGATT
This sequence comes from uncultured Synechococcaceae cyanobacterium, assembly GCA_902572395.1. Taxonomy (GTDB): domain Bacteria; phylum Cyanobacteriota; class Cyanobacteriia; order PCC-6307; family Cyanobiaceae; genus Prochlorococcus_A. The sequence continues at coordinate 3,483 of CACGFX010000002.1, forward strand.
AAAGTATCCTTCTGAAATGATAGAAAAATTTAAAACTCTTTTTTTTGTGAAAAGTTCGTTAATTTCTCTTTATTTAGCGCTTACAATTCCTTTACCATTCATTTCAATCGAAAAATTAAAAATCCCCTCTATATTAATTTTTGCGCTAGGACTTTATTTGATAATCAATATCACTAGTGATTATGTAGAAACTTGCAGTAATAAAATTTCATATAAAAGTAGTTTTATTTCTAAATTCTTAGGAAAAAAAAATTGGGAGATTTCATGGAAAGATATTAAATTAATCAAATCTTCTCCAACCAGTCAGGGTAGTAAAGTTTATTACTTTAATACTTCTAAAGGTGAGAATTTTCTTGTCCCACAAAGAGTGGAAAACTTTGAAAAATTTTTATTAATTGTTTCCAGTAATACTGGAATTTCTATTAATGAAATATCTTACATATCACCACTATGGACATATAAATTACTGACAATACTATCAGTTTTAATGATCATTGGTGAACTTTTTGCTTTTTTAAATTAAATATTATCAATACTGAATCTGTAACCTTGTTGTCTAACAGTGGTTATTCCCCCACCTTCTCCCAATCCAGCTTGTTCTAACTTTCTCCGCAAAGTTAATACCTGAGTATCTACTGACCTAGGACCACCACTGAAGGGTGGCCAGGCCATCCTTAAGAGCTCTTGACGACTTCTTACCATTCCAGGTGGCATCAAAAGAGCGCAAAGCAATGCAAACTCCCTAGGGCTTAATTCAACAGGCTTCTCGCTTAGAGTAACTTGTCTTAAAAGAAGATGAACCTCTAAAGGTCCAACCTCAACTTTTTCTTGCAATCCTATCCTTCCTCTTTTGAGGAGTGTTCTGCATCTTGCTGCAAGCTCTTCTAGTCCAAAAGGTTTTCTGAGAACATCATCTGCCCCTTCATCTAATAGATTTACTAATGCTTCAACACCTGATCTTGCCGTTAAAACTATGACTGAAGACCCCAATTGTTGAGCTAGTCTCATTGCAGTATTCTGCTCGAGGATTTCTGCGCTAACTAATAAGTCAGGTGATTGTTCTCTGCATAAGTCAATAGCTTCTGCAGCTGTACCTACTGCTGCAGCTAAATGGCCATCTTGGCGAAGCCTTTGCACAAGTACTGTTCTAAGTGTGGGGTGCGGTTCAACAACTAGAACTCTTGAGGGGGTTTGAGAGCTCGTAGGCAATTGTGAACTGCCAGTAGTTGAAGCTAAGATTTGCTCAGTTGATTGCATTCTTAATTACTGTTTGGCCAGGCAATTTTTGATCGTTCTTAATAAGGTATAACAAATGCAAAATAAAAATCAGAATTTTTCGAATTATGACATCATTTGAAAACCCTAAAGCAATTCGTCACTTTCAGTCAATTTGCGATAGTTGCCAGGACTTAGTTACTCGTTTTCACACGCCATCTGATCTTAAATTATATAGTGATGGTTATCTCCAAGCATTGAGGAATTGCAGTAGTTTAGAGCAAAAGGATCAAGAGAAATTAGAAAGATTAATTGAAAGATGGATTTTAGATCCTTCAAGTTTTATTGATCCAGATGGAGATGGAAATAAAGGTTTTTTTGATAAAAAAAGTATTTAAAATATTAATTTTTATTAACCAATACAGTATTTATACCCACTAATTGTATTAAGACGCTAGTTCAATTTCTATTTTTTCTTTAAGAGATCCAGAGTTGTACATCTCAATAAGAATGTCTGATCCACCAAGAAATTCTCCTTTTAAGTAAACTTGAGGAATTGTTGGCCAATCTGAATATTCTTTGATCCCTTCTCTTATAGAGAAATCACTTAAAACATCAAACGTACCAAATTCTACCCCTAAAGAATTTAGTATTTGAACTACATTGTTGGAAAACCCGCATTGAGGCATTAATTTTGTCCCTTTCATGAAAACCATCACTGGATTAGAATCGATCAGGTTTTGTATTTTATCTTTTGTTAGGTTGTCCATAATTCAATTTGGAGTTTCTGTTTTTAATGCCAGTGCATGGATGGCCTCTGAAGCTAATTCTTCCTTCAAAGCAGAATATACTAGCTGGTGTTGTTTAACTAATGATAATCCATTGAATTCAGATGCAATTACAGTTACTTGCAAATGATCATTTCCCTTGAGGTTTTCCACAAAAACTTGGGAACTTGGGATTTTTTTAGTGATTAATTTAATAACTTCTGTTTTCGTAATCATAGTAAATTTTAATCAACCTTTATATTTTGTCTCAACAAATCCTAGTTGAATCAATCTTTCATAAGCTTCTTTACCTTCAGGGCTATTAGGTGACATTATTCTAATTGTTTCAACAAGTAAGGGTACTGCAACCTCAGGCTTTTCAGTTTTTATGTACAAAGAGGCTAATCGCTCATTTGATTCTGCCAAAATTTGTAATGTTTTCTTACCTTTCCTTTGCATTTCATTTGGTATTCTTGCATCAATTCCTTTGAACGATGTATTTAGATCAGAATAAAAAGAGGCAAGTTGCTTTGCTAATTTTCTAGCGTCTAAATAAAAATCCTTAGCTTTTTCAAAATCCTCGTTTTTAATATACTTATCACCTTCTTTTATCAAATATTCAACGTTTAAGATGGAAAGCTTTTTACTCTCATTTGAGAGGACTCTGAAGTCTTCTGGATTCTTTATTTCTGCATGAACTTCATTTTTGTAAGGAACATTTCCAAAAAATATAAATAAAATTGGTAATAATTTTAAGAATTTCATTTTCTTTTTCAATAATTAAAATTCATAGTAACTTATTGCAGATTCATCTACCTACATTTTTTAATGCTTTTTCTTCCTCTTGAGTCATTTTTTCATTTAAAAATTTATTAAAGTCCTTGATAGTAAAGTTTGAGTAATCATTAATTGGTATTGGTTTTCCAAAGGATAAACAAAATTCGCCCCTAAAGTTCGGAGGTATTTTGCTGTAAGCAATTCCAATTGGAATTATATTAATAGAGGTCTTTTTTTTGGTAGCTAATCTAGCTAATCTATATAGTCCTTCTTTGAGAACTAATTTTTTCCCATATCTATTAATCTTTCCTTCAGGGAAAACAACTAGTTGTTCTCCTTTTTCTATAAGATTAATCGCATATCTTAAAGCTGAGAGAGATGGCGATAATTGATTTATTGAAAAACATCCAAGTCTTTTTAAAAACCAACCTTGTATTCCTCTCATTTCGGATTTAGTAACCATAAATCTACAATCCTTTTTTGTTACCCTTCTACCCATTGCCATTGTGAGTATTAAGCCGTCCCATCTTGATCTGTGGGTTGGAGCCAAAATGAGAGATGAATTTATGGGAATCGAAAAACCATTTTTTAATATTTTCTTTTTTTTAAAAAAGAATCTCAAAACAACGTCCTGAGTAATGAACATTGCAATAAATCCCAATACAGGGTTGATTTTATGCAAAATATTTAAGGAATTCTTCTTCAAGTTCTATTTACTATATATTAATAATTTAAGTGTTTACCTTTTTTTATTAGCTATTATTGGGCGGTTACTAGATTGTCTAGAAACTAAGATTTTCAAAATTATGGCTACTTTAGGAGTAAACATTGATCATATTGCAAATGTAAGGCAAGCAAGGAAAACTGTCGAGCCTGACCCTGTGCAATTTGCTTTTTTAGCTGAATTAGGAGGGGCAGATTCTATAACAGTGCATCTAAGAGAAGATAGAAGACATATACAAGATAGGGACGTATTCCTTCTGAAAGAGACTATAAAAACAAAACTCAATTTAGAGATGGCTGCTACAGAAGAAATGTTAGAAATTGCCAAAAAAATTCTTCCCGATTATGTAACACTTGTACCCGAGAAAAGAGAGGAAGTTACTACTGAAGGAGGGTTGGATTTAAAAAGTAATGTGCAATATCTTAAGAAGGCTGTTGGAAATTTAAAGGATTCAAATATAGAAGTAAGTGCATTTATCGATCCTCTTAATAAACAGATAAATTATTCCAAAGAAATAGGCTTTGATTTTATAGAATTACATACTGGCAAATATGCTGAACTATCGGGATCTGAACAATATAAAGAGCTCCAAAGGATTATAGAGTCTACACATTTAGCAAATGACCTTGGATTAGTTGTAAATGCTGGTCATGGCCTTAACTATAATAATGTTAAAAAAATTGCATCAATTAACAATATGAACGAGCTAAACATAGGTCATAGTATTGTTGCAAGGGCTTTAGCGATAGGATTAGAAAAGTCTGTACGTGAAATGAAGTCCCTTATTACATTAAATTAAATTTCAAAATGAAAACATATTTTTTCGTCGCTGCAAGTGAAAAGTTTTTAACTGTTGAAGAACCACTTGATGAAATTTTGAAAGAGAGGATGAGGAACTATAAAGAAAATAATAAAGAAATAGATTTTTGGCTCTTAAAAAATCCATCATTTTTACAAACCACCCAATTTGCCGATCTAAAAGCAAAAATTCCATCTACCCCAGCAGTTGTTTTATCGACTGATAAAAAATTTATAACTTTCTTAAAGCTTCGTTTAGAGTTTGTTGCTGTGGGGGAATTCGAATGTCCTAATGCAGAAATAATTGATCCATTTAAAGTTGAGTAATATAACCATCTAGTAAATTGCTCAATCTTTATAAGTCAAATAAAATTGAAGTAATTAGTGAGCTGTTAGCAGAGGAATTAAAAATATGTCCTCCGCCTATAAATGAGAAATTAGAAATAGTAGTCCCCAATTACTTTTTCGGGAATTGGTTACGGGAACAAATAACTATAAAAAACAAAATAAGTGCTCTTTATGAATTAAAGACAATATCAACTTATACAGAATCTTTATTGACAAATTTTTTCCCTGCAATTGATATGAGCGCATGGAATTTTGAGTCAATTAAATGGGGTATTATTGATTCCTTGGAAGAATTAAATAGCTTTAAAGAATCATTTCCGCTTAGAAATTGGATTAATAAATATTTGGATAATAAAAGGACAATTGATGGAGACATATATAATCTGACAAAAAAGATCACGAATAATTTTATTGATTATCTGATTTTTAGACCTGAAATGATTGTTCAATGGAATAGATATGAAATTAATTCATCTAATCTATTTAAGAATTTAAATTCAGATCAATTTTGGCAACCTATTTTATATAAATTATTAGAGGAAAAGATATCTGAAAAGCCATCATGTTTGTACATGATTGAAGTAATAAAGAATTTAAGAAAAATTAAAAACGTCCAATTTCAAATACCAAATCAAATTTATATTTTTTCAGATAATAACTTATCTAAACTACATATTAATTTTTATTCAGAACTTTCAAAATATATTAAGGTAAATTTGTATTTATTATCTCCTGGAGAAGATTTATGGAATAGAATAAATTGTCTTGAAGGTGAGTTGGAATTTTATGATAATGAAAGTAAATTGAATTTAAATAATACAAATATAGAGAAAATATTTGGTAAATTTGGAGCAAACTTTCAGAAATTAATTGATGAAAATATTTATAGAGAAGGTATAAATTTAAAACATAATCTTATTTATCTCGATCCAACAACTAATTTTAATAATAAGAAAGATATTCCTCTTCTTAATCAAATACAAAAAAGACTAATTGATAACAATAGCGTTGATTTTATAATAAGTGAAAGGGATGATTCAATATTACTTTGTGAGCATTTTAATCAGAATAGTCAATTTGAATATTTAAGAAATAAAATTATAGAAATAATAAATTCTTGCGAGAATATTAAATATAGTGATATTGCTGTTTTATCTCCACAAACTAATTTAATTAAACCTCATCTAAGGTACATCTTTAATAATGAGTTAATTAATGGTGAAAAGATACCTTATTTTTTTATTGATGAGGATAATCATGACTCTTCAAGTATTTATGAATTTCTAATTGACATCACTGAAATAGCAAGTGAAAAAATTACACTTGAAAAAATAGATTATATTCTTTCGAAAAAAGTAACTCAGAACATTTTTGATTTTAATATTAATGAGAAGGATGAAATTATTTTCTTGCTTACCCAAGTCGGTTTTCATTGGGGATTAGATGAAAAAGAAAGATTAGGTGAAGAGAAAAATACTCTAGATTGGTGTATAAATAGAATTACTTTAGGCTTAATTTATGATAAAGAAGTAAATTTAAGTACTTTTAATTTAAAACCATTTAGCTATAAAAATGTAAGTTTGGATTTGAATAAATGGGTTAAAATATTAATTCATTTAAAAAAATATATTAATTTGATAAGGGGATCTTTTTCTTATTCAAATTGGGTTGAAAAGATAAAGTTTATATTAAAAAGTATTGCTGATTCTAATGCAAATTTCAATTTAGAAACAAGTGAAATAAATAGAATTCTTGATAATCACGCAATACCTTTAATACCTGATGATCTTATCTTGTTAAAAGTTTTTAGGGAAATATTAATTTCTTGCATAAATAAAGTTAAATATCAAAGTAAATCACGTGTTAATAAGATCCTAGTAAGTGATATTGAGAATTCAAGGCATATTCCACATAAGGTTATTTTCCTAATAGACATGAATAGTGTTAATTATCCAAAATTACCAAAAAGTGAAAACATTAATTTATTAAATAATAAATATCACCTAGGAGATCCATCAGTTTTTGAAAGAGAGAAATATTCATTTCTTGAGTTGTTAATTGCCTGCAGAGATAAATTTATAGTTACTTGGATAAAAAATGATAAAGATAATAATAAATTAGATGTTTCTTTTCCTATAAAAGAGTTAATTTCTTTTTTTGATAGTTTCTTAAACCAAAGGCAAAGAGAACTAATAATAAAAGATTCTGATTTAAATAAAAATGAAATAATTCATCTTGATAAATCTAAGATTGTTAAAAGTAGTTATTCTTTAATAGAAGATATAAATTGGAATGAAAAAAAATCTGATATTAAAAATTACAAATTATCAGAATTGCTTTATTGGTTCAAGAATCCACAAAAATATTGGCTTAATAAAAATAATATTTCTCCTAAGGAAATATTTATTCATCATCCAGACGAGGAGTATGTAAGCAATCTGCAAAAGTCGCAACTAATTAAAAAAATAATCCAGCAAGTAGAGATTGATAATAATAATATTATTGATGATTTAAATGAATTAAATATTAATGAACAATTGGTTGAAAATGGTATTATTATGCCCAAAAATAGTATTTTTTCAAAAGAAAAAGAAATCAAAGATTTATTAAGCAGTCTATGTGCAAGTTTGAGTCAGCATAATAAGATTAATAGAATTTATGTTAAATCAAATTCAAATAAAGAAGAATATTTAATTGCTGATGACACCGTAATCGAATTAATTAATTCGAATTTAAGTTTAAGTCGTTTGACTGAGGCTTGGATAAAATTACTCTTTATTTCTTCTTTAAAGAGGAATATAAAAAGGACTAAAGTAATTTTTAGAACAGAAAATAATTATAAATCGCAAATTATTCAATCACCAGGAGCAACTGAATCAAATCTAATTTTGGAGGAGTACATAAATATTTTTAAAAATTTTTCTGAAAAATGTTTACCTCTTCCTCCAGAAAGTGCTTATAAATATGTAGAAGCAAAAATAAAATCAAAAAATGAAAAAAAAGCTTTTACAGATAAATGGATTGGTAATAAAAATTTTTCTAAAGGAGAAAGAGATTATATCGAAATGAAAATGTGTTTTGGTAATGAAAAAGAACCAGATTTCTTTCTTGGAAATAATAATTTTGATCAATTATCATGCAGATTATATGGTCCTCTAATTAAAGCATTAAAGAAATAAAAAATGTCTAAATTTCAGTTAAAAATTTTTTTTAAAGCTGCTTATGAACTAATGCTTGTTTTTTTACAGTTCTTTATTATTAGTCTTCATTTTTTTCAATGGGAATTTCTTCCACAAAAACAAATAATTCAAGCAAGTCCTTTTCCTTATTTCCTGGGTATTTTAATTATCATAATCGCTTTCATAATAATGTTAGTTTCAATTAAAGACTTAGGTAGAAATTTATCCCCTTTCCCAAGACCTATAAAAAATAGCAATCTAGTTACTACAGGTATTTATCGATTTACGCGTCATCCTATGTACTATTCTTTAATATTTATTTCCATTGGAGTTTTTATAATTAAATTATCTATTTATTATTTATTTTTGACAATAAGTTTAGCTTTAATAATTAAATTTAAGATTGCCTTGGAAGAGAATTATTTAATGAATAAATATAAAAATTACTTAATTTATAAAAATAAGGTCAAAGTTTAATTTAATAAAGAAATGGATATTAATCAAATTAAATTAGATAATAAGTTTAAATTAGTAGAAGCAAGTGCAGGAACTGGTAAAAGTTTTACTTTGGCTCACATAGTTTTAAGAAATGTTTTGGAGAAAAAAGTTAAACCAGATGAGATACTCCTACTAAGTTTTACAAAAAATACTTGTTCTGAATTAAGAGATAAAATACTTTTGAGATTTAAGGATTTAAAATTATATTTGGAAAATCATAATGAAAGTAAGATAGATAATACTCTTAAGGATTGGTATTTAAAGTTTAAGGAGAAGGAAAAATCTAAGGAAAAAACTTTATCCGAAATTGATAATTTTATTAATGAAATTTATAAATTACAAGTAACTACATTCCATGCTTTTTGCAATAATATTATTGATGAATATAGTATTGAAATAGGGATAACTCAAGATCCATGTATTGAGAATAATATAGATAATTTGTATCAAAATGTAATAGATAATTTGTGGATTGATGATTTTCTAAATCTTAATCCTGAGCTTATTTCAGCAGTAAACAAAAAAAAAATAAGTTCTAGATTTGGAAGTAGAATAAATAAGTCATTTTTTGTACAAATTTTAAAAAACATAGATCAAGAAAATATTTGTAAATTTCAAATAAATAATAAATATAAGATTAGTGATTTAAATAATTATTTTAATGATTTTTTTTATTTAAATTGGAATGAGTTTTGTGTTGAATGGAATAAGCAAGGTAAGGAATTATTTTTACAACTTAAAGAGTTGGGAAAATTAATTAAGGAGAGTGGTGGAAAAAGTCAAATATATGCTGCAAAACCAAGAAATGATAAGTTTAATCAAATAATTTGTTGGATTGAAGAGATTAACAAAAGGCTTAATTCTAAAAATGTTATTGATTTTATATATGATATTTCTAAAGATGATATTTTATTTAAATATTTTTACATTGAAAATATATCTAAAGAAATTAATAAATATAATTTAAAATTAGATTTTTCTAAATTTAATTTATTACAAGATAAAATTTATAAAATAAAAGAAGGTTTCTTTACTGAATTTGTAAGAATATTTACCCAATTAGCTTATATAAAATTAATTGAATTAAAGAAAAGTTTTTCTATTTTCAACTTCAATGATCTTATAAAGACTGTAGAAAATACATTTGTAGATTCGGAAATTAGTAATAGTAATAGTAATACTCTATCTAAAATTCAAAAAAGATTTAAATGTGTCTTAGTTGATGAGTTCCAAGATACAGATATTACTCAGTGGAATTTAATAAAAAAGTTCTTTAATACAAAAAATCATTTTTTACTTTGCGTAGGTGATCCAAAACAAGCGATTTACAAATTTAGAGGCGGAGATATTGAAACTTACTTAGATGCAAGATCTAATGCAATTGCAGTTTTTAGTCTTACAGATAACTATAGATCCTCAAAAAAGTTAATCGATGTTCTTAATAAACTTTATAAGAATGGACTTAAACAATCAAAACTAAACTATAGTAAATTAACTTCTAGAGTTAATGAAAATATTAAGCCTGAATTTAAATTTAAGGATGTATTTGAAATTATAGAATTTTCAAAAAAAAAGACTGATATAGAGGATCTTGTAACGCATTACATTGTTAACTTTATTTTAAATAATAAAGAAATTGATATTAATAAAATTGCTATTCTTACATTAAATAATTCGCAATGCTTAGATTTTAAAAAAAAATTAAATCAGTTTAACCTCCCATGTAAAATTCAAAATAAACAAAATATTTTTGATACAGAGGGAAGTTCTCTACTATTTTTATTCATTGAATGTTTATTAAATCCGAGGTCTTTAAAAAATATAACTTTGCTTGCTACTTCAAAGTTTATAGAAATAAAATTAGAAGATTTACTTGATCATGGAATGAGTAATAATTTAGAAATTTTAATTAATAAATGCATTACTTGGTCCCAAGAACTAAGAGAAAAAGGCTTTTTAAACATTGTTAATGAACTACTTATAAATTACAAGTCATCCTCGATTATTCAAGATTCAGATTTAAATTCAAATTTATTTCAACTTTCAGAAATTGTTGAAATAGAATTAATAAATAGTGATTTTGATCTCAATATAGTCTTCAACTGGTATAAAAATCAATTAGATCATATTTTAAGAATTTCTACTGGAGAAGATTTTTTGACGAAAGATTATAATCTTCAAAATGGAATAAATCTTTCTACCATTCATAGTAGTAAGGGCCTTGAATTTGAAATAGTCCTATGTCCATATCTCTCAATTATTTCAAATAAGTCAAATAAAATTAAAGGACCTCTGTGGAAATCAAATATTGATAGAAATATATACATTAATATTTCTAATAATTACGCGAAAGTTGAAAAATTTAAATTAATAGAAGAAGAAGATTCATTTAAAGAGAGTGAGAGATTAATTTATGTAGCACTTACAAGGAGCAAATATAAACTTATTGTTTTTAATGATTTAGAGGATACAAATAATATTTTAAATAATGATTTACTTAATAATTTGGAAAATATCAATATTTATAAGTCTACTTTTGAAGTCAAGATAGATAAAGAGAAAATAAAAGAAAATTTTTCTAAGTTCCAAACCAACCGATTGAATAATAATCTTTGGAAAATCGATAACGTTAATAAAAAAATATCTAATGTATTTAATTCTAATAAATTTATTTCTTATTCAAGTTATTCTTCTTGGATACGTAAAGATAAAAATATTGATGCAGTCATTAATCACTATAGTGATTATGAAGATAATATATCAATTATCAAAGATTCTAATATTAATAATTCAAAGAATTATCCTAATTATTTTTCTTATCCAAATCCCTTAAGTGAATTTCCAAAAGGAACTATTGCTGGGACTTGCCTGCATAAAATAATAGAAAGATTTGAATTTAGAAACGATAATAATCAAGAATTAATTGATTTAATTATTGAGGAGTTGAACTTTCATCAAATCGATACCTCTTTGGCTTTTAAAGTAAAAGAAGCGATTTTAAGAATCATAAATACATCTTTAGGAAGAGAATTACAAAATAAGAAATTAGTTGATATTCCAAATGAATACTTAATTAAGGAACTCAAATATGATTTAACCCTATCTTATGAAGGTAGAAATATTAATTCTAATGATATATCAAATTGCTTTTTTTTAGATCAGGAATATGAATTTGGTGAAGAATATGCAAATAAAATAAATGATCTTCAAATTATGAATAAAGGCTTTCATTCAGGATGTATTGATTGTGTTTTTCCTGCAGGAAATAAATTAGAAGATAGTAAATGGTGGGTAATTGATTGGAAAAGTAATTTGATATCTGGTAGTGATAATAGTGATTGTTTACCAAAAAACTATAACTATGAAAACATGAGAAATGAAATGATTAAACATCATTATCCATTGCAAGCGCATCTTTATTTATTAGCATTGCATAGATTATTAAAGTGGCGACTTAAAAATTATCAACCAAATAAACATCTTGGAGGATATATTTATTTGTTTTTAAAGGGATTGCCAGATTTTGAATTATTTGAAAAATCTAAGTCTGAAGATATATCTCCAGGTATTTTTATTAGCAAAGCACCTTTAAAAAGAATTAATTATTTAGACAACCTTTTTTAGAATGACTAAAACTACTACAGATATTGAAAAGTTCCAATACGATCATATATTTAATTTAATCTTAGGTATTTTCAAATTTAGTGAAAAAAAATATGGAAATTTCGTAAAAGATGTAATAAGAATTTTATTAGAGTTTGAAAAAAATGGTGAAACTATTATTAATGTTGATAATAGTTTAATAATCTTTGAATTATTAGAAGATGGCTGGCCCAATAAACATATATATGTTCTAAAAAATATAGGTTTGATTGGTTCACTTCATTCTCCATTCGTATTAGTAAATAGAAAATTATCCTTATCAAAATGGTCAAAAAAGATAGAAAGAGTTATTAATTCATTTATAAAAAAAATAGATACCGATAATTTAAAGAACTCAATAATTTATAAAGATGATAATAAAATTGGTCAAATTAAAAATATATTTAAATATTCAAACTTAGTTTTCCTTCAAGGAGGACCAGGTACGGGTAAAACCACTTTAATAATAAAGTTAATACTAGAACTCCTTAAAATTGATAACTTTTTAAATATTGGTTTATCCGCTCCAACTGGTAAAGCTACAGCTCGTTTAAAAGAAGCTCTTAATGATAAAAAAAATATTTTCTTTAGCAAATTTCTAGACCAAATAGAATTTCAAACTTTACATAGATGGATTTTAAATTCTCAAAATAAATCTCTTAAGTTGAAATTTAAACTAAAAGAGCTTGATATTTTCATAATTGATGAAATGTCAATGGTAAATATAGATTTGATTGAATCAGTTTTAAATTTGCTAGCAAAGGACTGTAAAATTATTTTAGTTGGAGATAAAAATCAATTGTCTCCAGTCAATAACTGCTCTATATGGAATTATTTGTTTGAATATTCCGATAATAGTTCAATTAAATCTTGTGTAGTAAATTTAGAAAAAACTTATAGAAATATTGGAGATATAGCATTAATTAGTAGTTTAATATTTAATAATGATTTTTATTTACTTAATCAAAAGATAAAAGAATTAGAAAAACATAATAATTCAAAAGAAATTACTATTTCAAAGAGTAGAGAAAAAGATATTCCAAAAGATCTATTATTTTCGATTACAAGTCATCTAAAACAGTTAAATATATCAACTTCAAATTTAAGTAAAAAAAAATATATATTTGATAATAGTATTGATAATTTATTGCTTAATGAAAAAGATTTAGTAGATAAGATATTTCTGGATTTACAAAGTCACTTGATTTTATGCGAAAAAAATTCCGGAATATGGAGTGTTGAATATTTGAATGAAATTGTTTTTGGTCAAAAAAAACCCTATGACCTTAAAACTCTTAATGAGGGTGTTCCAATCATGTGTACAAAAAATAATAATGAACTTGGATTGTCAAATGGGGATATCGGAGTATTAATAGGTTTAAAAAATAAAAGAAAATATCTTTTTAGAAAATTTAATGATAACAACGAAGAAATTGTCGCATTAATTGATCCATCTAATTTAGAAAATGTTGTACCAGCAATAGCCATTACTATTCATAAATCTCAAGGAAGTGAATCTGAAAAAGTAAACATTTTGTGGTCCCAAAATTATAGAAGAAATCAATATGCTGTAAAAGAAAAAAAAGATAAACAAAATATCTTTTGCAGAGATAATTTTGAAAGAAGGTTATTTTATACTGCTATTACAAGAGCGAAAAAATCTTTAAATATATATTATTTGAATTAAATTTTTATTTTTGAGAAATTAGTAATATCTTAACCTCGAGATGTTAGATTAATAATCCGGCTCTGTAAGGCTAATCAACAATTTAAGTAAATTTAGATATTTGTTGAATGCCTAATCAGAAGATTATTAGGCATTTAAAATGGCTTTAAAAAAAGATAGTTACTCTCTTGGTAGTGAGCAGGAAAAGTCTCAGAATGAAGATTCTTCCCTACTAGAGTTCAAGAACTTAGATAACAAAAAAGAAATTGAATCTCAACTATTGGAAGTATCGAAAGGAGATCATAATGAGAATGGATTTCTTGATTTTGGGTTTAATCAATCGATCTTAAACTCTTTAAAGAATAAAGGATATAAAAATCCAACTCCCATTCAAAAAGCTGCAATTCCCGAACTAATGTTAGGCAGGGATTTACTAGGCCAAGCACAAACAGGAACAGGAAAGACTGCAGCTTTCGCATTACCATTAATAGAAAAACTAACAGATAATAAAGAATTAAATGCCAAGGTTTTAGTTATGACTCCTACAAGAGAATTAGCAACTCAAGTGGCAGAATCTTTTAAAAGTTATAGTTCTGAATCTAGCAATTTTAAGACGGTTGCAATATATGGAGGTACCGACTATCGAAATCAAATTTCTGCATTAAAAAGAAAAGTTGACGTAGTAGTTGGGACCCCAGGCCGAATAATGGATCATATAAGGCAGGGGACTTTTAAAATTAAAGATATTAATTGTCTTGTTTTAGATGAGGCAGATGAAATGTTAAATATGGGTTTTCTTGAGGATATTGAATGGATAATAGATCAACTTCCAGAAAATAAGCAGATGGTATTGTTTTCAGCAACAATGCCTAGTGAGATAAAAAATATAGCAAAAAAATATCTAAATGATCCCGCCGAAATATTAATCAAAAGTGTCAAAAAAGAAACTCAATTAATTTCGCAAAAATTTCTATATGTACAAAGGCATCATAAGTTAGATGCTTTAAAAAGAATACTAGAACTTAATAATGAGGGGGTAATTATTTTTGTTAGGACAAAACTACTTACTACTTCAATAGCTGAAGCTTTAGAGAATTCAGGTCATACTGTGGCAGTACTTAATGGAGATATACCTCAAAATCAAAGAGAAAATACTGTAGATAGATTAAAAAAAGGATTTATTAATATCCTTGTTGCAACTGATGTCGCAGCTAGAGGATTAGATGTTGAAAGGATAAAACTTGTTGTTAATTACGATTTTCCTTTTGACAAGGAAACATATACTCATAGAATTGGAAGAACTGGAAGGGCAGGTAGATCAGGAGAAGCAATTTTATTTGTTAATCAAAGAGAAAAACATTTTCTAAGAAACTTAGAAAACTCAACAAGAACCAAGATTGAAGAAATTAATATACCAAGTAATAAAATAATAAATGAAAAAAGGATGGAAAAACTTATAGATAATATAAATGAGAGTTCTTTAGCTAAAGATGAAAATGAAGAAAATAAAGCTTTGATTATTGATGTACTTGATAATTTAAAAGAAAAATACTCTATGGATGACTCAAATATTGCAATGGCGGCGATTAATTTAGTAATAGGTAATAAATCATTTTTTGTTAATGACGATGATTCTTGGATTAATAAACAAAATAATACTGATCGCAATAGATCAAATAGAAATAGTAATAATCGTATGAGAAATTCAAATAGAAGAAATAATTATCAAAATGATTCTTTTGAAACCTATAAATTCAATTTTGGTAAATTTGATGGAGTTAGAGTTGCAAATATTATATCCTCAATCTGTAATTCAACTAATATAAATGGTAGATCCATAGGTAAGATACAGATTTTTAATGATTACAGTTTGGTAGATTTACCCAGAGATCTGCATAGAGAAACTAAAAATAAATTAAAAAAAATTAAAGTCAGAAACTAGTGATTGACAATGAAAGCTAGCAAATATAATTTCTTTATTTTTGTGAATCTGATAATACTATTCAACTCCTTTAATAGTTATTATTTAGCTCAAACGAAACAAAATTCAATCATAAAATTATTTTGTCTTCAGAGTGTCAAACAGGAGATGATGAAAGCAGAAATGATATATAGTGAAGAAATTGCGCATGAAACTTGTGATTGTTACTACGAAGAATTTATGCAAACTGCAAGTCATCAAGATGCAAAAACAAAATGTAAATTAGAAACTAAAGAAAATTTAAATCATAATAGAAAAATTTAATTATTATTTTTATGAGGGCTAAGAACAGTCAAAATCCAATAATTAGACTTTATTTAAATTTGATTGAGGAAAGAAGGTTACTATTTTTCGCTTTTCTTAGTTCCATAATTAATAAAATATTAGATTTAGCTCCCCCTGTAATAATTGGTCTTGCAGTGGATATCGTTGTTAAGGAACAGAATTCATGGATTGCTGGTTTTGGAATAAAAGAAGTTCCAGCACAATTGATTTTTCTTGCATTTGCTTCAGGAATAGTTTGGTCTGGTGAATCCTCCTTTGAATATTTATATTCGATTTTATGGAGAAATTTGGCTCAGCTATCGCAACATAAATTAAGAATAAAAGCTTATGAGCATATCCAGGAATTAGATATGGATTTTTTTGAAAATGATAATACTGGAAGGCTATTATCTATTTTGAATGATGATATAAATCAACTCGAGAGATTTCTAGACCAAGGGGCTAATCAGATTATTCAGTTATTTATAACTGTCTTAATAATTGGGGGCACTATGATTTTTGTCGCTCCAAAAATAGCTTTATTTGCTTTCTTTCCTATTCCAATTATATTTTTAGGATCAATTAAATTTCAAAGGAAGCTTGCTCCAAAATACAGAGATGTTAGAAATAAAGCTGGACTCTTGGCATCAAGGCTTAATAATAATTTAAGTGGAATTCTAACCATAAAAAGTTTTACTAAAGAAAAATGGGAACTTAATAGATTAAATAAAGAAAGTCTCGATTATCAAAGAAGTAATAAGGCTGCAATAAAATTATCTTCTGCTTTTATCCCTCTTATTAGATTTGCAATTTTATTTGCTTTTATAGCGATTCTATTAATTGGAGGTTTCCAAACTTGGAATAAGATACTTGATGTAGGTACTTATAGTTTTTTAGTGTTTATTACACAAAGACTATTATGGCCTTTAACTACTTTGGGGCATGTTTTAGATGATTTTCAGAGATCTATGGCATCAATAGATAGAGTTATTGATCTCATAGATACGCCTATAAAAATAAAAGATGGAAAAATAAAAATTGAACCTAAAGATATAAAAGGAGAAATTATTTTTAATAATGTAAATTTTAAGTATCCTGGACGAGATTTAACTTTAAAAAACATAAATTTCAAAATTGAAAATAACTCAACATTAGGAATTGTTGGTTTAACGGGTTCTGGGAAAAGTACAATAATAAAACTATTACTTAGAATTTATGATAGTAATAATGGGTCAATAACCTTGGATGGGGTTTCTATTAAAGAAATAAATTTGAGGGATTTAAGAAAGTGTATCTCTTTAGTAAGTCAAGAAACTTATTTATTTCATGGCAGTGTACAAGAAAATATTGCTTATGGCTCAATCAACCCAAGTCTTAAAGATATTATTAAAGCTTCAAAGATTGCGGAAGCTCATAAATTTATTGAACAATTACCAGATGGTTATAAAACTATAGTGGGGGAAAGGGGCCAAAGGCTCTCAGGCGGGCAACGTCAAAGAATTGCCTTGGCGAGAGCTGTTTTAAAGAATGCTCCAATATTAATATTAGATGAAGCTACAGCTTCAGTTGATAATGAAACAGAGGCTTTAATTCAAAAATCGTTATCTAAAATCACAAAAGAAAGAACAACTATAGTAATAGCTCATAGATTAAGCACTATAAAAAATGCGGATAATATTGTGGTTATTGATAAAGGTAAAATAGTTGAAAGCGGAAAACATGAAAAACTATTAGATCAGAACAAAATATATGCTGATTTGTGGAATGTTCAAGTAGGAATCTAGTATGAATATCTAAACTATATTAAGAAGTTAAATGATTCAATTACGTTACTAAAAATACCGTCAACTTTATTCCACCTTTCTTCATTTGTTCCAACAGCAAAAGTGTAAAGTGTTCCTCTATCAATTACGACAGTAGCTAACTCATGTCTTGCCTGTTCATTTAAATTTAATTCATACTCTAAATCATAGAAAATATGATTGGATGCCTCCCTCTTATTGGCATTTATAAGTTTTACCTCTCTACCTGAACCTTCGGGAGCAATGACTTTATCAATTAATGTTTGACCTACTTCACTTGGGCTTCCTAATTGCTCTAATTGAACCTCTTTATTGACATCAGAAATAACTAAACTTAAAGTCTCATTACTATTTATTAAATCATGATAAATAATTTCAGGTCCTCCATCAACTTTTACTCTAGTCCATCCTGTTGGATACAAAAAGGCATATCTACCATCTGGACTTTGATAAGCTTCTAATCCCGCATTTAGTCCGCCACTACAAGCACTCAGTGTTAGGCACAAAAAAACCAAAAATAAATATTTGAAAGGGTTAAATTTAATATTTTTCATTTTGTTTGAAATTACTAACTAAAAATATAATAAGACATTAAAAGCAAACAATTATGGCAATTCGTAATTTTGCGTCTAAATTATCTCTAGAAATAGTTTAATTTTGATTACTTATACCAAACCACTTTCAAAATTAATCGGTCATTTTGAGAAATTCCCAGGGATTGGCCCAAGAACAGCGCAACGATTAGCCCTGTTTATTTTAAAACAACCTGAAAGTACAATAAGAGAATTTTCAAAGGCTCTGTTAGAAGCACATAATAATGTTGGTCGTTGCAAAAAATGTTTCAATTTGACTTCAGAAGATGAATGCGAAATTTGTAGAAATACTGAAAGAAATCAAAAACTAATCTGTGTAGTAGCAGAAACTAAAGATTTGCTTGCTTTGGAGCGCGCCAGAGAATTTAAAGGTGTTTACCATGTTATTGGTGGTTTAATATCCCCAATGGATTCTGTTGGCCCCGAACTCTTAGAAATAAGAAGCTTGGTAGAAAGAGTTAATAAGTCTGAAATAGATGAGATCATATTGGCATTGACCCCAAGTGTTGAGGGAGATACAACAAGTCTTTATATTGGAAAATTGTTAGCCCCTTTTGCTAAAGTTACGAGGATTGCATATGGGCTCCCAATGGGCAGTGAACTTGAATATGTGGATGAAGTTACACTTGCAAGGGCCTTAGAAGGTAGAACAAAACTAAATTAGACAATGAGAGAAAATAATCTAATCAAGAAAGAAAAAATCTTAAGACTTCCCTCTTGGATTAAATTTCCTATTAGTAAAGCTTCAGAATTCGAAAAAATACAAACACTCATCAAAAAATCAAATATTCATACTATTTGTGAAGAAGCAAGATGTCCAAATAGAGCGGAATGTTATGCCTCAGGCACAGCCACCTTCTTACTGGGTGGATCGATATGTTCTCGTTCATGTGCTTTTTGTCAGGTAAATAAAGGTAGACCTAGTTCTATCAATATTGATGAATCTAATCAAGTCGCTGAAGCAGTGAAAGTACTAAATTTGAAATATGTTGTTTTGACATCTGTAGCTAGAGACGATCTCCCTGATCATGGTGCAAATTTATTTATATCTACAATTGATGAGATTAGAAAAATTGATTCAACAATTAAAATTGAAGTTTTAACTCCTGATTTATGGGGTGGAGGCAAAAATCTTGATGAAACAAATAACCTTCAGACTGAGAGATTGAAGATGATTTTAGAAAAAGATCCAATATGCTTTAATCATAATCTTGAAACTGTTGAAAGACTGCAAAAAGAAGTTAGGAGGGGTGCAAATTACAAAAAATCCCTTAGTTTACTAAAAAAGTCAAAGGAGATTGCTCCTCATATTCAAACTAAATCAGGCATTATGTTAGGACTTGGGGAAACATTGGATGAAATAAAAAATACAATTTATGATCTTAAAAAAATAGATTGTGATCAAATTACAATTGGCCAATATTTAAGGCCCTCATTCAATCATTTGGCAGTTAAGAAATATTGGGATCCATCAGAGTTTGAATATTTATATCGCTTCTCTAAGGAATTAGGATTCAAAAAGGTATCTTCTGGCCCTTTAGTTAGAAGTAGTTATCACGCGGGTTAACTTTCTTCAATTAAAGAGAGTTTCTTTTCAAGTCTTTTCAATATGGAAATACATTCCCCGTTCATAAGTGTACCTGCACCTCCCCAAACCAATCTTAATAAAAGATCTACTGGGCTAGAACCAACTTCTTTGACAATTTTGAATCCTATTAACTTGAAATATCTTACAAGCTTTTTACTATATCCTTCACTATCAAAAATAGCTAAAAGTCTTACTTTGTTGCTTGATTTTTTTTCAATTGCCCATGCCATAGTTGTTGCCCATATTAATTCAGAAACAAAAGCAGGAGCTTTACTAAGGATTCTTAATGTATCAAGCTGAATACCTTGTTTATTTAAATAAGTCCAACCTTTCATTTCGGCCCAAATCTTAATTATGTTATCTTTCTGTTCGGCAATCACGATTCTAAAGAAACATAATCCGATAGTTTCTCTAACTTGAATTTTAATTAATAATCCAATGGAACCTGCTAATTTTTCTAAATCTTCAACTTTCATGATTTTGAAAATTAGTCCTTATAAATTTTTTGATTTTCCACTTTTGATCTATCGATTTGTTTTTGTCTTTCTTCAAACCTTTTCCTATCATCATCGCTGAATTGGTCTATGCAGAAATGACATTGGATACCCTTTCTATATTCTTTTCTTTCTTGATCTTGAATTGAAATTGGCATTCCACATGCATGACAAATCGAGTAAGAGCCTTTTTCTAAATCTTGATCTAAAGCAACTCTTTTATCAAAAACATAACATTCACCTTTAAATAAGTTTTTTTCTTTTGGGATATCGTCAAGGTATTGAAGGATACCCCCTTGTAAGTGATAAATATTTTTATAACCTTTCTTTTTCAGTAAACTAGTAGCTTTTTCACATCTTATTCCTCCGGTACAAAACATTGCTATATTTGTAATCTGTTTATTTTCTAAATGGGTTTCTAAATGATCATCTACCCACTTGGGGAATTCGCTAAAGTTTCTAGTATTTGGATTTATAGAGTTCTGAAATGTACCTAAAGAAACCTCATAATGATTTCTAGTATCAATGATTATTGTATTTTGATTTTTAATTAACTTATTCCAATCAGCTGAGTCAATATAGGTCCCATTACTTTCTACAGGGTTTATTTCAGGGACACCCATGGTAACTATTTCTTTTTTGATTTTTATTTTTAATTTTTTGAAGACTTTCTCTTTTGAAAAGTTTACTTTAATATTCAAATTTCTATTACCTGCATATTTATTAAGTAAATTGATAACAAAATCAATTACATTTTTCTCGGCACAAATAGTTCCATTAATCCCCTCACTTGCAAAAATTAACAAACCTGAAAGATCATTTTCATTTTCGATTTCTAACAATTTATTTTTTAGATCAAGAATTAAGTTTTCTTGAAATGGGAAGAAAGAGTAAAGAGAAACTACTTTATAATTTTTGCCTTTCATAAAGAAGATAATGTTTTTTCACTAGTTTCAAAATCTTTGTTAAATGATACTCCTACCTCTTTAAGAAGTTTTCTATCTGATTGAAAAGATGGATTTGAAGTTGTGAGTAACTCATCTCCATAAAAAATTGAATTTGCACCACATTGAAAACATAAAATTTGGGCTTCTTTTGAAAGCTTTTCTCGCCCTGCACTTAATCTTATTTTACTTTTAGGCATAAGAATTCTTGCTGTAGCTATCATCCTTATCATTTCAATAGAATCAATTTCTTGATTATCTTCTAAACCAGTACCTTCAATAGCTACTAATGAATTTATAGGAACACTTTCAGGGTGTGGATTCATGTTTGAAAGTACTTCTAAAAGAGATGCTCTATCACCATTAGTTTCACCTAAGCCTATTATCCCTCCACAACATACATTTATTCCTGCATTCCTTACCCTTTTTATAGTATCTAGTCTGTCTTGATAAGTTCTAGTCGTAATAATATTTTTGTAATGCTCAGGACTAGTATCAAGATTGTGGTTATACGCGGTCAAACCTGCATCAGCCAGTCTGGAAGCTTGTTCTTCTGTAAGCATCCCAGCAGTAACGCATGCTTCCATTCCTAAATCTCTTACACCGCTAACCATCTCTAACATTGCATTAAAAGATTTCCCATCTCTAATTTCTCTCCACGCCCAACCCATACAAAACCTATCTGCACCTTCATTTTTTGCTATTTGAGCTCTTGCTAAAACCTCTTTAACTTGAAATTGTGGATGACTTTTGATTTCGCTAGCACTATAAATTGATTGGCTACAGTAGGAACAATTTTCCTCACATCCACCAGTTTTTACGCTGAACAATGATGCTAATTGAATCTCGTACTTGTTAAATTTCCTGTGAATGGTTTGTGATTCCCACATTAAATCAATAAGAGGCATATTAAGTATTTTCAATATCTCCTTTTTATTCCAATCGAACCTAATTTCTTTTAATAACTGATTATTCGAATTAGCCATTTTTATTAGGAAAAATATTGAGAATCTTCAAAAGATTCATTTGGTAATGATTCTATACCGCCGAAACGTCTATTTCTTGATTGGTAATCAATTATTGCTTTAAGAAATTCATGCTCATTGAACTCTGGCCAAAGTACGTCAGATATATAAATTTCTGAATATGCTAATTGCCATAATAAAAAATTACTTATCCTTTTTTCTCCACTAGTTCTTATTAATAATTCTGGATCTTTAATCCCTCCAGTTAATAGCTCTGAATTGAATAATTCTTCATTAATTTCACTTGGTTTTATTTCCCCAGCAGAAGATTTTAATGCTAGTTCTTTTGCAACTTTAACTATTTCTTGTCTACCTCCGTAATTAACACAAACATTGAATAAAAATTTATTGTTGTTCTCAGTAAGTGATTCTGAACTAGAGATTATTTCTTTTAAATTTTTTGGGAAAGGAGTTAAATCCCCAATAAATTTTATTTTTGTTGATTCTTCATGTATCTCTTTAATTTCGTTTTTTAAAACTTCGCTAAAAAGATTTATAAGAAAATCAACTTCTTTTGTTGGTCTTGTCCAATTCTCAGTTGAAAAAGCATAAACAGTTATTACTTTACAACCTAAATTTTTTGCAGCTTTGAGAATTTTTTTTAATACACTAACGCCCTGTTTATGTCCAAATGATCGGGGTAAACCTTTTCTAGTCGCCCATCTCCCATTGCCGTCCATAATTATTGCTACATGTTTGGGCAATTTTCGCTTATCTATTTTCATCAATAAGTCACTAATTTTATCGTCTATTACTTTTTCTAAACTCATTAGTTAATCCTTTTTGTTAATAAAAATTTCTGATTTCTCTGAATCTTTTTTATTAATATCACTGATGATATTATCACTTACGTCTGTCTTTTGGGATAAGACATTTTTACTTAAAGATGCTTTATTTGCTCCCATAGAGTTTTGATTGCCAATCAATTTTGCAAGAAGTTCTTGTAACCTGCTGCTGGTTATTGGCCTTTCGAGTTTGCCTTGGCTTGCTAATGATAACGTACCTGTTTCTTCAGAAACAACAATACAAATACATCTGTCAAATCTTTCTGTAATTCCTAATGCTGCTAGATGTCTTGTGCCATATCTACTTATCCCTTGTCTTGAAAGAGGAAGTATTACGCCAGCAGAAATTATTTTATTACCTTTCACGAGAACTGCTCCATCATGTAAGGGCGTATCTGTTGCAAAAAGATTTATTAAAAGATCAGTTGATAATTGGGCCTCGATTTTAGTACCTGAATATAAAAAATCTTCAGGTCTTAAATCACTCCCCAAATCTACTACGATTAAAGCACCTCTTCTGTTTTGAGAGAGTTTACCTGCAGTATCAACTAACTGAGTAATGGTAGTTGAAGTTGCTCTAAATTCCTTCGGGGGATTCCCAAGTAATACAGCTAGCCTCCCAGTGCCTAATAGTTCCATTAATCTCCTTAACTCTCCTTGCCACAGGATCGCTAATGAGAGAGAGCAAGCGAGAACTACAGCATCAATTAATTTTGATGTTAGTGGTAAGTATGCATATCTTTGAATAAACCATGCCGATGATACTAAAAACAAATATCCTCTAAGAAGCCATAATGTCCGTTGTTCTTTTACCCTGGAGAATAACAAAAGTCCGAAGCCAACAGCAAATAAAACATCTAATAAAAGCTTTAAATTTATAATTCCCCAGAAATTCACACTAAAAACAGAATTAATTTAAATCTACCTAATTTTGTTTAATAAAGCGATCAGGCAAAACATCATATTTTAAAAGATCAATTGGACTTTCTCTTTTTTGAATAATCTCTGCTTCTCCATTACAAACTAAAAGGGCTGCGGGTCTTGGAATTCTGTTGTAGTTAGAACTCATTGAATTATTGTATGCACCCGTACCAAAGACACATATGAGATCTCCTGTTTCGCAATTTGCTAGTTCTATCTCCTTAAACAATACATCTCCTGATTCGCAGTGTTTGCCGGCAATTGTATATTTATTTTTTGAGTTAATATTAAAGGGGTTTTTTACCAAACATGCAGAGTAATTTGATTGATATGTTATTGGCCTTGGATTATCACTCATCCCACCATCAACAGACAAATAAGTTCTGATTCCAGGAATCTCTTTAAAAGCCCCAATTTTGTAAATTGTTATGCCTGCTGTAGATACGATAGATCTTCCAGGTTCACACATCAATTTTGGCAGATCTAAATTGTGTTTTTTACAAGCTTTAACAACTGAGCTAGAAATTGTTTTAACCCATTCATCTATAGAAGGTGGATCGTCATTTATTGTATATTTAATCCCTAAACCTCCACCAACATTAAGTTCTTTAATATCATGGCCAAATTTCTTGGCGTCTATAATGACCTTTACCATTATTTCACCTAGATCCTTATGAGGGTCTAGTTCAAAAATCTGGGAACCAATATGAGCATGTATTCCTTTTAATTTTAAATGTTTAGTTTCGCTTATGCTTGCAAATAAATTATTCAAATATTCGATTCCAAAACCAAATTTGCTATCAAATGAACCTGTTCTTATGTATTCATGTGTATGGCATTCAATTCCAGGCGTAAAGCGTATCATTATATCTAAGTCATGATTTAATGAATTTGATACTTCCTCTAATCTTTTTAAGTCATAGTCATTATCTACAATTATTTTGATGTTATTTGTAATTGCGAAATCAATTTCTTTGTCAGATTTGTTATTACCATGAAAAACAATTTTTTCATTTGGGACCCCACCCTTTAGAGCAGTTAATAATTCTCCCTCTGAGACTGCATCAAGTCCTAAACCTTCTGAGGAAACAAGATTACTCATGAATATAGAGCTATTTGCCTTGGAGGCATATATAGGGAGAGATTCCCCTGGGTAATATTTTTCTAATGCTTTTTTATAAGCTCTACAAGACTTTCTTAAAGTGATTTCATCCAATATATATAGTGGAGAATCATATTTTTTAACTAACTCTTCAATAGAACAGCCACCAACTGACAATTCCCCATCTCCTCCAATGGATGTAGTAATTGGTACGATATTTTTATTAGGACTATCAAAGTCAATTTTTTGTTTTAAAAAAGAGTGTTTTTCTTCCATGGGAGAACTTAAGATAAAGTTTTTCCAAAACCGTCATATTTTATAATGACTCTGGGTTTGAACTTTTTAAATTTAAATACATATTAAAATGATATCTATCAAACAAATAAATGAGAAAGATATTGATTTATGTTATATATTAGATTCAAAGACCATTTCCCTATGGAGCAAGAAACAATGGGCTAACGAATTCAAAAAAGAAGGTACAAAAATCTTTGGATTATTAATTACAAATTTAGTCATTGGAATATGTGTTTTTCAGATTGTTCTTGATGAAGCTCAAATAAATTATTTTGTTGTAAATAAAAAATATAGGGAAAAGGGTTTTGGATCATATTTAATGAGTTATTTAATAAAAAAATGCGAAAAATTAAATCTAAAAAAAATACTATTGGAGGTTTCACAGAGTAATGTTACTGCTGAAAGATTTTACAGTCGATTTGAATTTTTCACTGTAGGAATAAGAAGAAATTATTATAAAGATGGTTCACATGCTCTTTTAAAAGAAAAAAAAATTAACAACTGAATAATGTAAAAATTTAATTGTTCGGATAACCAGAATCCTTGAAATTACTATAATTTCTTGTTATATCACTGATAAAGTTAAATTTAATTTGATAAATTATACTTTTGGGTATTCACAAAAGCTCATTCTGAACACAAAATTGACTTATAACTGGTAGGTTATTAGTAGGATTTTAATCTTCTGATGTTTGAAAGATTTACAGAAAAGGCTATAAAAGTCATTATGCTTGCTCAAGAGGAAGCTAGAAGACTAGGGCATAATTTTGTTGGAACTGAACAAATTCTTTTGGGGTTAATTGGAGAAGGAACTGGGGTTGCAGCGAAAGTACTCAAATCACTTGGAGTTAATTTAAAAGATTCAAGGATAGAAGTTGAAAAGATAATAGGTAGAGGTTCAGGGTTTGTGGCTGTAGAAATACCTTTTACTCCAAGGGCTAAAAGAGTTTTAGAACTATCTTTAGAAGAGGCTCGTCAACTAGGCCACAATTACATTGGTACAGAACATTTATTGTTAGGTCTAATAAGAGAAGGTGAAGGTGTGGCTGCAAGAGTTCTTGAAAATCTTAATATTGACCTTACAAAAGTTAGAACTCAAGTTATCAGGATGCTAGGCGAAACAGCCGAGGTTGGTACAGGGGCCAGTACAAATAAAGGCAACTTAAAAACTGCTACCCTTGATGAATTTGGAACAAATTTAACAAAATTAGCAAGCGAATCAAAATTAGATCCAGTCGTCGGACGCCATTCAGAAATTGATCGTGTTGTTCAAATATTAGGTAGGAGGACAAAAAATAATCCTGTCCTTATTGGGGAGCCTGGTGTAGGTAAAACAGCTATCGCAGAAGGTTTAGCTCAAAGAATACAAACTGGGGACATTCCAGACATACTTGAAGATAAAAGAGTTTTGACTCTTGATATAGGTCTTTTGGTAGCAGGAACAAAATATAGAGGTGAATTTGAAGAAAGGTTAAAAAAAATAATGGAAGAAATTAAATCAGCAGGTAATGTCATTCTTGTTATTGATGAAGTACATACTTTAATTGGTGCTGGAGCTGCTGAGGGAGCTATAGATGCAGCAAACATACTTAAGCCAGCATTAGCTAGAGGGGAACTTCAATGTATTGGAGCAACAACTCTAGATGAATATAGGAAACATATTGAAAGAGATGCTGCTCTAGAAAGAAGATTCCAGCCTGTAATGGTGGGAGAGCCATCTATAGAAGATACAATCGAAATTTTAAGAGGTCTTAGAGAGCGTTACGAACAACATCATCGTCTTAAAATTACAGATGACGCGCTAGAGGCCGCCGCGCATTTAGGGGATCGTTATATATCTGATAGATATTTGCCTGATAAGGCTATTGACCTAATTGATGAGGCTGGAAGTAGAGTACGTTTAATAAACTCTAAACTTCCGCCTGAAGCAAAACAAATAGATAGGGAATTAAGACAAGTCCAAAAACAGAAGGAAGAATCAGTAAGAGACCAAAATTTCGATCAAGCTGGCCAATTACGTGAAAAAGAGATGGAATTGTCTGCAAAAATTAAAGAGGTATTGGACAATAAAAAAGAAACCACAGCTGTAGATCAATCTGATTCTGATAATTCTGAAAAAAGTAATTCAAAACTTTTACAAAGTCCCCTTGTTAGTGAAGAGGATGTAGCACATATTGTAGCTTCATGGACAGGTGTTCCTGTTCAAAAATTAACAGAAACTGAATCAGTCAAGCTTCTTAATATGGAGGAAACACTTCACCAAAGGCTAATTGGACAAGATGAAGCTGTAAAGGCTGTTTCCAGAGCTATAAGAAGAGCAAGAGTTGGATTAAAAAATCCTAATAGGCCCATTGCGAGTTTTATCTTCTCTGGTCCTACTGGTGTTGGTAAAACTGAATTGACTAAATCATTAGCTTCATATTTCTTCGGTAGTGAAGAAGCGATGATCAGATTAGATATGTCAGAATTTATGGAAAGACATACTGTTAGTAAACTTATAGGTTCGCCTCCTGGTTATGTTGGTTTTAATGAAGGTGGCCAGCTCACTGAAGCGGTTAGAAGACGTCCTTATACCGTTGTTTTATTTGATGAAGTTGAAAAGGCGCATCCAGATGTTTTCAATTTATTATTGCAATTACTTGAAGACGGAAGATTAACTGACTCGAAAGGTAGAACTGTAGATTTTAAAAATACGTTATTAATAATGACCTCTAATATCGGTTCAAAAGTTATCGAGAAAGGAGGTGGCGGACTAGGATTCGAATTCTCAGGGGATTCAGTTGAAGATAGCCAATATAATAGAATTA
Source organism: uncultured Synechococcaceae cyanobacterium (assembly GCA_902572395.1). GTDB lineage: Bacteria > Cyanobacteriota > Cyanobacteriia > PCC-6307 > Cyanobiaceae > Prochlorococcus_A. Next base: position 31,700 of record CACGFX010000002.1, read on the forward strand.
AATCATTAGTTAATGAAGAACTTAAGCAGTACTTTAGGCCTGAATTTTTAAATAGACTTGATGAAATAATTGTATTCAGACAACTAACTAAAAATGAAGTTAAAGAAATTGCTGAAATAATGTTGCAAGAAGTTTTTGTCCGATTAAAAGATAAAGGCATTAAATTAAATGTTACCGATGCTTTCAAAGAAAGACTTGTTGAAGAAGGTTATAATCCTTCATACGGAGCAAGACCTTTGAGAAGGGCAGTTATGCGTTTACTCGAAGATAGTTTGGCTGAAGAAGTTCTTTCAGGGAGAATAAAAGATGGAGATAATGCTTTAGTTGATATAGATGAAAATAAAAAAGTTACAATAAATATCTCTTCTGAAGAATCTTCTCAAGAACTAGCAGGTGCTAACTTCTAATCATTCAAAGTAAATATGCAGTCTATCTCTCCAGAAACTATATTTAGGGGAAATTATGCTTGGGAAGAATCTTTACCTCAGATTACTAAATTAACTAAAAGTCCCTTAATTCTAGGTAGAGGGACTCAAACCAATAATTTGAGAAATAATATTTTTAATGATTTAAAAAATCTAGAACTTAATGCTAATTCTGCTAATTTACAATTTGATTGTTGTTACGAAGATATTTCAAGAGTTAAGAATATCATTTCAAATAATAATAATGATTCTGTTATCGCAGCTGGTGGTGGTAAAGTTCTAGACTGTGGAAAATATATAGCCGAATCTCTTAATATCCCTTGTATTACGGTCCCACTTAGCGCCTCTACATGTGCAGGTTGGACAGCCTTATCAAATATATATACAAAGGATGGTCAATTCATAAAGGATGTGGCATTAAGATCTTGTCCGAAAATACTAGTTTATGATCATAAATTTATTCGAACAGCCCCATCAAGAACACTTGCAAGTGGCATAGCAGATGCCTTGGCAAAATGGTACGAATCCTCAATAACAAGCTCAAGGATAGATGACGGTCTTGTTCAACAAGCAATTCAGATATCAAGAGTTTTAAGAGATCAATTATTAATAGATGGAGAAAAAGCGTTTAAGGGGCAATTTGAAAATCATCCTTCTTGGCAAAATACTGTGGAAGCATGTGGACTTACAGCAGGATTAGTTGGTGGCATAGGTGGAGAAAAATGTAGGACTGCAGCAGCACATGCTATTCATAATGCAATTACTCAGATAATCACTCCTAATAAATTCTTACATGGTGAGATTGTTGGGGTTGGATTATTATTGCAATTAAGATTAGAAGAAATTAAAAATAATAATAAATTAGCTGATCATTCAATTAAACAATTACTTGTACTCATGAAAGAACTGAATTTGCCAACTACTATCGGACAACTTGGAATAAATGTTTTTGAAAATAATAATTTAGAGAAAATTGCTGATTTTACTTGTCGAGATAAATCTGAGATTCACTTTTTGCCTTTTGAAATTAATAAACAGGATATAATACAGGTCATTACACATTTTGAACAACAAAAAATTAATATATAAACATTTTTGTGACTAAAAACAATTTTGAACAATTAAGCGATTCGAATGCAGAATTTTTCGAAAGTGCTAAATTGTCACTATTAGACCCGTTAGGTCTTTATTTGGCAAATGATGTTAAGTGGATAAAACTCAACCAAAATTGGAATTCTTTAAAATTCCCAGTAGTTATGGGAGGGAAAGGTCAACCTATACTTCTTCTACATGGCTTTGATAGTTGTTTTTTAGAATTCAGGAGAATATATAAATCACTAAAAAAAAATTTTCAAGTGATTGTTCCTGATCTGCTGGGTTTTGGTTTTAGTCCCCGATGCGCAACAAATGAATACAATTCCTCGAAAATAATTTCACATTTAATTGATCTCCTTAAGACCTTAAAGATATCAAAGAATCTAAAAATTATTGGTGCATCTATGGGAGGCTCAACAGCTTTAAAACTTGCTTTTGAAATTCCTGATTCTATTGATAAAATTATCCTGTTGTCCCCTGCCGGATTGTTTGGAGAACCTAAGAGTATTCCTTTTCCTCTTAACCAAATTGGGGCCTCATTTCTTGGATTGCCTCAGGTCAGGAAAAGTCTTTGTAGGCAAGCATTTGCTTTCCCAGATGAATGTGTTGGTAAAATGGAAGAGCAAATTGCTTCAATTCATTTAGGTTGTAAAGGATGGAGGAATTCACTTGCATCATTTGCAAAAAGTGGTGGGTTTGCAGGAACTCAAAAATATATCCAAAATATCCCAATTAAAACATTATGTGGAGCAAATGATCGGATTCTTGGAAAAAAAGAGATTGAAAATATAAGAAGTATTCAAAAATTAAATTTTGTAGGGTTACAAAATTGTGGTCATCTTCCACATATAGATCTACCATCATTATCTAGTAAAATTATCCAAGATTATTTTTTGGGATAAAAGATTTTTTAATTAATTTAGATACTTGATAATTATAAAAATATAAAACAAAACAGATGGAGTAAAGATGTAACTATCAATTCTGTCAAGAATTCCTCCATGACCCGGTAAAAAAGTTCCGGAATCTTTTATTTTTGCATCTCTCTTCATCATAGATTCAATTAAATCTCCAACTAATGCCATAAGAGAAATTGAAATTCCATATATTATTCCAACAAATAATGGATTTTCCCAATTCAATAAAAATGCGAAAAATATTGCTAGTAAAGTTGAACAGGATATTCCTCCAATTAAACCTTCTATAGTTTTGCTAGGAGATATTGGAGATAGAGATGTTTTACCAAATGACTTCCCAATGAAATAAGAACCAATATCACTAGCTACAATTAAAAAACAAGAAGTTAAAGTTAAATGTAGACCTGTAGTATTTGATAAGTTTTCAAAAGACATCAAACCCTGATTTGAACTTATTATCACTGAATCTAATCCCCTTAACTTAATCCAGTAACTAGGTAAAAAACCTAAATAAAATAATCCAAAAATAGAGGCTGCAATATCTGAAATTGTCCCAGGTTTTGGTTGCAAAAGTAACCAAGTGCATATTCCAACTGAACAGATTGGCAAAATTGAATTTGAAATTTCTCCTTCAAGCACACCAATGGTCTCAAGATAAGTAGAAACTATAATAATAAAGGATGAAAATAATGTAGTTTTTGTAGCTGGTCTTATTCCTTTAAATTCTGCCATTCTAAAAAATTCTAATAATGCTAGATATGTAAGCAAAGCAGTTGCCAATGTAAAAAACCATCCCCCCATCAAAACAACAATTAAACCAAAAATTCCTATAAGTAATCCGCTTCTTAATCTCATATGAAATTGCTATGTTTCTAAGACTCTTATATTAAAATTTACCAGATCTTTGTTGCATAAACTTTGATTATTTATCCAATTAAACCTATCTATATCAATTTTTTCGCCAGGAATTATTAGAGGTATCCCAGGAGGATAAGGGCAAATAATATCTCCAGATATTTTATTTAATGATTGTGAAAAAAGAAATACTCCGAGTCTTACTTCTCCAAGCAATTCCAATTTCGATTTCGGGAGCTTGAACTAACTTAAAGGGCGATCTGAGCAATTCTAAACTTTTTGATTTTTTGGAATTTAATAGTAATTTTTTCCATAACTTTTCAAATAAACTAAGAAAATCTTTTTGATTTCCAAATCCTAAGCAAAAAGTGAGAGTCATCATTTCTGGTAATTCGGCAATAAGTCCATTTCTATAAAAAAAATTATCAGCAGTAAAACCATCAATCCCAGCCTGAGAAGTATTTAATACAATTTTTAAGGGGTCTTGAGTTTCTATGAGCGGAATATTTTTTTGAATTAATTCTTTATAGATACTTTTTGCCTCTAAAATTCTTTTTTGATATTTTGATAAACTTTTTTTGTTAAGCCAGTCCCTAATAGACTCTTCACAAGAAGAAAGTAATAAGGAACTTGGACTGGTAGTTTGCAGCAAATTAATACTTTTGATTAAATTATCTTCATTTATTAGATTTCCTTTGTACCAAAGTAACGCTGTTTGAGTTAATCCATTGAGTGACTTATGTAATGAATTAACCACTAAATCGGCGTTTGATGATAAGGCAGGTTTTGGCAAATTAAGGTTTTCACAAAAAAGGAAATATGAACCATGGGCTTCATCAACTAAAACAGGTAAATTTTTTTGATGACAACAATCTATTAAAGGCTCTAAATCTCCGGCATAACCATGATAAGAGGGATTTACAAGAATAACCCCTACAATTTTATTCTCATCAAAATTTAATTTATTAAATACATTTTCCAACCAAATTTTTGTAATTGGTTTGTAATGCCCCGTTAAGGTTGAAAATTCTAAGTCAAAAAATATTGGATTTATATTCTGCATTGCACAGATTTTTATGACACTTATATGAACATTTCTGGGCATCAGGATATTTTCGCCTGGATTTGCCATTGCAATTACTGCTGATTGTATTAATCCGGAAGCTCCATTAACTCCAAAAAAACATCCTTTAGCCCCAAATTTGTCAGAGAATTCTCTTTGAGATTTAGCAATTAATCCGCTTTGGGATAATGGGGTGCCTATTTCTGGTAGTTCGGGCAAGTCCCAATACCCAGGTGGACTTTTTAATAACTTCACTAATTTCTTTGGTAAAGCTGATCCTCTGTTATGAGCGGGAAAGAATAAAGACTTTAAAAACTTTTTAGTTAGAAAAGATGAAATTCTCATAAAGTATTATTGACATATATAGAATGGGCTATGTGGTAATCTTTTTTGATATTTTTTAACTTTAATGAAAAGATCTTATTCGAAATATTCAGCAAAAGATGATTTTCTTTGGTTGATTTTGAGACCATGGATTTTTATCCCCAGAGTTTTATATATCCTATTAACTTTTATTTTTCTTTTTTTAAGAATACTTTTTCAAGGTAACAGTAAAAATAAAAATGTACAAAAAAATCTCTCGAAATATCTTTTTGATGTAATAACGGATTTAGGCCCTTGTTTTATCAAATTAGGCCAAGCACTCTCAACTAGACCAGATCTTGTTAGACAAGATTGGCTTACGGAACTTACAAACTTACAAGATAATCTCCCAGCATTTGATCACAAAATTGCTTTGAAAATCATTGAAGAGGAACTTGGATCCCCTGCTAATGAATTATTTGAAGAGTTTCCAGATAGTCCTATTGCTTCAGCCAGCTTAGGTCAAGTTTATAAAGCAAAATTAAATAATTCTTATCTAGCTGTTAAAGTACAGCGGCCAAATTTAAACTTTCTTATAAGAAGGGATGTTGTAATTTTAAGGTTTTTAGGAACTTTTTTATCCCCAATCTTACCACTAAATATAGGTGTTGGAATTGGAGAGATAATAGATGAATTCGGTAAGGCACTTTTTGATGAAATTGACTATCAAAAAGAGGCCAAAAATGCTTTGAGGTTTGCAAATTTATTCAAAGAAAACCCAAATATTTTTATTCCTAAATTAGAAAAACAGTTTTCATCCAAGAGGGTAATCACAACTTCTTGGATTGATGGAGTTAAGTTAAGAGATCGATTTTTACTAGAGGAAAATAACTTAATACCTGCTTCATTTATAAAAACATGTGTCATTAGTGGACTTCAGCAATTATTTGAATTTGGATATTTTCATGCAGACCCACATCCAGGAAATATGTTTGCTCTTAAAGGAGGAAATGCAGATTGTGGAAATTTAGCTTATGTTGATTTCGGAATGATGGATACTATTACAAATTCAGATAGACTTACTCTTATTAAAGCAATTGTTCACATAATAAACGATGAATATTATCTTCTCGCAGAAGATTTCCAGAAATTAGGTTTTTTAACCAAAGAACAAGATCTTCTAAAACTTGTGGAACCATTAAAAGAAGTTCTAGGAGGATCTTTTGGTGCTGAGGTTGGTGATTTTAATCTTAAAAATGTAACTGACAAATTCTCAAAACTAATGTATGCCTATCCTTTCAGAGTTCCCAGTAGGTTTGCCTTAATAATAAGAGCCGTTGTTAGTCAAGAGGGTTTAGCGCTAAGGTTAGATCCTGAATTTAAAATTCTAAAAATAGCTTATCCATATATTGCAAAAAAACTACTTACCGATAATTCTGAAGAGATTTTAGACATACTTTTAGAAGTTGTTTTTGATAAAAAAGGTCAAATCCAAATAGAAAAAGTTGAAAGTTTACTAAACATTTTATTTAGAGATTCGGAGAATATTAATTCAGATCTCATACCAGTTGCGAACGCTGGATTGAAATTATTTGTCAGTAAAAAAGGATCTGAAGTTAGGAAGAATCTTCTTTTAAGTCTTATAAAAGATGAGAAATTAGAATTTACTGATGCGAAAAAACTCCTAGCTTTAATTAGAGGTACTTTTAGCCCTCTGAATATTGCAAAAAGTGCAGTGCAAAATATTATTTCTACAGTTTAGTTTATATTTAATTTGATTAACTTACTTATGATTTAATCCGATTAGAATTGGATGTAATGTTTTAAAAATGAGAATTAAAAAGTATTATTTATTTTTGGAAGATTAAATGAATATTTTGAAAAATCTATTTTTAATTAACAAAAAATCTGAAAAAAATAAAGACTTTAGTTCTGGATTGGTTGATCAATATTTAGAAATTGCAAATTTAGTAAAAGAAGCAAGAATACAAAAAAACCTGACAGTTAAAGAATTGTCATACATTTCAAAAATTCCCGAACGAATAATAAATTCTATTGAAGATAATAATAAAAATATTAGGCCAGAGTATCCTTTTATAAGATCTATATTAATTAAATTAGAGGAATGTTTAGTATTAAAAAAAAATACATTATTAAAATTAGTAGTTAAGGAAAGAAAAATTTTAAAGAAAGAGGGAAAGGATTTTCTGTTCAGGAAATTCGATCTTATCAATACATGGCAAGGAAGTATTTTGTATTTTTTTATATTAGTTTTTTCTATATTTATATTAAAGAGATACTTTATTTTAAATGAAAATGTTATTGAGATTCAAAATATTGAAAATCAAATGGTTGATAAATAATTTTAATAAATTTTACTTTAGAGTTCTCCCAAAATTATTTCCTAGGTCACTAAACATTCTTATATTACCTTCTATTTCTTCTAAAGGACGATTTAACTTCCATTTCCAGTTATTTTTTGTAGTGCCAGGTTTGTTTAATCTACTTGAATCATCTAGAGATAATAGATCTTGCAATGGAGCGATAAAGAGATTAGCATTCGTTTTCATGCCAATTTCTATTAAATCCCAAGAAGGATTTTCTGAAAATTTATACTCATCTTTTATTCTTTTTTGGGATTCATAATCTAAATATTTCCACCATGACACAGAAGTAGAGTTGTCGTGAGTACCTGTATAAACAACCCAATTTTCTCCTTCAATATTCTTAGGTAAATAAGGATTATCTTCATTGCCATCAAAAGCGAATTGTAATATTTTCATACCAGGCAGTTCGAATTTTTTCCTTAATTTCTCTACATCTGGGGTTATTACTCCCAGATCCTCCGCAATAATTGGTAGATAGTTTCCTCCTAGATCCTTTTTTACTTTATTTAATAGTGTTTTGCCTGGAGAATTTATCCATTTCCCAATGATGGCTGATTTAGAACTGCCATTAACTCTCCAGTAACCCGCTAAACCCCTGAAATGATCAAATCTCAATATGTCCACAAGTTCAAATTGTCTTTGAAATCTTTTTCTCCACCAATTAAAATTAGTACTTTTATGTTTTGACCAAAAGTAAGTTGGGGTCCCCCATAATTGTCCTGTTGATGAAAAATAATCAGGTGGAACGCCACTTTGAAAGATTAAATCTCCATTTTTAAAAATTGAAAATAATGATTTATTACTCCATACGTCGGCGCTGTCTCTGGAGACATAAAAAGGTAAATCTCCTATTAGCTTAATATTTCTTGATTTTGCAAAGTTTTTAATGACGCTCCATTGCTCATCAAGATGCCACTGTATTAACTTTATAATAAGTATCTCATCACTTTTTTTCTTAATCCACGAGTTTAAGAACTTATTGTTTTTGTTTTAAATTCTTGAGGCCATTCCCACCAAGGCAACATATTAAATTCCTCTCTGATAACAACAAATGTTGCATAATCTTCAACCCAAGAATGACTATTGACCCATTTCTTAAAATTAATTTTTCTTTCTTCAGATTGTGAACTCCAACCTTGCAAAAGTAGGAGACCTAATTTTTTTGTTAAGTCATCCGCAATATCAAAATCAAAATGATCTTTATTCTGATTTATTGGACTTAAATTTTCTTTATTTGAAATGAAGATAAAACCTTTTTCGATTAAATCATTTATATCCAAAAACCATGGGTTTAGTGCAAAGCTAGATGGGGAACTATATGGAGAACCTGTAGAGTCAGTAGGTGTAAGAGGTAAAAATTGCCAGTATTCAATTCCATGCTTATGAAGTTTTTTTATCCACTCTTTAGCTCCTCCACCAAAAGTACCACATACACTTCCTCCTGGAATACATGTTGGATGCATAAGTACGCCCAATGATTTTCTTGCAATAATTGAGTCTATAGGCATGTTTTCAATATATTTTGATTCTTTGCACTTTACGTGTTTTTAATTCTCTAAATTAACAATATACAAATATTTTTTAATTGACAAATATCATTCCTGGTTTTTAAATCTGACTAAATATAAATTCTAATTTTTAATTAAAAATTTTTGCTTAATTGAGGTGACTTTTGAATACATCTAATCATTATATTTTGCGAAATTCACATAAACGACTACGATAAGAATATAGTTTTATGGTGCAAATTTCGTGACAAGTTTTATCACGGCAATGCAGAGTAAAGAATCAAACTTTAATCTAACTAATAGTAGATTAAGGTTAGTAAGTGGGACAACAAATCCTAAATTAGCTGAAGAAATTGCATCATACTTGGGGATTGAAAATGTCCCTTTAATATCTAAAAGATTTGCAGATGGAGAACTCTATGTTCAGATTCAGCAATCTATTAGAGGTTGTGATGTATTCCTTATACAACCTACGTGCGCTCCTGTAAACGATAGTTTAATGGAGCTCATGATCATGGTTGACGCATGCAAGAGAGCTTCCGCAAGGCAAATAACTGCTGTAATACCCTATTTTGGATATGCAAGGGCAGATAGGAAGACCTCAGGAAGAGAGTCTATAACTGCAAAATTAACTGCTAATTTACTAGAGAAATCAGGAGTTGATAGAGTTCTAGCGATGGACTTACACTCGGCTCAAATACAAGGCTACTTTGATATACCATGCGATCATATTTACGGTTCACCTGTATTAATTGATTATCTAGAAAGTTTAAATTTAGAAGAAATAGTTGTAGTCTCTCCTGATGTAGGCGGGGTAGCGAGAGCAAGAGCATTCGCCAAATTAATGAAGGACGCGCCCTTGGCTATAATTGATAAAAGGAGATCTTCGCATAATATCGCTGAAAGTCTAACGGTTATTGGTGAAGTCAAAGGTAAAACGGCTATTCTTATAGACGACATGATAGATACCGGAGGCACAATTTGTTCTGGAGCAAATTTACTAAAAAAAGAAGGAGCGAATAGAATATTTGCATGTGCTTCACATGCTGTATTTTCTCCGCCTTCATATGAAAGATTAAGTTCTAAGAATCTTTTCGAACAAGTTATTGTGACTAACAGCATACCAGTTATACAAAAAGATAATTTTCCTCAGTTAAAAGTTCTTTCCGTCGCTAATATGCTGGGAGAAGCTATTTGGAGAATCCACGAAGAAAGTTCTGTTAGTTCTATGTTTAGATAAAAGAAACTATTTTTTTACAACCCTTGTAATTTCTTGAGTCTCTCAGTTTCAATCTTAAATTGTTTTTCGATCTTTTCAGGAACATTATCTGGACACACTTGAAGAGCTGATTCAACTAATTGCAGAGATGCAATAAATTGTAATTGTTTAATATCAACTATTTGTTCTTTCTTTTTCTCTATTATTTTCCCTCCATGTTTTTGTGATACTACTGATGCAAATGTTGCAGAGGCAACGTTTAATGTTTTTGGGAAATCTAAATCAAATCCTTTTCTTGTCGCATTACATAGAAATGAGACACCCATCCCATGATATAAATCTAAATCATTTTTATTGGCAGGGGAATTTTTAACATTTGCATTTACTTTATTTAATTCATTATTTGTATCAAATAAAAAAGATGAAAAAATTACTAAGATTGCAAAAAATTTAGATATTTTAAAACTCATATTAAAATTATTTTAATTAATATTATCAAAGATAACATTTTTTATTTTTTTAACTAAATCTGCCACAAGAATTTATTTAATAATTTTAATTTCGTGATGATTCTCTACTATTTTAAGGATATTTTTTTTCCATGAATATATAACCCTAAATCTATAATTATCAGCATCTACAAGCCTTGTATGTTCAAGTATATACCAATCTTTGTAGGAAGATTCAAAAATCATTTCGTGTTCGTCGACTTGCTTAATATTTGAAATACCTTCATCATTACTTAAATAAAATTTTTCCCTCTTAAGTTGATGGCCTTTTAAAAATGCATGCATTTCTCCTCGTTCTTTATACTGGGGATTTTCTTCAAAGAAATTATATTTTTTTTCTGGGTACCAAGTAAATTTATAATGCGATTCCCATTCGGATTTACTCTCGAGAGCTTGAATCTTTATATTCATACTTAAATTATAATTTTTCTGTGCTTCATCGAGAAAATAAGTTCTATTAGATTTCCACAATCCAATATTCCTGGAAAACCATCTTTTTAAATTACTATTTAAATTGATTTCAGGAGGATTTTCACCAAAATGTAAATTTTTCTTTGGATTAATAGCAACCATTTATAAATAAGACCTATTTATTTAATAGCTTATCTGTAAAATAAAAATAAATATCTTAAGGTGTTTATAAGGATTAACAGCTTTTCAACACTTCAGAGGAATACATTTGAATGATAAAAAAGAGCTAAAACTAATACTTGTGGCAGCTAGAAATCAACTTTCTAGTAATGATATTAAGTCCCTAATAGCTTATTTAGAATCAGATGATTGTGAATTTAATATATCTCTTCAGATCTCTGAACCCACAGAGCAGCCAGAATTACTTGAATTACATAGATTAGTCGCTATTCCTGCTCTTATAAAGGTTTCCCCAGCTCCAAAGCAAATATTTGCTGGAAGTAATATTTTCTCTCAGTTGCAAAAATGGTTGCCAAGGTGGTCACAGGAAGGTTTAACAAAAAATCTTGGGATTAATTTGCAGCCATCCAAAATTGATTCAATAAGAACTCAAAAAGAATTTCTATTGGAAGACGAACTTCTTGTTTTAAGACAAGAAAATGAGACATTAACAAAAAGAATAGAATCTCAGGAAAGATTATTAAGAATGGTCGCACATGAATTAAGAACACCTTTAACTGCTGCTACTTTGGCTGTTCAAAGTCAAAAACTAGGACAAATAGATATTTCAAAATTACAGGAGGTAATTAAAAGACGTCTTGAAGAAATTGAACTCTTATCTCAGGATCTTTTGGAGGTTGGAACAACTAAATGGGAGGCGTTATTTAATCCTCAGAAAATTGATTTAGGTAATATTAGTGCTGAAGTAATACTCGAATTAGAAAAATTCTGGAGATTAAGGAATATCGAAATTGATACCGATATTCCCTCTGATCTGCCAAGTGTATTTGCAGATCAAAGAAGAATGAGGCAAGTATTTTTAAATTTAATTGAAAATGCTATTAAATTTTCTAAAGACTCTGGATCTATAAAAATCACTATGATTCATAAGACAAATCAATGGGTAGAAATAACAATTTGTGACAAAGGTGCAGGTATTCCTTTAAGCGAACAAAAAAGAATTTTTCTAGATAGGGTTAGACTTCCCCAGACCTCTGAAGGAACTTCAGGATTTGGCATAGGATTATCAGTATGTAGGAGAATAGTACAAGTCCATGGAGGAAGAATATGGGTTGTATCTGAAATTGGAGTAGGTTCCTGCTTTCATTTCACAGTTCCTGTGTGGCAAGGACAAAACAAAGAGCAACAATACTTGACGAAAGGCTAGCCTTACTCTTAGTTTTTAATAAGCTGTTATGCTAATTCCCTGGCCCCATCGTCTAGAGGCCTAGGACACCTCCCTTTCACGGAGGCGACAGGGGTTCGAATCCCCTTGGGGCTATTAATTTAAATTTATAACGATTTTTTGGGTGATTTTGCTTGCCGATCTACGGCAATTAAATTTTCTGAAAGATCCTTTTTTAATCTTTTCTCTATCATCCCTATTGGCATCCACTGAAAACCTTGAACAGTAAGATCATAAATTAATGAATTTTTTGAAGAATTTTTAATGTTTTGTATTTTCCAACTACCTTCAAATTTCCTGAAATCTCCTTTTATTAAATTGAATTTTAAGAGACCAAGCTCCTTATCTTCAAATAAGTCTATAGTTACTTCAGCTGAAAATTTCATGCCAAGGAAATCCTGAGCCCCAACTTGTTTAAGATGCACATTATTTTCCTTCTGAAATATTTTTTTGCTTGATAAAAGATTTGGGATGTAAAGATTTAGTCGATCATAATCTGTTAAAACACTCCACAAAGAATCGAAACTTGCAGAAGTTGTAAGTTGAGCTGCCAGTCGTCTTGTTCCGCCAGAAAGCTTTTCCATCGTCTGCTCAATTGTCCTGAAATCATTCTCTTTATTATGATTCATTGATTCTTGAGGATTATTCATACAATGAATTTTTAATTAGATAAAAATTATTTCTGTGTAACTATACTGATAAAAACAATAAATACTGAAAAATAAAAATAATTTCATCTAATTATTCCGATCTCAAAACGTAACCATTTTTGTAAAATCACTACAAATTAAACTACAAATTGATAATCTTTTATTAAAGAAATTTAAAAAATGTATTCACAAGCAAAAGTAATCGCAGGGGGATTAGCTCATATACCAGTGGTAATAGCTGTTTTTTATTTTATACTCACAACTTTTAATAAAAGAGCTTTAAAATTTGTTGAGGAAACAAAATCAAAAAAAACCTGAACCAAAAGCTGTGGAACCAAAAAAACCAGCTGTTTCGAAAGCAGAAAATTCAAAAATAGAGGCTCCGAAAACAGAAACTTCAAAAGTGGCAAAGAAAAAACATGCAGATGTTCCAGTCAATATTTACCGTCCTAAGACACCATTCGAGGGAACAGTCATTGACAATTATAGTCTTCTCAAAGAAGGAGCAATAGGTAGAGTTAATCACATAACATTCGACCTTAAAGAAAGTGATCCATTCTTAAATTATGTAGAAGGTCAAAGTATTGGTATCATGCCTGCGGGTGAAGATGCCAATGGAAAACCTCACAAATTAAGACTCTACTCAATAGCAAGTACTAGACATGGAGATGACTTTAATGGCAATACCGTTTCCCTTTGTGTAAGACAGCTTCAGTATGAAAAAGATGGTGAAACCATTAATGGTGTCTGCTCTACTTACTTATGCGATATTAAGCCTGGAGATAAAGTAAAAATTACAGGTCCTGTAGGTAAAGAAATGCTTCTCCCTGATGAAGAGGACGCTAACATTGTTATGTTGGCCACTGGAACTGGAATAGCGCCAATGAGGGCTTATTTAAGAAGAATGTTCGAACCAACTGAAAAAGAAAAAAATAAATGGAATTTCAAGGGTAAAGCTTGGTTATTTATGGGTGCTCCAAAATCAGCTAATTTGTTATACGAAGAAGATCTTCAAAGATACCTTGTTGATAATCCAGATAATTTTAAATATACAAAAGCCATTAGTCGTGAGCAGCAAAACAAAAAAGGTGGAAGAATGTACATTCAAGACAGAGTTTTAGAGTCAGCCAATGAACTTTTCAATATGATTGAAGATGAAAAGACACACATATATCTTTGTGGATTAAAAGGTATGGAACCTGGAATAGATGAAGCAATGACTAAGGCAGCAGAAGAGAAAGGCTTGAACTGGTCAGAATTAAGACCTCAACTTAAAAAAGCAGGAAGATGGCACGTAGAAACTTACTAAATCTTTGATATTTAGATTTAAGTTTCACCAACTAAATACTTTTTGGTTTAGACACAATATGTAGCTAATATTAAAAAAAAAGAGGATTTTAAATAAAGAATACTAAAAATATGCCTTCAACTTTAAGTAATCCTCTAAGATTAGGTTTACGGCAGGAAAGAGTTATATCTCCACAATGCTTAGTAATATTTGGTGCTAGTGGAGACCTTACTCATAGAAAATTAATACCAGCCTTATTTGAACTCTATTTGCAGAGAAGAATTCCTAGTGAATTTGGAATAGTTGGTTGTGCTAGAAGACCTTGGACTGATAATGAATTTAGAGAAAATATGAAAGCAAAGCTATTAAATCAAATATCTGGAAAAGAAAGGGAGTGGGAACAATTTTCTAATTATCTTTTCTATGAACCTGTTGATCTTCAACAAAGTGATCATGTCTTAAGGCTTTCTAAGAGATTAAATGAAATTGATAAAACACAAGCTACTCATGGGAATAGAACATTTTATTTGTCAGTATCTCCGAATTTCTATGCAAGTGGATGTAAAGCTTTAAAAGTAGCTGGCCTTTTAGATGACCCTAAGAAAAGTCGTTTAGTGATTGAAAAACCTTTTGGAAGAAATTATTCAAGTGCAAAAAAATTGAATAAGATCGTCCAAAGTTGCGCTGAAGAAAGTCAGATTTATAGGATTGATCATTATTTAGGTAAAGAGACAGTTCAGAATATTCTAGTTTTGAGGTTTGCTAACACTATTTTTGAACCAATCTGGAACAGAAATTATATATCAAGTGTTCAAATTACTTCATCTGAAACAGTGGGTGTTGAAGATAGAGCAGGATATTACGAAAGCTCTGGTGCTCTAAGGGATATGCTTCAAAATCATATGACACAAATGCTTGCTGTTACTGCTATGGAACCTCCTGGAAAGTTTGAACCGGAAGCAATAAGAAATGAAAAAGCTAAGGTTCTTCAAGCTTCAAAACTTGCTGACGAAAATGAACCATGGAATTGTTGCATAAGAGGTCAATATGGAGAAGGAGGAAATATTTCAAATCGACTAAAAGGATATCGGCAGGAAGATGGTGTTAATTGTAATAGCACGACAGAAACTTATATTGCTACAAAAGTTTTCGTTGATAACTGGCGTTGGCAAGGGGTTCCTTTTTATTTGAGAACAGGTAAAAGACTACCTAAAAGACTTGGAGAAATAGTCTTGACTTTTAAAGACGTTCCTGTTCATTTATTTGAATCAACAATAATAAATCCTGCCCCAAATCAACTTATCCTTAGAATTCAGCCAAATGAAGGTGCAACTTTCAAATTTGAGGTAAAATCTCCTGGTTCTGGAATGAAATCAAGACCTGTTGAGATGGAATTCTCTTATGATGAATCATTTGGAGAACCCTCAGATGAAGGCTATGTAAGATTATTGGCTGATGCAATGCTTTCTGACCCAACACTATTTACTCGAAGTGATGAAGTAGAAGCAGCCTGGAAACTCTATACGCCATTAATAGAATTGATGGATAATTCTCCTTGGAAGTTACCTATTTATAATTATGAATCTATGACGTGGGGACCTCCTGAGTCTGATCAATTAATTTCAAAAGATAATATTTTCTGGCGTAGACCTTAAAAATGAAACCTCAACTAACACTCCAAACCCCTTTAGAGCTTCCTTATCAGGAAATTTCTAATTACCTTAATAAATTATGGATTTCAGAAGATAATGATAATAGTGGAGCCAATACTTTTACATTAATGGTCTGGCAGCCTGCTTGGCTAGAACAATGTTTGGTTCAAAAAGGATTAGTAAATGGACCAATTACTGGAAATTTAAGTCCAGAGATAATTGAAGTTGCTAAAAAATTTATATTAGATCAAGGACTTCCTATCACTACTTCCCTAAATAGTGAAGAATTATTGAATTTGTTGAAGAAAAATTTATCTAATAAAGACTTTGAAGATTTTAGAGGACAATTTTTTGAATCATCAATAAGTACATTGAATCCAAGAAGACTAATAACTCTAGCGCCAACATTAAATAAAAATTCGGATATCAAAACTTTTGTATCGGCTTACTGTCCATTAAGTGATACTTCAACTATGCAACCTATATGTGGGGATTTAGTTGTCATTAGGGGGGACGCGGCCTCAATATCTAATAAAGGATTAAAAATAATTGATGGTTTATCAATTGACGAATTACCTTCATGGTTATGGTGGAATGGAAGCTTGGATGAATCACCTGAAATCTTCGAATTTTTTATTAATTATGGTCTAAGGTTAATAATTGATACTGCTCTTGGATCGCCTCAAAGATGTTTAAAAGTTTTAGATCAATTAAATAACTCAAATAAATCTATTAATGATTTGAATTGGGTTAGATTGAAAAATTGGAGGGAATCATTAGCAATGATTTTTGATCCGCCCTCGAGGAGACAAATTTTAGATCATATTACTGATATAGATATTGATATCGCAGGAGATCATATGATTCAAGCTTTGTTTTTGATTTCATGGATTAGTGATAAGCTTGGTTGGTCATTTCTGAGTGTTGAAAGGGATATAGAATCAATAAAAATAGAGTTTGAAAGAATTAATGGCGAAATAATTTCTGCATCAATTAATCCCTTATCTTTGGGAAATCCAAGTATTCATTTAGGACAAGTTATTGGATTGAGGCTGATTTCAAAAATAAGTGAGGTTCAAAAAAATAACACTTGTGTAATACTTGGCTGTGAATCAGTGGAGTGTATGAGACTTGAAGCAGGGGGAATGGCTAATATGGAATTAATAGAACAAGTTGTTCCAAATTCTTTTTCTACATCAGAGTATGATGTTAGTAAATTATTGGGAAGTAGTAGAGGTAATACCAGCCCTCTTTTTGAAAATTCTATAAAAATAGCCCTTCAAATATTTAATGGTTTTAAGAACTAATAGATGCCTTGTGTAATATCTTCTCCTTCAACTGATAGTGGAAAAACTACATTATCGCTTTTGCTATCTTGTTGGGCGTTTTCAAAAGGTATAAAGTTACAAACTTTCAAGGTTGGCCCAGATTATCTTGATCAACAACAACTTAGTTCAATTGGCCAACCTATTTGTAGGAATTTAGATATTTTTTTAAGTGGTGAGGAATGGGTTCAAGAAAGTTTTTTTAAACATTCTTTTAAATATGAATTCTCATTAATTGAAGGGGCAATGGGTCTATTTGATGGATTAGGGGCAACAACCTATTCAAGCACGGCAAATATTTCTAAACTTCTCAATGCCCCAATAATTTTTATTGTTAATGCTAGAGGTCAAGTAGCTTCTCTTCTGGCGACTATTCGAGGTTTTAGAGATTTTGATGGTGAGTTGTCAATAGCAGGAATTATATTTAACAACGTTAATTCAGATAGACATAAAAAATTGATCAAAGAGGTTTTTAAAGATGAAGAATTCGAAATTCTTGGTTTTTTACCATCTGATTCAAAAATAACTTTAAACAAAGCTAATTTAGGTTTGATATCTCCAATGGAAAATGAAAAAGAAATTGATGTGGAATATTTTGCAAATTTCGCCGAAAGAAACCTTGATGTATTTTCTCTTATTAAATTTCTGAAATCTCCTCAAAAGAAAATATTTAATTCTGTCAATTTTCAAGATTTTAAAATAGACAAAAGTAAACCTATAGCAATTGCAGAAGATAAAATCTTTCATTTTCAATACCCTGAAACTAAGGAGTTTTTGAGTGAAATAGGCATTCCATTAATTTCATGGAGTATTTATGATGATGAAGAAATACCTAATGAGGCTTCTTCTTTAATTATTCCTGGGGGATTCCCTGAAAAATATGCTGATCATATAAGTAACTCTACAAAAAGCTTAAATTCGTTAAAGAAATTCCGCAAAAATGGATTTATATATGCTGAGTGCGGAGGGATGATGATTTTAGGAGATTTCATAAAAGATGAAAATGGTAATAATCATAAAATGAGTGGCATCCTACCTTTTAGTTCAAAAAAAAGTAAACTTTCAGTAGGTTATAGATACATTGAGGGTTTAAAAGATACCCCGATCATTAAACAAAATCAATTAATTAGAGGACATGAATTTCATTATTGGGAAATTGAAAATAATTTATCTGAACTTGATTTTGGAAAGGCTGATCATCAGAAGAAACTTTCTTCCCCATGGAAAATTAAATCTTGGAAAACCGAATACAAAAATGAAGGCTTTTTTGATGAAAAATTACATGCAAGTTGGATTCACTTACATTTGCCAAGTTCTCTAGAAGTCGCAAAAAACTTTATAGATGCCACCCAAATTACTTTTTCAAAGCATTCTTAATTTATTACCAAATCAAATATTTTGAGAGGAGAACCTAAAAAAAACATTCCAGGTAAAGTGATTAATGGTCCTATAAAACTCCCTACCATGACCTCAATTTTTGTATGGCCTAGGGTTTCTTTTAATAGTAATTCAGATTGTGGGTCTAGTTTTTTTGATAGTTTATTAATTTCTGCAGCTTGAATCCCAGCTGATTTTCGAACACCACTAGCGTCATACATAACTATTAGTGCTATAGCAACTGATAATGCGAATATTGAGCTATCAAATCCTAATTCATAACCTATACCAGATGTGGCACCAGTTATTAAGGCGGAATGACTTGAGGGCATACCACCCGTCTCGAACATAATTCCAAATCTTATCTCACCAGTTGAAAAGAAATTAAATATGATTTTAAAAAATTGAGCTAGCAAACAGGATAATAGGCTCCAGAAAAGAACTGAATTATTAAAAAAAGAAAAAAACTCAGACATAAATTAAAAAAATTATCTATCTCTATTTGTAATAAAGTCAGCTAAAGATATTAAATGCTTTGCATCTGCACCCCAAGGTTCAATTGCTTTTTTTGCTTTTTCAACTAAATCAAATGCTCTTTTCTTTGACTCCTCCATTCCAAGTAATTTAGGGTAAGTAGTTTTGTCAGCTAAAAGATCTTTGCCGGCAGTTTTACCAAGCTTTTCACTGCTGGAAGTTAAATCAAGAATATCATCTATTATTTGGAATGCTAAACCAATTCCCTCTGCATATGTTGTCAGAGCTTGTAATAGTTTTTCGTTAGCTCCTGCGATCATCGCACCTGTTCTAACGCAGGCCTTCAATAAAGCCCCAGTCTTATGAAGATGAATATATTCGAGAGTTTCAAGGTCGACTTCTTTGCCTTCGCATTCCAAATCAACAACTTGCCCCCCTACTAAGCCTGGTGCACCAGCAACTAAGGATAATTCGCCAACCACATTTAATAATCTATTTGGATCGACTCCAGGGCTTCTTAAAGAGACCATTTCAAAGGCCCTTGTCAATAAAGCATCGCCTGCAAGAATAGCTATTGCATCTCCATATACTTTATGATTTGTCGCCCTACCTCTCCTCAAGTCATCATTATCCATGGCGGGTAGATCATCATGAATCAAGGACATTGTATGGATCATTTCTATCGCTACCGCAGTAGGAACTGCAAGAGAAGGTTCTCCTCCAGCCAGTGCACAAGATGCTAAACATAAAATTGGACGTATTCTTTTCCCTCCAGCTAAGAGGGAATATCTCATTGATTCTCTGAGTATTTCTGGATTCTCAGGACCCAAGGAAAAATCAAGTGCTTCTTCTACAACCTTTTTTGTATTTTTAAGATATTTTTCAAAATCAGAAATACTATTTATAACTTCAGTCATTTTATACCTTTAGTAAAAAAAATTTCATCTTGGAGTTTATGGCAAAAGGTCATTAAGAGTTGATGATAAACCAAATTGTTTTTGCCAGCTAAAAATAGTATTTACAAGTAACATTGTTACTGTCATTGGTCCAACACCTCCTGGGACAGGTGTGTAAGCAAATACTTTAGAAATAACATCTTCTAATAATACATCGCCACATAATCTGGTTTGATATTTATCGGAACTTTTTAATCTATGTATTCCAACATCAATAATTACTGCTCCTTCTTTTACATAACTCGAATCTACAAGATTGGGTTTTCCTGCAGCCGCAATTAGGATGTCGGCTTCTCTACAAATTTTATTCAAATTTAATGTTTTAGAGTGAGTAATTGTTACCGTGCCATTTAGGTTTAACAACATCAGCGATAGGGGTTTCCCAACAAGCAAACTTCTTCCTATGACAACAATTTTCTTGCCTTCAATTGTAATATTTTGGGATCTTAATAAATTAATAATTCCTGCTGGTGTACATGATCTCATCGCAGGCTCATTTTTTACTAGTTTGCCTATGTTTATCTCATTTAGTCCATCTACATCTTTGCTTGGATTAATATGGCTGATCAGTTTTTGCTCGTCAAACTTCTTTGGGATGGGAAGTTGTAGTAACATTCCATCAATATTTTTATCAGAATTAAGTTTGGTTATTAATTGTTCAACTTCTTTTTGCTCTACACTATCTTTAAGATGAAAGATAAAGCTCTTTATTCCAATCCTTGAACAAGCTTTTTCCTTATTATTAACGTAAACACCACTCGCGGGGTCTTCACCTATTCTTATTACAGCTAAACCGGGTGCTCTTTTTGCAAATTTTTTATTACTCGAGATATAATTAAATAATCTTTCTTCAATTTCAAGAGATAATTTTTTACCGTCTAATTTTAATGACATTTAGAAAAACATCTCCTTTTTACACCTAGCATGCCTATAATTTTAAATTATTCAAATAGATTTATTTATATTCTGTGCAAAACATCATAACTACCTTAAAGAAATTGTTTTATCTGTGGAGGAGAAGTCAAGTCCCAGTAAAAGAACCAATTAAAATTTCAAGAATAGATAATCTCATAATTTTTTTAGTATGTATTTTAATTTCAATAATTTCTTCTTATAAACTACTTCTTAACTCGCCTTTAAATATCGCAGATATTTTTTCTTGGTTTTTAACCTTTATTGAAATACTTATTAGTTCTGGCGTTTTGATATTAGTTTCAAAAAAAGAGAATCCTACAATTTCCTCAAGACAGATCTTCTTAATCATTACTCTTCTTTTAGCAGTGCAAATTACGAAATTAGCCTTAGCTTCAACCATAAGTCCATTATCTATGATAATTCCACCGGCATTAATAATATCTCAAGGAATGGGAATCATAACAGCTTTAACTTGGGTATCAATAGCGAGTCTTATTTGGCCTGACCCAGAAATTGTTATCAATAACAATTTATTTTTTATTTTATTAGTTTGTGCTTCAATAGTATCTCTTCTTGGAGGAAGAATAAGAAGTAGAGCTCAGTTACTTCAACTATCAATTTTTGTACCAATAGGATCTTTCTTGAGTCAATGGATATTGATTGGTAAGGATAAAATATCTCTTATTAATAATAAGCAAGACTTTGTTTTAGCTAATGGGAATATATTTTCTGATTCCTTGCTATTGGCTATAGCTATGCTTTTTACAATTTTATTTATTCCTATTTTTGAATCGATATTCGAATTATTAACTAAGGCAAGATTGCTTGAGTTGGCTGATAAGGAGAAGCCACTAATTAGAAGATTGTCTCTAGAAGCTCCTGGTACTTTTGAACATACCTTACTTATATGTGGTTTAGCAGAGGAGGCAACAAGAATGATTGGTGGTGATATTGATCTTATTAAAACTGGAGCGTTATATCATGATATTGGCAAATTACATGCACCTAATTGGTTTATTGAAAATCAGGATGGTTCGAAGAATCCACATGACGAATTAGATGATCCGATTAAAAGTGCAGAAGTATTACAAGCTCATGTTGATGAAGGATTGAAGTTTGCAAGAAAAAATAGACTACCTAAGCTGATAGCTAATTTTATTCCTGAACATCAAGGTACTCTTAAAATGGGATATTTTTTTCAAAAAGCTAAAGAAAAAAATCTCGACATTAATGAATATTATTTTAGATACAAAGGCCCTATTCCTCAGTCCAAAGAAACAGCTATTTTAATGCTTGCCGATGGTTGTGAGGCAGCACTAAGAGCTATGAATATTAATGCATCTGATAAAGAAGCTTTGAAAACAATTTCTAATATTATCTACTCTCGTAAAAAAGATGGGCAATTAGATGATAGCAATTTATCCAAAGGAGAAATTTTTCTAATAAAAAGGGCATTCTTGAATGTGTGGAAAAGAATTAGACACAGAAGAATTCAGTATCCAACAGGCAAGAATAATACTTTTTCTTAATTTTAAATTTTATAACCTAATACTTCTTCGATGTTTCGGATTACACCAATAAAGAAGAGCTAGCGTACTTAATAATGTTGTTAAAAGAGTAAATCCACCAACTCCATAAATGTCTTGAAGAGTTATAAGCCTTACAACTGAATAAGGACCCATACCAGAGATTACCATTGATAAAGATACCAGAGTTAAAGTTACTCCCCATTTTCTCTCTGCTAAAAGAGCTGCTGAAGAAACTATTCCAACAATTGCAGCAGGCCATCCAAGACTTATCGCAAGAGTTATATTCGCAACTTTTAATGGAGGTCCATAACTTATTATTAATGCGATTATTGGAAGTGCAATTATGTTGCCGATTAAGCCAACCCACGAAAGTGCCCAATATCCAAGTACCCTTTCTCTCATTATTTACTGCTTTAACTATTAGTTAAATCTACATTATTGAGAGACTATTTTTTACTGCTACTTAATAATCCTATGAAAATAATTTAATTTGAAGGATTAGATAGAAATTTATTATCAGAATTCTCTAAATTATCAAATTGTGGATGAATTGAATTTTTTTTCTCAGAAAATACGAGTCTATTTAAAGCATTAACGTAAGCATTCGCTGCAGCAACTACAACGTCAGTGTCAGCAGAATGACCAGAATATATTTTATTATCCCTTCTTATTCTTATTGTTACTTCGCCCAAAGCATCAATTCCTTCTGTTACCGACTTAACAGAAAATTCAATTAATTCATTAGGAACTTTAGCTAATTTATTTAAAGCCTCGCATACAGCATCAACTGGCCCAGTCCCTATTGATACAGCAGTATCCTCACTATTTTCTTCTGTGTTTAGAAGCGAAATTGTTGCAGTAGGCTTAGAGGCGTTACCACAACTTACTTGTACAAGATTTAATTGAAATTTAGCTTCTGGTAGCTGAACTTGTTCACTAACAATTGCTTCTAAGTCTCTATCAGTAATTTCTCTTTTCCTGTCAGCTAAATCCTTAAAACGAGCAAAAGCATCATTTAGATCTTCTCGGCTTAAGTCATATCCCATTTCTTCTAATCTTGCTCTTACCGCACTTCTTCCACTAAGTTTCCCTAAAGATATTTTGTTGTCACTCAAACCAACAGTTTTTGCATCGATAATTTCATAAGTTAGTCTATTTTTTAAAACCCCATCCTGATGAATGCCTGACTCATGAGCAAAAGCGTTAGCTCCCACAATTGCTTTATTAGGTTGTACAGTCATTCCAGTTAGGTTAGAAACAAGCCTAGAGGTTTTTGTTATTTCTTCTGTTCTAATAGCCGTAAGAGGAGTTGGGGAATCTTGATTTCTTTTGAAAAAACTATTAAAAAAACTTTTCCTAACATGAAGTGCCATTACTAATTCTTCCAAAGAGGCATTCCCGGCTCTTTCTCCAATTCCATTAATAGTACATTCTAATTGTCTTGCTCCATTTTTTACTGCCTCAAGAAAATTGGCTACTGCTAAACCCAAATCATTATGACCATGAACTGAGATTACTGCCTCATCAATATTTGGAACATTTTTATTTATATCGGCAATTAGGTTGCCAAATTCACTAGGAGTTGTAAACCCAACAGTATCAGGGATATTTATTGTTGTCGCTCCTGCAGTAATTGCTAATTGAATAACTTCGTATAAAAATTCAGGATCACTCCTTGAGGCATCTTCACAAGAAAACTCAATATCATCTACTAAGGATTTCGCATAATTAACCATTTCTGGAACTATTTGAAGAACATCTTTTCTGGATTTTTTTAGTTTATGTTTAAGATGAATATCGCTTGTCGCAATAAAAGTATGTATTCTTTTCTTGGGAGCTGGACTTACTGCTTCGTAACAAGCTTTTATGTCTCCTTTAGACGCCCTAGCTAAACCGCATATTATAGGGCCATTTTCTTTCCCTACTATATTAGCAATTTTATAAACAGCTTTAAAATCTCCTGGACTTGCGAAAGGGAATCCAGCTTCAATAACATCTACTCCTAATCTTGCTAATTGATGAGCGATAGCAAGCTTTTCTTCAAGATTTAAACTGGCACCAGGAGATTGCTCCCCATCACGAAGAGTTGTATCAAATATCAAAATTCTTCCAGGATCTTTTGACATCAGAGAGAATAACCTAAACTTATATTAAGCTAATTAAAAAAATTTGACTAGATATAGTTCAATAAAATTTGCTGAAAGTTTATAAGTTAAATAATATTGGTTAAAATTCTGAAAAAAAAAATCAAATACTTAAATTTTTAAAGTATTCTTTTAGGATTAAAGCCTTTTTTATAAAAAATTTCGATTTTATAGAACTGTAGGCATAAATTTAAAAAGTATGAATGGGCAATACTCTAAAAAAAATGTTTTAGGCCAGTTAGCGATAGTTTTACATGCTCATCTACCTTATGTCAGAAAAAATGAAAAAAACTCCTTAGAAGAGGATTGGTTATTTCAGGCGATTCTGGAATGTTATATACCACTACTTCAATCAATAGAATCTTCCAAAAATGAAAATCCTGAAAATACAAAACTTACCATAAGTTTGTCTCCAACATTATTATCACTTCTAAATAATAAACAAATTCAAGAAACTTTCCCAAGCTGGATTAAAACAAGGAATGATTTCCTAAACGAATTGCCACTAGAAGAAAAAAATGCCTCTGCATTTTTAATGAATAATCTTAATGATAAATACTTATACTGGCAAAATTGTTCAGGAAATTTAATTGAGAAGTTTAGGGTTTTAAATAACTCTGGAAATTTAGATATTCTTACTTGTGCTGCTACTCACGGATATCTGCCAATTTTAAGGGAGAATCCTGAAACTGTAAAAGGACAAATCAATACAGCCATTAGGAGCCATGAAAATATTTTTGAAACAAAGCCTTTAGGTATTTGGTTACCTGAATGCGCATATTATGAGGGTTTAGATGAAATACTATTTAATTCTGGAATTAGATATACAATCTTAGACGGACATGGGATTCTAAACTCCACACCAAGGCCTAGGTATGGTGTATATGCTCCAATATGCTCAAAAAAAGGAGTGGCATTTTTCGGCAGAGATAGTGAGTCAACCTTGCCCGTTTGGTCCGCTAAGGATGGGTTCCCGGGCGACAAAGTTTATAGGGAATTTCATAAAGATTTGGGGTGGGAATTACCTCTCTCAAAGCTCCAAAAGAAGGGTATTTCATCAAAAAGGCCTTTGGGTTTAAAGTTTCATAAGATTACAGATGAAAACATTCCTTTAGGGGGGAAAGAGTTTTACCTTGAAAATGAAGCCAAAAATAAGGCGGCAGAACATGCTGATACCTATCTTCTAGCGAGATCCAAACAACTAGAAAAATTGACTTTATCTTCTTCCTTTAAGCCTTTATTGGTAGCTCCATTTGATGCAGAGTTATTTGGTCATTGGTGGTATGAGGGACCTTTTTTTATTGAAAATATACTAAAGAACTCTAGTAAATATTCAATTAAGCTTACAAATTTAAAAGAATTCTTAGTGCAAAAACCAAATCTTCAGATTTGTGATCCATCGCCATCAAGCTGGGGGCAAGGTGGTTACCATAATTACTGGATTAATGATGCAAATGCATGGATCGTTCCAGAAATCACAAAGGCAGGCTCAACATTTGTAGATTTGTGCTTGGAAAATTTTAATAATGATTTATCTCTAAGACTCTTCAATCAAGCTGCTAGAGAACTACTTCTTTCTGAGTCTTCTGATTGGAGTTTTATTTTGAGAGCTGGAACCACAACTGAACTCGCAAGAGAGAGAATAGAAAGACACTTATTCAGGTTCTGGAAATTGGTTGAAATGATTAAAAATAATTCAAATATTAATTTGAAATTTCTTGAAGATATTGAGGAAGAGGATAAAGTCTTCCAAAATATTAATATTGATGATTGGCGAAAAAAAAAATACTAATTTAACTTGAGCATTCCTAGTTTTACTTTTAGAGGTGAATTTATAAACATCTTACTCATAACGTAAATTAGTTTTGGTAGTGGAAGTGTATTAGTAAGAAAACCTACCCATTCATTAGTTGATAATCTAAAGAAATTTGAGAAAAAGCTTCTTAATCTACTTTCGTCAAAACTCATCAATCTTCTTAGACCATATTGGTAAAGTTTATGCCTTTGTGTTAACTCGTAAGGCCATAGGATTTCCCAACCTTTTGAAGCCAACTCAAGTGAACTTAGTTGAGGTTCTTTTAAAAAGATTGCTAATTTTTGTGCAAGGAGTGGAGCCCTTCTTAATAAAGATCCAACCATATATCCTGATGCAGGATGAACCATACTTGCAGCCCCTCCGAAACCAAGTACAAATTGTTTTTTAAATGGGAGGGGTAAATTCATAGGGAAAAGGCAATTCTCTTCATGAAAAATTTCACTTACCTCAATACCCTTACTATTAAGTCTTTTATAAAGTCTTTTTTTAAGATTGTCTTGGGATAATGCAGGATAACTAGCTAATGAAGTTTCTTCAACAAAAAAAGTCTCGTTGCCAAGATCCATTGCATAAAGAAAGGAAGGAGATGATAACTTTTCTTCTTTGTTTAAATGATTTGGACGAAAATCCATTAGAACAAATTGTTCTTTATTAACAGGTGGTGATGTAAATTTACCTACAATTCCGTAAGCAGCTTGTTGAGCGATTTCATTCTGAACTGGTCTTTTTACAAAATTACTTTTATGACCACTTGCGTCAATAACTAATCTCGCCTTTATTTTGAGACCTGAAAAACAAATTACCTCAGATAGTTTATTTTTTTCTACAATATCTTTTGCTGTTTCATTCAACCATTCAATCCCTTTACATTTTTTTAAAAGCTCATTTTGAAAGGCTTCTTGATTTATTAAACCATAATCGTAGTTGTGTTTTGTCGGAGTATCCCCTTTTTTATTTTCCCCATTTCCAAAAAAACTAACTGTTTTACACCATCTATGAGATAACAAGGACTCTAACCCTAATTCTTCTAATTCAGATGCCCAGATACCATATGTATTCTCCCATTTTTCATTTGGAGATTTTGTTGATATTCCCTTAATATTTAGATCCTGCTTGGCTAATTCTGAAGCTAGACATAATGCTGCAGGACCTGAACCTAAAATTAAAATATCAAGTATTTCCATATTATTTAGCTAAACATAAGGCTTTTAATTTTGTTCAACTGTGCTGGGTTGGTCTTTCTCCTCTATTTGTTCACGAGGTACCAACACTACTTCAGATAAATGATCACCGTTATCTAATCTTTGTAATTTTACTCCTGTAGCTGCTCTGGATTGCTGAGAGATTTTATCTGCGTTTGTTCTTACTATGACGCCTTTTTCGGTAACAAGTAGTAATTCTTCTCCCTCGCCAAGGACCTTCAAACAAACTAGCTGATCATCTTTAATTCTAAATTTTATTGCTCTCAAACCCATGCCTGCTCTTTTTTGTAATCTAAACTGAGCTACAGGCACTCTCTTCCCTAGCCCAAATGCACTGGCTATTAATACCCATGGACCATCTGAAGAGTTTTCCTCAACATTTTCATCAAGATCTTCTGTGAATTCCTCAATTTTAGCCAATTTATCGACCAAATTAGATGTTAAAACATCCATAGAAACTAGATTGTCGCCTTCTCTCAAGTTCATTGATTTGACCCCTCTTGCTGTTCTACCGAGTGGTCTTAATTCATTGATATCTAGTCTGAAATGAATCGCCATTCCTGTTTTAGATCCAATTAAAACACTATCACCTTCTTTTGATAATCTGACCCAGGTTAGGGCATCTCCATCCTCAAGATTAATTGCTATTAGTCCATTTGAGCGAATTTTTGAGAAAGCAGAAAGTGCAGTTCTTTTTATAAAGCCAGCTTTGGTTAGCATTAATAAATAACGATCGTCAACAAAAGAATCCACAGCAACTAGCGAAGTAATTTTTTCTTCTCTTGGAATTGGGAGAAGTTGAACTGATGGAGTCCCTTTTGCAGTTCTGCTACTCATAGGAACCCTATATGCTGGGAGAGCATAAGCTACTCCTCTATCACTGAAAAGTACAAGAGTATCATGATCGTTACAGCTTATAAATAATTTTACGTCATCATCTTCTTTGGTTTTTGTGCCAGCTTTACCCCTTGAACCACGACTGGTAGATTCAAAATCATTAACAGGCATTCTTTTTAAATAACCTGCTTCAGTTAATAGAACTACGGATCTGTCATTAGCAATGAGATCAATATCATCCAACCCGCCGCCTAAATCTAGTATTTCTGTTTTCCTAGGAGAAGAGAATCTTTCATCGATTTTATTAAGTTCTTCAAGAATAATTTCAAAAATTCTTTCTTTACTATTTAATATTTGCTGATAAAGATTGATTTTTCGGGTTAAATCATCATGTTCTCCTTTGATTTTATCTGCTTCTAGTGCTGTTAATCTTCTTAACTGCATTTGGAGTATTGCATCTGCCTGTATGGAAGATAATTTATGGTCGTTTTGTAATTTTTCTCGAGCTGATATTGAATCTTTCGCTGATCTTATTAGATTTATAATTTGATCCATAGCATCTAAAGCCAATAAAAGACCCTTTACAATATGATCTCTTTCTTCTGCCTTTTTTAATAAAAATGTTGTTCTTCGCCTTATTGTCTCAACCCTAAAATCTAGAAAAACGTCTAACATTTTCCTAAGTGAAAGTGTTGTGGGCTCCCCCTTAACTAGAGCAAGGATATTTGCACTAAAGTTATTTTGTAGAGGTGTTAACTTAAATAAATTATTTAAAACTACTTGTGGGTAGGCATCTCTTTTTAGTTCAATAACAATCCTCATCCCATCTCGATCGCTCTCATCTCTAATATCAGAAATACCTTCTAATTTTTTTTCATTAACCAAATCAGCAATTCTTTCTATCAATGCCGCTTTGTTGGTTTGAAATGGAAGCTCTGTAATTATTACTGCATCTTTCTCTGCTCTACCAATGGATTTAATTTGCTCAATATTTGCTACCCCTCTCATGGTTATTGACCCCCTTCCTGTTTTGAATGTTTCTCTAATACCGTCTCTGCCTAAGATTTGACCACCTGTGGGAAAATCAGGACCCTTAATTAATTCAAAAAGTTCATTATCTTTAATTGAGGGAGTTTTGATTATTGATTTAAGACCATTAATTAATTCCCCTAAGTTATGAGGTGGAATATTAGTTGCCATTCCTACCGCTATTCCAGATGAACCATTTAGAAGTAGTTGAGGGATCCTAGCTGGTAGAACTGTTGGCTCTTGCTGAGAACCATCAAAATTATCGGCGAAATCTACAGTTTCAGATTCAATATCCTCTAATAAACTTTCATCCGTAAGAGGTTTTAAACGAGATTCTGTATATCTCATTGCTGCTGGAGGGTCATTATCAACAGAACCAAAGTTTCCATGGCCATCTATGAGTGGCATCCTCATAGAGAAATCCTGGGCCATTCTTACCAAAGCATCATAAACAGCAGTATCGCCATGAGGGTGGTATTTACCAAGTACTTCTCCTACAACTCTTGCACATTTTCTGTATGGTCTACCGCTAGTCAAACCAAGTTCATACATTGCATAAAGAATTCTTCTGTGAACAGGTTTTAATCCATCTCTTGCATCTGGTAGGGCACGACCAACTATAACGCTCATTGCATACTCTAGGTATGAACGAGACATCTCATTTCTTAAGTCAGTTTGAATAATTCGGTCGTTATCATCGCTTAATCCTGAGTTATCGGAATCTAAAATATCAGACATACAAAAACCCTTTCTTTAAATAATAATCGCTGATTGTCATAATGAATAAAAAAAAAGATTTATTTAATTCCCAAATACTCACATTTACACACAAATCAAAATAAAACCTGTTGTTTTTGAATAAACCTTGGCTTATTACCCCTTTAGTTGTTAATTTAATCAGAATAAAAGCAAAATTCCGTGAATATTGAACTTGGTTTAAATAAAAAAGTCAGACGGGCTTATGGCATCGATGAAATAGCTTTAGTCCCTGGTAGTAGAACACTTGATTACGATTTAACTGATCCTTCTTGGTCAATAGGTGATTTCAAAAGGGAAGTTCCGATCGTAGCTAGTGCCATGGATAGTGTTGTCGATGTCAATACGGCTGTAGAGCTCACAAAATTAGGTTCCCTGGGAGTTATTAATATGGAGGGCATACAAACACGATATGAAAACCCAGATGAAATATTAAACCAAATAGCATCAGTTGGGAAGAATGATTTTGTCCCATTAATGCAGAAAATATACAGTGAGCCGGTCAAAGAAGGATTGATTGTACAAAGAATAAATGAGGTGAAAGAAAGAGGAGGCATAGCAGCTTTTAGTGGGACTCCTCAAGCTGCCATTAAGTTTAAAGAAACACTTAATAATTCCAAAATAGATTTATTTTTTCTTCAAGGAACAGTTGTTTCTACTGAACATCTAGGGATGGATGGTAAGGAAACCTTAAATATTAAAGATCTTTGCCAATCTATGAATGTCCCAGTTGTAGCAGGTAATTGTGTTACTTACGAAGTTGCAAAACTTCTCATGGATGCTGGAGTTGCAGGATTGATGGTTGGTATAGGCCCTGGAGCGGCATGTACATCAAGAGGAGTATTGGGAATTGGAATCCCTCAAGCAACTGCAATTGCTGATTGTAGTGCGGCAAGAAATGATTACTTTAAAGAAAGTGGTCGTTATATTCCTATTATTGGTGATGGAGGAATTGTTACTGGCGGAGATATCTGTAAATGTTTAGCATGTGGAGCAGATGCTGTAATGATTGGATCCCCAATAGCTAAATCCTCAAACGCTCCAGGTAAAGGATTTCACTGGGGTATGGCTACTCCAAGTCCAGTATTGCCAAGGGGAACAAGAATTGAAGTTGGTTCTACAGGATCCTTAGAAAGAATAATTAAAGGCCCTGCCTTACTTGATGATGGGACACATAACTTAATAGGAGCCATTAGAACTTCAATGAGTACTCTTGGGGCTAAAAATATTAAAGAAATGCAGGAAGTTGAAATAGTTATCGCACCATCGCTTCTCACAGAAGGTAAGGTTTATCAAAAAGCTCAGCAGCTTGGGATGGGTAAGTAGTTCACCTAGAGCAAATTTATAAATCCTTAGTGAATTAAGGATTAATTTGAAAAATTTTCTAATTAGGAGTTATTATGAATTGATGGGGGTAACCCCATACTCCTCACACACTAAATCGCCCGATTAATCGGGCTTTTTTAGATATTTTGTTACTTATATTATTTAATCTGTAATGAAATCATCACTTAAAAGAATTGCCTGCTAAATTTTCAAAAAGGAATACTTAAATTATGTCATCAGCTCCAGCCGTAACTGATTCTTCATTTGACAAGGATGTACTGCAAAGTGATCTACCAGTATTGGTTGATTTTTGGGCACCATGGTGCGGTCCATGTAGGATGGTTGCACCTGTTGTAGAAGAAATCTCAAAAGACTTTGAAGGGAAAATTAAAGTTTTTAAATTAAACACAGATGAGAATCCAAATGTAGCGAGTCAATACGGAATTAGAAGTATTCCTACATTAATGATCTTTAAAGGAGGTCAAAAAGTTGATACCGTTGTTGGTGCTGTGCCAAAAGCAACTCTTTCGAGCACTTTAACTAAGCATTTATAAATTTAAAAGCTTTGCATAAAATTGGACTTATAGACTATGGAATGGGTAATATTCATTCTGTAACAAAATCTCTAGAAAGTCTTGGAGAAGAAATTATATTAATTAAAAACTTTAATGATGCCAAGCTTTGTAAGGCGATAATACTTCCTGGGGTTGGAGCATTTGATCCGGCGATGAAGAATCTAATAAATACTGATTTGATAACTGATTTGAAAAACTGGATTAAAAGTGGGAAATCCTTTTTTGGGATATGTTTAGGTCTACAACTCCTTTTTGATTCTAGTGATGAAGGAAAAGTTCAAGGTTTGGGAATTTTAAAAGGAAAAATACAAAAAATACCCAATATTATTAACCAAAGAATCCCACACATGGGTTGGGGCCAACTTTTACCTACAAAAAATAATACTTTATTTGGGATTGAAGAATTAAATAATTGGGTCTATTTTGTACATTCCTATCATGCAATCCCAGATGACTTAAATATTATTGCAGCTCAGGTTGATTATGGCTCTGAAAAATTAACTGCAATGATAGAGAAGGATAATTTATTGGCCTGTCAATTTCATCCGGAAAAATCTGGAATAACTGGTGAAAAACTTTTGAGAAGATGGCTGAGTAATATTCAATAACAGATGCTTAGGGATGAAGACTAACTTAAGATTAATAGGTGGTAAAAAACTCCAAAGTCCAAATAATTCTTATACCAGACCTACAACTTTGAGAGTGAGAGAGGCCATATTTAGTATATTGAACAAAAGAGTTGAAAATAGTAATTGGTTAGATTTATTTAGTGGAACAGGGGCCATATCTTGTGAAGCCTATAATCACGGGGCGAGCAAAATAATTGCAATTGAAAAAAACAAAATCAACTCAAAAGTTTGCTTAGAAAATTTACTCTCGTTGGAGAATATAGAGATTAGGAGAAATGATATCGAAGTTATTTGTAAAGATGTTTTGAAATGGACAAAACCTAATTATGAGAGAAACTTATCATCTAGAAATATGGATTTAAATAAATTAAAATTTGATTTTGTTTACCTAGATCCTCCATACCATGAGGATTTTCATGAATTAGTTTTAAATCAATTATTTAATTGCAATATTTTAAAAAAAGATTCAACAGTTATTTGTGAACATTCTAAAAATCTATTTATTAAAAAAAGTACTTTGTGGGAAACTGTAGATGTACGAAATTATGGGCAGTCAAGATTAACATTTTTAATCAATGTCCAGCATCCCTGAACCTCTTCTGTATTGATTCCATGCACTTACGAATAATCCAAGAAGAGTTATTGGGACTAAACCTAAAACAATTCCACATAGAAGAGGCTCGATCATTTTTTTGCCTTTTTTAAATTTCTTACTCACAATTGTTACATAGAGACTATTTTTTGTGTCAACATCTTCATCAACTGCAGCAGAAAGAGACTTTAAGAGAGAATTCTTAAAAATACTTTTTGTTGTATTTGGAGTCTTATTGATTTGTTTTTCAATATTTTTCGTAAATCATCATGAAAATAACAAATATATCATTGAAACTCTTGAGCTTAATGGCTCTGCTGAGGAAGGAGATGCTCTTTTTAAGATAAATTGTGTTGGATGTCATGGCATTACAGCAAGAGGATTAGTGGGCCCTGACTTACACTCAATAACTCAACGTTTGAATGATAAAGAGATAATAAAACAAGTTACTGGAGGCCTGACACCTCCTATGCCAAGTTTTGAAATTGATCCTGTAAATATGTCTAATCTATTAAAATATCTTCATAGCCTTGAATGATTTTGGGAAAAAATTTTTCGAATTTAAAGGTAATTTTAGTTGAACCAAGTGGCCCTTTAAATGTAGGCAGCGTTGCTAGATTATGTAGTAATTTTGAAGTTGATGAATTAAGAATTGTTTCTCCTAAATGCGACATATTTTCTTTAGAAGCAAAAAAAATGGCTCTTAAAGGTCAAAAATTTCTTAAACATTGTAAGGTTTTTGATGATCTTCAAAAAGCAATTTTTGATTGTGATTTGGTTTTAGCATCTTGTGGAAGGATTGATGTAAATAAAGATTCATTTTTTGTATCTTCTGAAGATATATTTGATTGGACTTCAACCTTTGAGAAGATAAATAATTTAGCAATTATATTTGGGAGAGAAAATAGTGGTTTAACTAATAGTGAATTACTTCTAGCAAATAAAACTTTTAATATTCCAACTTCTCAGAACAATCCTTCATTAAATCTTTCTCACGCTGTTTCAATAGTTTTGTATGAATTAAATAAGACTTCTAAAAAGAATTTAAATAATGAATTAAAAGTTTTTAACTTGGCATCATCGAAAGAAGTACATGATACATTTGTGGAGATTGAGGAAATGCTTTTGCGAGTTGGATACCTCTTAAAACATACCTCCAAGGCAAAAATCAGTAAATTTAAGAATTTCATTTTGAGGGCAAATACATCAATGCACGAAATAAATGTTTTAAGAGGAATTGTCCATCAAATAAACTGGTTTTTGAACAATTCAAAAAAAAATAAGTAAGTACAAATTTGATTAGTTATTATTCATTATCTTGTTTTAATTCGATAGGGATATTTACTAAAAACATTTTCTGAAGTAGCATCTATTGATTATTTGAATATTTAAGAAAACTAAAACTGTGCCTACAACAAAGAAAAGAAGAGTTTTTCCTTTTACAGCAGTAATTGGTCAAGAAGAAATGAAATTGGCTCTCTTGTTAAATGTTATTGATCCAAGAATAGGAGGAGTAATGATAATGGGTGATAGAGGGACTGGAAAGTCTACTACAATCAGAGCCTTAGCTGATTTGTTGCCTGCAATCGATGTTGTTAAAGACGATCCATATAATAGTTCACTAGTAGATCCTGATTTACAAAGTAAAGAAGTTTTGGAAAAAATTATTCAAGGAGAAAATTTAGAGAGTATTCAAAAACAAGTACCTATGGTTGACTTGCCTTTAGGGGCTACTGAGGACAGGCTTTGTGGAACCATTGATATAGAAAAGGCTTTGAGTGAAGGCGTTAAAGCATTCGAACCTGGATTGTTGGCTAAAGCTAATAGGGGTTTACTATACGTTGATGAAGTGAATTTACTTGATGATCATTTAGTTGATGTACTTTTAGATTCGGCCGCTTCCGGATGGAATACAGTTGAAAGGGAGGGGGTCTCAGTTCGACATCCTGCGAGGTTTGTCCTTATTGGTTCAGGAAATCCAGAAGAAGGTGAATTAAGGCCTCAACTATTGGACAGGTTTGGAATGAGTGTTGAAGTTAAGACAGTTAGAGACGCTGAATTAAGAGTTCAAGTAGTTGATCAAAGAACTTCTTTTGATGATAATCCTGATGAGTTTTCATTGAGTGTTGAGAAACAACAGGATGAACTTCAACAAAAAGTTATTAAAGCACAAGAAATGTTAAATTCTGTTCAAATGGACGATGACTTAAGATTGAATATTTCTGCAATCTGCGGAGAACTAGATGTGGATGGTTTACGTGGAGATATTGTTACAAATAGATCTGCAAGGGCAATTGCAGCATTTGAGGGCAGAACTGAAGTGCAAGAAGATGACATAGCAAGGGTTATTTCTTGTTCTTTAAGACATAGACTTAGAAAAGATCCCTTGGAACAAGTTGATTCAGGTGAAAAAGTTATTCAAGCTTTTTGTAAAGTATTTGATTTAGATGAAAAAGAAAATCTTTCAAAATTTCAATTGTCTGCCGAAGCTTAATAACAGTGAGAATAATTGGGATTGACCCTGGATTGGCTAGAGTTGGTTATGGAATAATTGAGATAGAAAATGAAAGAAAGATATTATTAGATTGCGGTGTTATTGAGACAGGTAAAGATAAAAAAGAAGAAGATAGACTTTATGAGATATTTCATGATCTTAATGAATTATTAAATCATTGGAACCCCACTGCAGCTGCAGTAGAAAAATTTTTCTTTTACAGGTCAAGCACTACCATTAGTGTGGTGCAGGCCAGAGGGGTAATTATGATGGTATTGGCCTCTAAAAAAATTCATGTTAGTGAGTATTCACCTGCTCAGATAAAATTAACAATTGCTGGGTCTGGAAAGGCATCTAAGAAAGATATTATTGATGCTGTTATGTATAACTTAGATCTTAACAAACCTCCAAAACCTGATGATTCAGCAGATGCATTGGCTATTGCACTCACAAAACTAAATGAGGATGGGTTTAACTGAAAATTTAAAATGACGATCTTTAAAAATAAGAAATTAGAGAGGGATACGTTTAGAAAACTAAGAGATGGGATTTCTCTCAATCAAAGAGAAAATGTAGAAAAGAATGTAAAATTGTATATTGATTCCTTTGTTAAGGGATATAAAAATATTGGTTTTATAGCCATATATTGGCCTCTAAAAAATGAAGTTGATATAAGAAGTCTCAAGAAAAAATTTACTTTAGCTTTGCCCAGATGTAAAGATAAAAAAGAGTTGTTATTTTATCCATGGGACGAAAAACCTCTTACCAAAGATTCTGAGGGAATATTAAGTCCAAATAACTCTTCCCCATTAAGTCATTTGCAGATAAGCATGATATTTGTACCATGTCTTTCCGTTGATAAAAATTTAATAAGGTTAGGTTATGGAGGAGGTTATTTTGATAAATTAAGGAGAGATAATGATTGGAGAAATGTTCCATGCATTGGAGTATTAACTTCTAATTGTGTAAGTAAGAGCCCATTAACAAGAGCTGAGTGGGATATTCCTTTATCAGGCTTTATCACAGAAAAAGAAATATTTGTATAATAGAAGATTCATTAATTGATTAATTTATAGTTTTAAAAATGGAAAATCAGAAAAAATACAATAATTTATCAAAATTAGTAGAGAAGTTGAAGAAATCAAAAGATCCAAAAAGAAAATATGAATACATTTTGTGGTTAGGCAAAAAATTGAAACAACCAGAAAGTGAAATCCTTGTTGAAGAAAATAAAGTTAAGGGATGCGTTTCAGAAGTTTTTGTTAAGGCAAATATTAAAGGCGGTAAATTATTTTGGGAAGGATATTCTGATGCCCTAATAACCAAGGGTTTATTAGCATTCTTAATTACTGGTTTAAATGAATTAACTCCAAGTGAGGTTGTTAAAATAGATAAGAGATTTATTGAAGATACTGGTTTGAAAGCAAGCTTAACACCATCAAGATCAAATGGTTTTTTAAACATTTTGTTGAAAATGCAGTCTCAAGCAAATGAATTTTTGTTGGTCTAATAATATAAAATTAAACTCAAAGTTAAAAGAAATAAAAAATGAGAAAATGCAAAATTGGGATTGTAGGCTTTGGAACTGTAGGTTCAGGGATTTATAAAATATTAAGTTCCGAAGTTGATACACATCCAATTCTAAAAGAAATAGAAATTGCAAAAATTGCAGTTAAAGATCTTTATAAAAAAAGGGATATTGAGCTAGATAATAATTTATTAACTGATGATCCATTTAAACTAATTAATGACCCCTCTATAGATGTCATTGTTGAAGTAATGGGAGGAGTTGATTTAGCGAAAGATATTATTCTGCAATCATTAAAATTAGGTAAATCTGTTGTTACGGCAAATAAAGCAGTCATTGCAAGATATGGAGAAGAAATATATAAAACTGCATCTAAAGAAGGAGTTTATATTTTGTCAGAGGCGGCAGTTTGCGGGGGGATTCCTATAATTGAACCTTTAAAAAGATCATTAAAAAGTAATAGCATAAAAAAAATGGTTGGGATAATAAATGGCACAACAAATTTTATTCTTTCAAAGATGACAAATGAAAAAGCTGATTACAAGGAGACCTTAAAATTGGCCCAAAAACTTGGGTATGCAGAATTTGATCCAACTGCAGATGTTGAGGGCCATGATGCTGCTGATAAGATTTCAATTCTTAGTGAACTTGCATTTGGAGGGAAAATCAAAAGAGAGGAGATTCATTCTGAGGGCATTAGTAAAATTAATCTAAAGGATATCGAATATGCCAATAAATTAGGGTTTGAAATAAAACTTTTAGCGCTCTCCGAAAGGGGACAAATTAATAGTAATGATTCACTCGCTTTGAATATTTGGGTAGGACCCTCTTTGATTCCAAAATCTCATCCATTGGCAACAGTTAAGGGAGTTAATAATGCCTTATTGATTGAGGCGGATCCTCTTGGAGAGATAATGTTATATGGTCCAGGTGCAGGGAGTGGCCCAACTGCTGCATCAGTAGTATCAGATATATTAAATTTGCATGCCGCCTCAGTAAAAAATAATAATTTAATAGATCCATTATTATCTTTTGATTTCTGGAGAAACTGCCATATAATAGGTTCTTCGCAAATAAATAAAAAAAATTACCTTAGAATTATTTGCCTTGATAGTCCAGGTGTCATAGGAAAGATTGGAGATATTTTTGGAAAGAATAATGTATCAATCGAATCAATTGTTCAACTTGATGCTAGTGAGGATAAGGCTGAAATTGTCGTTATTACTCATGAGGTGAATAATGGAGATTTTGAGAGATCGAAAGATGAAATAAATTCGCTAAATGAAGTCAAAATTATTGCAAGTCAATTAAGTTGTATTTAAAAAAATAGTTTGCAAATTTCTTTATAGCTTGGTAAACCGAAGAAAGTAAGTGTTTGGTTTTAGCACCTTAATGATTTATTCAAAACTATTAGACAATAAGAATGAAAATAATAAATTAATTTTTTCTGAAAACCTTTATAAAGGTGCTTGTGTAAAAATTAAAAATAGTAATAAGACTTTTCAAGTAATTGGTTTAAATATAGGTAAAGAAATTTGTTGGGTGAGAGAGTGGCCTTTTGCTTGTAATTCTAAAAAAACATTTGCTTTAGAAATTAGTCAAATAACCTTACAAATTTTCTGCTCAAATAATTCTTCAGAATAATTAAGAATTAAGGAATTATGAAAAAAAAAATTGTTTTATCAATATTTATAATTTTAATTTCTTTTTTACAGAATTCTTGCGGCTCAAAAAGAATATCTAAAAAAATCATAGTAGCAAGTTCTGGAAAAATTGAATCTTTAGATCCAGCTAGAGCAAGTACTCTTAAAGCAATTCAATTAATCAGTTCTCTTGGAGACACATTATATGAATTAAATTCTAACGGAGAATTAATACCTGAATTGGCCTCGGGGATGCCAGTTATTTCAAAGGATAGACTTCAAATAACTATTAATTTAAGAAAGAATGTTTTCTTTCACGATGGAACTACATTTAATTCAAATGCTATGAAGTTTACCTTTGATAGATTCAAAAGAATTGGAACTATGAACTATATTTTAGGAAATAAGATTAAATCAATAGAAACACCAAGTGAATATTCAGTCATAATAAATTTGAATAAACCATCAAGTTCTTTAAATGGTTTACTCACATCAGTAAATTTAACTCCAATATCTCCTACATTTTACAAACAATATTCTGATAAGTTTCTAAATGAAAAATTTGTTGGTACTGGCAAGTATGTGCTGACCAGTTTTTCTAATGAAGTTCAATCAATTGATCCATATTTGAATTATTGGGGTGAAAAGCCCTTAAATAATGGCGTTAATTTTGTGGGCTATTCAAATTCATCCTCTCTTTTTGGGGCTTTAAAAAGTAAACAAATTGACGTGCTTTTATCAAATTCAATTGATGATAGTCAGAGAAAAAGATTAAATGATTTAAGCAAAAATCAACAGTTTAATGAAGGTAATAGCCCTTTCACTGAATTAAGTTTTATAAGCCTCAAAACTAGTTCTTATCCCTTAAGTAATCTTAATTTAAGATTGGCTTTGGCAAAAAGTATTAATAGAAAATTGATTAGTGAGAAAGTAAGTTATGGATTAAGGCAGCCATCTAGATCAATTATTCCTCCGATATTAAAAAAAGATAATCAAGAACTGTGGCCTAAATATGATTATTTAGAAGCGAGAAGGTTATTGCAAAAAGAAAATTATTGCAATGGAAATATTCTTAAAATACCCCTTACTTATAGATCGAATGTACCAGCTGACAAGCTTATTGCTCTGACATGGCAAGAAGAAATTAAAAATTCTTTGAAAGATTGTATTGATATTGAACTCAATGGGGTTGAATCTACAACAGTTTATAAGAATCTAAGTTTAGGAATTTATACGGCAGTTCTTCTCGATTGGACTGGGGCTTATTCAGATCCAGAGGCTTATCTTACCCCTCTATTAAGTTGTAATGAAATAGTTGACGGCATATGTAAAAAAGGAGAATCAGTTTACAGCGGTAGTTTTTGGGGATCTAATAAAGTGGAAAGTTTATTTCTTGAGAGTGAAAAAATAAGTGGAATTAAAAGATTAGAAAAACTTGTTGAAATTGAAAAAATAGCAGCAAGTTCAATACCTTATATTCCTATTTGGATCTCCTCTCAAAAAGCATGGTCACAAAATAAAATATCAAAACCTATTTTTAATGGCGCAGGAATAATTTCATTGAGTGATCTTGAGTTAATTAATGAGTAGAAATTTAAATAAACTACTAAATTATTCCTTATTAAAAATTTCATTAATACCTATAATGTTATGGATAATTTCTTCATTAGTTTTTATTTTATTAAGAGTTGCTCCCGGCGATCCTGTCGATGCAATACTTGGATCTGGAGCAGATGAGGTTTCTAGGGAATTTCTAAGAAATAAATTGGGGCTAAATGAACCTTTAATAAATCAATATTTTTCATATATTAAAAATATATTGCACTTAGATTTTGGCCAATCTCTTAGTACCCAAGAGCCAGTCCTAAATATTATTATAAAGTCATTGCCTGCAAGTCTTGAGCTTGGATTCTTTTCAATATTAAGTGCCATACTAATAGGATTTCCACTGGGATTAATTGGCTTAAGAAATAGAGGGAAAAAGACTGATTATATTGCGAGAATATTAGGAATTGCTACATATGCGATCCCTCCCTTTTGGGGTGCAATGTTAGCTCAATTATTATTTTCTGTATTTTTTAATATTTCCCCAATTGGAGGTAGATTTCCTATATTTCAGCAACAACCTCAAATTACAGGTTTTCTAGTTTTAGATAGTATTCTTTCAAATAATATTATTGCCTTGAAAGATAGTCTTTATCATCTCGCACTTCCTTCGATTACCCTTGGCTTTTTATTAAGTGGTGTATTCAGCCGCTCATTAAGAGTAAATTTGGATAAGACATTAAAAAGTGATTATGTAAATGCTGCTATATGTAGAGGAATATCGAGGAAAAAAATATTTTTAAACCATGCATTGCCTAATGCTCTATTGCCAATTGTCACTATTTCTGGCTTGACTATGGCCTCTTTAGCAGGAGGTGCTCTTTTGTTCGAGGTGACTTTCTCATGGCCAGGTATAGCTTTAAGATTACATGAAGCTATTTCTCAAAGAGACTATACCTTGGTTCAAGGAATTGTAATTTTTACCTCTATGCTTATAGTCTCTCTAAATCTCTTCGTGGATATTTTAATCGCATATTTAGATCCACGAATAGAGTACTAATTTTCGGAAATTTCTTTTATCGTTTCAATATCTAAAAGATGGAAGTCAAGTCCCAAATCTCTTTGGTTTTTAACTACATTAGGGATCTTTTGGTCTTTAATATTTTTTAAAAATTCAACTATAAATTTAGTAGATAAATCTTGTACTAATATTGGCTCTGAACCAATAAAAGATTCACTTATTTTGAAGAGGTCATTATTTTCTTCATAGCTTTTATTAATTCTTATTGGAGAGAAATGACTTGCTCCTTCAATAATTAGAAATCTATTTGATGGATTATCTAAAGCATAAAAAACTCTAAATTGTTCATTCATTAACGGTGTAATAAGGTCATAAGTACCACCTATTAGAAGAGTTGGTGCTTTAATCCCTGTACTATTTTCTTTTGGCCATAATAGACTTCCAAATGAATTAAAACCTACTATGGCACTGGCCTTATTAGTGTTATTTTTCTTAGGGAATGGTATTTCACTCAACTGACATTGAAGTAATTTTGATAAATTTGTTACCGCAAAGTCTTTTAATGCCGAATCACATTTTTCCTCTAGTTGATCAGTAGGTTTCTTGCCTTCATATAAAAGTGCTATTAAAGCACCCAGTGAATGCCCCATTAAAATATAAGAATTATTAGGTAAACCAAATTCTCCATTTTCATGAGCTTTCAATACAGCATCTAAATCTTTAATTCTATATAAGTAAAAGTCTGCAATTCCTGGTATTGTTCCCTTACCATTGAGTACTTCTATCAATGATTCTAAATTACTCCCTCTGTGATCTATGAATAATATTGGCCAGCCTCTTCTAGCCAATTCGTTACCTATCCATTTGAAATTATTAATTTCGCCTCCAAGTCCTGGCATGAAAATTATCAATTCTTTATCAAAATTTGTTTTATTGCTTTTCCATATTTCAATTTCAAAAGGTTTCACTCGGTGAGGAGCATAAATTTTTTTTTCAATTTTTATAAGATCTTTAGTTGATTTTTTATCAGTATTTTTAAAGGCATTTTGTTTAGTTCTTTCAAGTTGATTTAATTTGGACAAGAGTTCTTGTTGCATTGATAATTCATTTTTCCATGATGAAATTATTAAAATTAGATTATCAATATCTAGTGAAATTTCTTCTGATGGTAATGCCTTTATGATGTCTAAAGTTGAAACTTCTTTTTTTTGATCTAATAAATTTTCTATAGTGTTATATATTTCTGTTCCATTATTGTCATTTGGAACTTTAATGCTTTTGCTTAATTCTGTAAGAATTTTACGCCCTATCCAACTTCTTAATATTTCTCTATTTAGTCCCTCTTCTTTGAAAACTGGAAATTCTAAAAATTTTGATAATTCAAAAACTCTTATAAATCCATTTTTTTTTAACCAATCTATTAATTCTGTTGAATCATCTTTGTATTTTTCTAATTTTGATAATTGTTCTATAGTAAGAGGGATTTCCATCTCTTCAAACTTAATATTTATCTTTTCAGCAGCCTTTAAACCATTATTAAAAAATAAACTACAAAAACTAAAAAAAATTATAAAAATGTATTTCACTAGTGATTAGTCCAAATAGTTTACAAATTAGCAAAAATTGGTGGCTTCAATTTCCTTATCATTTGAGGTTAATAACCAAGATAAGATTTTTCGCTGCATTTGGAGCAGGAGGTGTTATTTATTTAACATCACTTATTTTTAATAATCTAGGATTATCGGCGACAGATATTGGACTGGGATTTACCATTTCAGCAATAATTGGAACCGTAACAAGACTCTTTACAGGTAATTATCTTAATAAAACGGGAAAAATACAATTTCCGATAATTACTTCTTCAATACTAAGTATTGCCGCTAGCTTATGCCTCATTTTTTCAAGAGATACTTTTTTGTACATAATTGGACAATCACTTGTTGGGGCTGCTGCAGGAATATATTGGCCTGCTGCCGAGTTTGGGGTGCCCTATTTTTGTCATCCTATCGAAACACGTAAAGCTTATGCCCTTGTTAGAAGTTCGGAAGCTTTAGGAATATTTCTAGGGGTATTCTTAGGGGGGTATATGACGAATTTTTTGTATTCTAAATCAATATTTATAAATGATATATTTTGCATGTTAGTTATCACGTATTTAATATCTAAAAATAGTTCTTCTATAAAAAGAAACTTAGAAAATTTTCAAAAAAAATTAATAGATCCAATTAATCATGGACAATTGAAATGGAATAAAAATTCAATAATAATAATTTTATCTATTTTATTGATAACTACCTCTTTAGCCTTGATACAAGTAACTTTGCC
Source organism: uncultured Synechococcaceae cyanobacterium (assembly GCA_902572395.1). GTDB lineage: Bacteria > Cyanobacteriota > Cyanobacteriia > PCC-6307 > Cyanobiaceae > Prochlorococcus_A. The sequence continues at coordinate 75,425 of CACGFX010000002.1, forward strand.
TCTGGATCTTGTTAAAGGTGGAGTATATCGTAATGCATTAAGCAAAGAAATTATTAGTCTTATAATTTCTATTCAGTTAATTTTATTGTTGTTTTTACAATGGCCTGTCGGTTCTTGGATATCTAAGAAAGAAAGATTATTCGGCTTGAAATTTAGTTTAATAAATTTCTCTTTTGCTTCATTATTATTATTTATTTCTAGTTATTTAAATATCCCAGCGTTTTATTTAATTTCTTTGGCATTGATTTTAGTAAGTTTAGGGACTGCTTCATTTCTGCCAACATCTACAGATGTCGTTTTCAGAATAGCTCCTTCAAATAAAAAAGGTTTTGCACTTGCTCTATTATCACAATGTTTCGCTATGGGTTATTTTTTTGGACCATTTATTTCAGGACGCATATTAGATCTATTTGGTTATGCTTCAATAATCTGGCTTTCAATTTCTTGTTGTTGCTTTATTGCTTTTACAATTCTATTTAAGAGATTATTTTAATTAATCTTTTCTAATTCAATAATTCTTCTCTCTCTTAGAAATAAGAAAAAAGGTGCAGAGAATGCGAAGGCTATAAGAAAAGTTCCAATGTATACAACCCACATATTCTTCATGTTTAGTTTTTTTGATTCATTTACTATCCATATAAAAATAGCGCTTGCACCTACTAATAAGTCTCTAGAAATTGACTGAGCTGCAGGGTTTGCATTCGCTAAAGAGATGAAGTTATTTATATCAAAGCTGCTTCCATATTCCCTAGCAAATTCGAAATTTGCCAACATTGGTAGAACAGCTCCCAAAATTGATAGAAAAAGGTAAAGAAAAGATAGTATCTGTTTATTATCTTTTAAAATGTTAAATGAATTCACTTGTCAAAAATATTTCTTTTAATAATAGTATTTAAAAGCTTATGGTTGTTGAAAAGAATAATAAAGTTGAAGACTATAAATTTAAAAAAGGAAATTTAAATTTTGCCGTTGTTGGTCATGTTGAGTGGATAAATTTTTTAAAGGTTGATCAATTACCAAAACCCGGGGTTATTTCTCATTCTGAAAAGTCCCTTGAGTATCCAGCTGGTGGTGGATCTATTATCGCGAAAATACTTTCTGATTTATCTTTAAACCAAATTCATTTTTTTACGTCATTAGGTAATGATGATTATGGAGATAAGTGTTTTAAGATTCTCTCAAATATGGGAATTAAGTTGCATGTAGCTTGGCGTGATAAACCAACTAGAAGAGGATTTAGTTTAATTGACTCTCAAGGTGAAAGAGCAATAACAGTTATTGGAGAAAGGTTAGCTCCAACTCATAAAGACAATTTAGAATGGAACATTTTAAAAAAAATGGACGGAATATTTATTACTGCATCTGATTCAGAGATTTTTAAAATGGCTAGATCAGCTTCAATACTGTGTACAACACCAAGGGTAGGATTAAATACAATTAATAATTCAAATGTTCTTTTAGATGGATTAATAGGCAGTAATCTTGATCCAGGAGAAGTTTTTTCTTTTTCTGAATTATCGTTAAAACCGAAATATACTTTTAAAACTGAGGGAGAGAAGGGAGGCATAATATTCCCAGGAGGAAGATATAAGGCTCTTAAAAACAAAAAATTAAAGGTTGATTCTTATGGATGTGGTGATTCTTTTGCTGCGGGTATTCTTTATGGAATGGCATCTAAATGGGATATAGATAAAAGTTTAAATCTTGCTAAAGTAATGGGAAGAAACGCTAGTGAATTTTTCGGACCATATGCAAATAATGATGCAAAATAATTGAATTAATACTTACATGAGCAATCTAGAAAATAAAAATAAAAATATTCTTGTAGAAAACATTATTGTTTTCTTTTTATTTACTGTTTTTTTGGTTCTTAAATCTTTGAAAACTTTATCTAGAATTTTTACTTATGGAATCTTAAGAAAAGAAATATTAACTACTAAAAGTAACTTAGGCGTAGATATTAAAATAAAAATTAAATAGTTAATGAATATATTTTTATTTTTTCTAATTTTAGGAGTTATTTTTTTGGTCTACAAAAAAATTAAATCTAAAAAACCAAAGAACTTAAAATTAAATAAATTTAAAAATAAACTTCAAAGCACGCAAACAAATATTGAAAGAATTTTTTTAAGAGAGGAAGAAAAAACCTTTTCAAACCCTAATATAAATATCTATATTGGGGGTTATGATAACGAAGAAAATATTAATAGGAAATCTAATATTCACAGAGCAAGGCTTTCAAAATTTAAGAAATCCAAATTAAATGGTGAAATGATATTTCAAGATGATGAACAAAGGATTTATAAATTTAATAATGGTAAGAAAGTTTATTTATAAAAAGTTTACTTATAGTTTTTGTTCTAACTACACTCAAGACTTTCTCTGGTTGAAACGCCTGTTGTTGGATTAATCCCATCAGCAATTTCACAAAGATTTCTTTGATCTTCGCTGTCAAGAATAGCGTAAGAAAAATCTGCTCCTTCTATTTGAGCTCCTGCAAAACTGCTACCTGATGCGATCATATTTATTAAAACAGCATTTCTAAGATCTGTTTTTTGGAAGTTAACTCTATCAGAAAGAGTATCGGTCAGGTCGATTCCATTTAAATTAGAACCTTTTAAATCAGATAGGGTTAAGGTTGTCCCATGTAAATCAACGTCACTAAAATCTGCGTCTCTAGCGACTGCTCCAGCTATAGAAGATAAATGAAGATCCTCTCCATGGAAATCAAATCCTGTGATATTAGATCTTACATAACTTGGAACTTCATCTCCTTCTCCCTTAACAGCAACATTCGCCCCAGCAAAAACTGGAGAGGATAAAACCAAGAAAGAAAAAGTTATACATAAAAAATATCTTAAAAACCTAAAGAATTTCATATTAATAAATTTGAGTAATACTATTTTATAACAATTAGATAATTTTTAAAATTGATGACTAAATTTGGAACTCCTTTTTAAAATTATTTAACACTATAAATTTTGAATCTAGGCTCTAAATTAGTTATACAATCTAGAAGTTTTTTGTTATCTCTGCTATTCGTAACCTTGAATTCAGATTCAACTGTACCTTCTTTATCTCTTATAGCTTGATTTAAAACTATGGAACCGTTTTCGTCAGATACTGATCTATGAAAAGTTCCTCTAGGTATTCTTAAAATGTATCCGCAAGATTCTAATCTAACTTTATAAAAAGGATAATCCCAGCCAAAATTGACAAGAAAAAATGTTCTACCCCCGGAGATAGCCAGTAGATTATCTTCTTGATTGTGATGTATGTAAAATTGCCAATTCTTAAATTCTTCATCATTTGGAGGACTAACTGCAGGCCCACTGTGAATAACTAAATCTCTATAGTTTGATTCATTAACACTAATATCAAAAAATCTTACATCTTTTGTATCGCGAAATTTTTCATAACTTATCAATTCAAACATTTTAGATTTGTTTGATTTGATAACTGGAATTTCTAAACTTGAGTTCAATTTTCTTTAAAGATTAAACAAATGAAAACAGATATACATATCCAAGAACGTATCAATTAACACTAAAAAAGAAAAATATTATTATTTATATTTTTTTATTTAAGATTAAGAATTTAGTGTTTATTTAATTTCAAGAGGTTTGATTTCCCAGGATAAAGTATTTTCTAAATTATTTTTTCCTATAAAGTTTCCTGTAATTACAGAGGTTAAATTAGATTTTGAAGAAGATACCAATGTTAAATATCTATCATCTATTAATCCTTTTCCGCTTGGATCAAAACCTCTCCAACCAGCACCTGGAATATATAATTCAGCCCAAGCGTGTAAATCCAACTCAGAGGGTAAGGGATCTTCAAAATGATAACCACTTACAAACCTACTTGGGATACCTATAGACCTGCAAGCTTCAACCATTAGCATTGCTAAATCTCTGCATGAACCTATACGTTCTCTAAGCGTTCTACTAGCCGGCCATGCTGGACCAGTATGCCTTTTGGTATATTTAACCCGATCTTGAATAATTTCTATTAGTTGGTATGTAAATGATAATGCGTTATTAATGCTTCCTGCTAAGGCTTCTTGAGCAAGTTCTACTGCAGACGGATCGTGTTGTCCATTTGGCATCCATCCCTCTAATGCTCCCTGTAAATCTCTGTTAATAATGCTTCTACAAAAAGGTAATGTTAAGTCTCTATTTTTAACTCCATCAATAATGTTTGGATGTTTAATAGTTTCAACTTCGCTGATTGATTCAATAGTTAAATTATCTGTTAATCCATTGAATCTGATTCTATTAATCTCTTCTCCGCTGGCAGCAAGTAATGGATAAATAATTTCTGGTTCTGGGGTTATTTTTAATTCAAAATTCTTTAGCTTTTGGAATCCATTTGACCTTGGCTTTATACATAATCTATGCTCGCCTAATTGAACAGGGTCTTCGTATTTGTATTCAAGTTTGTGAATGTATTTAATTCTCATTAATAAATTTATTAATTAATAAAATATTTTTCTTGAATGAGATCATTTAATTTATTTAAATCCATTTGCAATGAATCGATTGCCTCATGTAAACCATCATTGATTATATCTTCAATTCTGATATAACTCCACTTTGCTTTAAGCAAACCTCTCATGCATTCTAATTCTGAAGGGTTTTCAGTAGATGGTGAGGTATCTATCGTTTTAAGTGTATTACTTATCCCATCAAGACAGTATCTTACTGATCTAGGAAAAATTGGATCAAGTAAAAGAAATCTCGCAACTGAATTAGGCTTTATAGAATTTTGCACTGCTTTCCTAAACATTTGGTAAGCTCCAGCTGAACGTAAAAGTGCTATCCATTGCAGCTCATCAAGAACTCCTCCAAGTTCATCTAAGCTGGGTAGGAGTAAATAATATTTAACATCTAAAATTCTTGATGTTTTGTCAGCTCTTTCGATCAATCTTCCAAGAATGCTAAATCTCCAGGCAAGGTCTTTGCTTAGAGTCGCATCTGTAATTCCATAAAAAAGCTGACATTCCCTCCTTATCTCACTTAATTGTTCTTGTCTTGGTTTATTCCATATTGATTCTCCTTCTTGCATATTCCAATATAAAATATTTATCTGTTCCCACATTTCGGTGGTCATGACATCTCTGATTTGTCGTGCATTTTCTCTTGCCATTTGAATGCAAGAAATTATACTGTTTGGGTTTAAACGATCTCTTATTAAAAAATTAATAACGTCATCAGGTTTTTTCTCTGGGAATCTTTTATCAAAAGATTCTCTATCACTTGAAGCATCAATTAAGGGGAGCCAAGGCTCTGCACTTCCTGGCGGACAATCTAATGACATTGCTTCACTTACTTCCACGAAACGAGATATATTTTCCGCACGTTCTAAATAACGATTGATCCAATAAAGAGATTCTGCTACACGACTTAAAAGCATATTATTTACCTACAACCCATGTATCTTTGCATCCTCCACCTTGAGAAGAATTAACGACTAATGATCCTTTTTTTAATGCTACTCTAGTAAGCCCGCCTGGGCTAACCCATGAATCTTTTCCTCTTAAGATATATGGTCTTAAATCAACATGACATGGATATAGTTCTCCATTACATAACGATGGCACAGTAGATAATTCTAATGTTGGTTGTGCTATGAAATTTCTAGGATTATTTTTAATTTTATTAGCGAATTCTTCTATCTCACTCGTTGTTGAGTGAGGGCCAATTAACATTCCATAACCACCAGCTTCTGCGACAGACTTAACAACAAGTTTTGATAAATTTTCTAAAACATATTCTCGATCCTTTTGATAATGACAAATATAAGTTTCTACATTTTTTATAATAATTTCTTCATCAAGATAATATTTAATCATTTTTGGAACAAAAGAATAAATCATTTTGTCATCTGCTATTCCAGTCCCAGGTGCATTTGCTAAAGCAACATGACCTGCCTTAAAAACATCAAGTAATCCGCTAACACCAAGGCAGGAATCTTTTCTGAAATTAAGTGGATCTAAGAAATCATCATCAATTCGTCTGTAAATGACATCTACTCTTTTTAATCCAGAGGTAGTTTTTAAATATACATAATCATCATTACAAACTAAGTCATGACCCTGAACTAGTTGTATACCCATTTCTTGAGCTAAATAACTATGTTCAAAATAAGCACTATTAAAAATTCCTGGAGTTAGCAGCACTATCTTGGGAGTGTCAGTCCAAACAGCAAGTTCTTGAAGAGTTTTTAAAAGATATGACGGATATTCATCAATTGGTTTAACTATTCTTCCTGAGAAAAGATTAGGAAAAATATTTTTCATAACTAATCTATTTTCTAAAAAATAAGCAACTCCAGAAGGGCACCTTAAATTATCTTCTAAAACATGCCAATCTCCTCTTCTATCCCTTATTAAATCAAGTCCCGAAATTTGACACCATTTATTTAGTGGAGGTTTGAAACCTATCATCTGAGGTCTCCAACCTTCTGAACTCTCTATTAATTCTCTTGGAATTATTCCATCATTTATTATTTTTTGAGAATTATAAATATCATCTAGGAATAAATCAATTGCCTCAAGCCTTTGTTTTAGGCCTTTTTCTAACGTTACCCAATCATCTTTACTAATTATTCTGGGGAGTGGATCAAAAGGTAATATTCTCTCAGTACCTTTTAAACCAGTATCGTTTAATCTAAAAGTTGCACCATGTCTTAGTAATAATTTTTTTGCGGCAGAGTGATTCCTGTTTAATTCTTCAAGTCCCATATTATCTAAAGATGAAAGAAGTGGAATCAATATTTCTCTAGCAGAGTTAACATTGTCCTTAAAATATTCATCAAAGCTATTTTTAGGCTGATAACTTGAAAACATATATTTCATCGTTTAGTAACTTTTACTTTAGCTTTATATCTTTATTCGTATTTATGGCTACCAAAAATAATATCTCTTGACTAGATCTATATCATTATTTTGATCATTGAAGTATATTTCTTAAAAATCTAAAAAGCATGAGTTCTAGTAATTGGCAATTTGTTTTTTTTAGATATTTCGCAAGCTTTCTTTTTATCCTCTCTCATAGTTTGCTAGTTCTTGATCATCTACCAGTAGGGGCGGCACTTCATGGACTTGGGGAAGTTTTTATTGCGCCTTGGGCTTTTAGGGAAAGAGCATGGGATCTTGTTGTTATTGCAGTTTTATTTTTCTTCTTCGATATCTGGGGACTTATAAACACTCCTTGGAATTAACTGATATTATTTATTTACTAATTCTGGGAAAATCATAATAAAAAATGAATTCTTATTTTAATCAAATTTATAAAATAATTTTTCTTTTATTACTTTCTAGTTTCTCAAATTTATATGCACATAACTTATTTAATGGTGGTTGCAAAGAACATTGTGGGCAAAAAGTTAAAGTAATAAGTAATAAAAACAAATTAAAAAATATTAATGATCAAATAAATATTGAAAGTAAAAATTCTTGTTTAAATAAATCACTTTGTAGAGGTTGACCTCTTGAGATTTTTTTAATTATTTTATGAAGTTTGTTCTTTGATAATTATCATTAAATTACCATTTGCTTGATAATTTTTATTAGGAGGATTTATTTGATTTTTAATTAAAAAAATAAAAGTATAAATCAACGGTAGAAGTAATGATGAAGCAGCAACTAAAGCGATTATCTGGTTTAACCTAATATATGGTTTTTTTACGAGATCCTCTCCGCATAATCCACAAATCAAATTACCTTTTAAGGATTGTTTTTGAAATTGATATTTAGGATTGCAATATGGGCAATAATATCGAACCATTTTTAAATTTTATTGTTTTAATCATTATCTATAAAACTAGAAGAAAGTCATCTTATTAAAAAAAGAGGGCTAATTTAAGCCCTCTTTTATCTCTTACTTATATTTTTTACTGAAGTTATTAACGCACCTAAATCATGGATCCTTGTTGCTAACTTCTTTTAAGCTAATGCTCACCAAAATTAACTAATTGTCTTTAACTGGGGCAAAAACTCTAGAATTAAGCTTGTTTCTTAAAGGGCACCTAAACGATGCAGAAGAAGGAAGCTTAGACATTAATAAAAAATAATTGGAGCAGTTAATTAAATTAGTTCGGTTTATTCCGAAATTTCAGGCAGGCTATCGATCATTTTGAAAGACCTCCTAGAACTCAACAATATAAAATTAGGAAAATATTTCTCTAAAGACAATCCGTTTTTATACGCATTGCTTTTTAATTAAAAATGTCCGAAAGTAGTAATCAATCGTGCTAATTTTTTTGAGATATTTTTAGTAAGTTTTGCTTATTTCTTTTGATATTTAATTCGTCTATCTTAATTTTAAATAATTGAGGAAATCTTTTATGAATCATTCGAATGAAGTTAGTAAAACTGATAAATCAAACCCCATAGACGAATATTTTCAATGTCTCTCATATTGCGATATTCACCCAAAAGGTATAGATAATGACTGTGAGGTCATTTGTATGGAAAGACATTTAAAAGCTAACTATTGGTAATTAATAAATTTCTACTTTTTACTTAAATCCCTTTGAAAAAAGGTTAGTACGAACTTTAAATTTCCAAACATTTACAACACCTTTTGCATTGACTGCTGCAAGTGCACAATCATCAGGTCTCCATGATATTGCCCCTACTAAATCTCCTGCGAATGCAGCCCCAACGGGATCTCCATTGCCATCATTTTTTAGGAAACTTGCGACAACAGAACCATCCCTAGATCCTGAGGCTACAAGCATACCTTTATTTGAAAAGGCTAGGCTCGAAATAGGTTCTGTATGGTGACATAGCTCTCCTGGCATAGTGCCCTCTGGACCATTGCCTATAAAGCTCCAAACTGTAATTCTTTCACTGCCACTAGTGGCTAGTAATTTCCCGCTGTCATCAAAAGAAAGGTGACTTGGTTTTCCAGGGTATCCAGTCATTTCAGCATCCATTCCTGTTGATCTTCTCCAAAAATGAACTGAATTGTCTTGACTCCCACAGGCGACTATATCTCCATCAGGGCTTAATTCCATAGAGACCAATGATCCTTGCCACTCCAGTTTTTGATTCGTTTTATTATTAACAATGTCAAAGAATGTCACTCTGCCATAGCATGCAGTTGCGAGCTCATTTTTGTTTGACCATGTTATTGCACTTACTGTGCTTGGATGATCTTCTGAGATCCATTTCTCTTCTCCAATTTCATTAAAAACATATACTTTTTTTGAGGAAGCTATCGCTAGAAATAAACCGTCATTAGACCACTTGAGGTGTTCTACCCAACTCTTACCAAGATCAAGTGTTTTAATAACTTTACCTTCATGGCAATTACAAATTTGAACATTTCCATCCTGACCTGATGTTGCAAAAATTTCACCCTCTGGATGAATGGCCATTGCTAATAGACCACGGGAGTGTGTATTTTCTTTTTTCCAAATAATTTTTCCAGTATCTCCTTCGAACGAAAAAAGACCTCCTGCCACGTCGCCAACAATAAATTGTTTTCCTTTAAGAGCCCAGCCACATGTTATGGCGTAATCGCTAACTTCAGCAGTCCATCCTTCATGGAACATGCCTCTTGGGCTAAATGGTTCTATATCAGGCATTTATCAAAGCCTTCTTGCATCTCTTTCTCATTTAAATTTCTACCGATAAAAACAAGTTGATTTCTACGAGGTTCGTTACCCCATTCTTTATCAGGTTGTGCAGTAAATAACATGTGAACTCCCTGGAAAACTATTCTCCTTGGGTTGCCTGAGTAACTTATGAAACCTTTAGTTCTGAATATATCCACTCCTTTTTCTGAGAGAAGTCTTCCCATCCAAGTATTTAGTTTTTCTGGGTCAACATCTCCAAAACGCTCTATAGCAATTGAGCCTACCTCATCATCATGCTCATGCTCTGCTTGCCAGAACCTTTCAGTATTAAATGGAATCTCTTTATTTTCGCCACTTTTAATGACTTTCATGTTGAATTCTTCAGCAGTGTGCTGTGTAAACAAACCTATTTTTGTTGGTTTCTCTATGTTAAGGATGAAGGATTTATTTCCTTTATCCTCCAATTTGAGATTTATATGTTCTCCATATGGAATAGTATTTCCAGGCTCTAAAGTATTAGCCTTTTCTGCATAAAGCCTTACGGAAGATTCAGCACCATCTTTAAGTTCCTCCTCATTCTCACCTTGGCTAACAAGAGCTACTAGTGACATTTCTGGATCTGGTCCTTCTTCTAGCATTAATTCATATTTACCTGCATCAAGATCGTAAACACCTGTCCATTCAAAAGGATATTCTGGTTCAAGGAATGTTGGCCTACGTTTAAGGATCTGATCAAGATCAAATGCACTAAGATTTAAGACTGTTTCAATGGGTACTTTGGCATTCTCGGCCCGAATAATTCGAGTCATTCGGTTCATATCTCTCAATCTCGATTCAAGAGTATCTAGTGCATCATCAGAGACTAAATCAGTTTTATTAAGGACAAGAACATCTGCAAATGCCACTTGTTCTGAACTTTCATCACTCCTGCCTAGCTGTTGATCAATATGAGCAGCATCAACTAAAGTCACAATTCCATCAAGAGTAAATTCAGAACTAATTTCTTCATCCATGAAAAATGTCTGAGCAACTGGGCCTGGATCTGCTAATCCTGTCGTTTCTACTAAAACATAGTCAAACTTATCTCTTCTTTTCATAAGGTTGCCAAGGACTCTTATTAAATCGCCGCGAACAGTGCAACAAATGCACCCGTTTGACATCTCAAACACTTCTTCATCTGCATTAATTACGAGCCCTTGATCTATACCCACTTCACCGTATTCATTTTCAATTATTGCTATTCTTTTCCCGTGCTCTTCACTCAATATTCTATTAAGCAAAGTAGTCTTCCCTGAACCTAAAAATCCAGTGAGAATAGTAACAGGAACTTTATCTTGGATACTCATTTACTGATTTTACTAAATAAACAATAATTTTAATAATAGTAATAATTAGAAATGAAAACCGTTTTTATTAGAAAAATTTAATCTGAAAGTTTGTACCATTCAGACTCAAGATTGGAGCCAGATTCTTTATCGCAGCTTCCACCTAATGAATCAACAATTGTACAAGTGTTGTGTACAGCTACTGAAACAGTATTACCATCCATCATCAATCCATCAACAAATATTTGATCAGGAGAAATAGGAATAGAACTTTGTCTGCTTAGATTTCTTAACAGTTTGGAAGCAGGTTTTTGCTCTGGGAAAAGAGCCAAAACATTATCTTCTTTAAGTTCTTTAAGTACAGACTTGATATTTTCCGGTCTTAAGCTTGAGGAGTCTCCAAGAAAGTCAAGTAAACTAATGGTTTCAAAACCAAAAGCATCACCGTAGTATTCCATCGCCTTGTGTTTAGACACAATTACTCTGTTCTCCTCAGGAATGGAGCCTACTTGTTCGACGATCCAACTATCCAAGTCTTCCAAGATAGAATCTGCCTTTTCAAATCTTTCATTAATTTGCTTTCTTATGCTTCTCTTAGAAGCATCCTTCTTTAAACTTTCGTTTATAACATTTCCCATTTTTATAATGTTATGAGGATCATGCCAGACATGAGGATCTAGTCCTCCATGGTCATGATGATGATGCCCCTCTCCTTCATCTGGTACTTGTGCTATTGGCTCTACATCACTATTCATTGCGTCTTTAAAAAAGTGCTCATTTGCCTCAAACTCAAAAGGCATGTGTTCAGTAAAAAATGTGTACTGACCATCTTCTTTAATTTCCACGTTGAAAACTGTGCTTTCTTTTCGTTGATCGAAGTTAAGCACAAAAGCTTTATCACTTGCTGTAAGAGTCCCATTATTATTTCTCCTTGTTGAGAATCTAGATCCTAATAGCTCTTTAGCTAAATCTTCCGATCCCTCTATGTCATTAGATTTTAGAATTACCATTTTCATTGCAGGATCTGCATATTCGCCATCAACTTTTGCGAATGACCATTTGTAGGATCCTTTAGATAACTGGAATTTACCTGCCCATTCGAAAGCTCCTTCAGCGTGGTCATCATGTCCACCATGTTCTGAGTGATCGTCATGACCTCCATGATCAGAGTGGTCATCTACCTTAGCTGAATGTTCAGCGTGATCATCATGTCCCGCATGATCAGAGTGGTCATCTACATTTATTGCGCTAACACCTATAACAACTGTTTGCTTTTTGCTTTCCCAATTTCTCATACTTGGAGTCATTTCTTTACCAAGAGTGAATACTTTATCGGCGTTATTAAGTAATTGAGCTTGTCTTGGATTGATCTTAAAGTCATGAACATCCTGCTTTCTATCTACTAAGCATGTAACTTCGTCAGAAGGTAATGCAATTGATTTAACTAAATCACAAACTAGTGGTTCTACTGCTACGTATGACTTTTCCTTAGCCAAAACATCCTGCCCAAAACCAGAAAATATTATTGTTCCTGCTATTACGGAATTTTTGATAATTGAATTAGTTGAACTTGTTTTATTTGTTAAAAGTCTTTCCAAAATTGACATAAAGAATTATTAAATACTTAAAAATGATAATCATTTTCATTATTCAAAGCAAGTAAAGGTATCAAATGTTATGAAAATAATATGAAACTTGTATTATTGGTAAGCTTATAAAGTGACTTTTTTAAAGATTAATTAATGGCTACTTTAGTCGCTGAAAATTTAACCTATTCATACACAAAAAAAAGTAAGCCAGTTTTAAGTAAGGTATCGGTTGAGATTAAACCTGGTACTCTAACAGCGCTAGTTGGTCCAAACGGAGCTGGCAAATCTACTCTTTTAAGAATATTGCAGGGACAATGTATTCCGGATAATGGCCAGATAACAATTGACGGTGAGAAGTTAATTAGACAAAGATCTCAAGTCTCACTTATGCCACAAAGAAGCTCTATGAATTGGAAATTTCCAATAACTGTAGAAAAACTAGTTTCATTAGGACAAATAAAATACTCAAAATCAAAAAGTAGTAGTCCTTTTCAAATAAAAGCTCTTCTTGCCAACCCTAATGCATGGATTAATAAATGCTGTGAATTAGAGGCCACAATGCAAAGAGTCGGCATTGCAAATATTGCTAACAGAAGGCTTGATTCTTTATCTGGTGGACAACAACAAAGAGCTTTATTAGCCAAAACATTAATGTCTCCAGCAAAAATTTACCTTCTTGATGAACCTTGTGCAGCTTTAGATCCACCTGCAAAGGAGGATTTTCTAAAAATTGTTCGTCAACTTGCTGATGCTGGTCTTTCTTTAATGGTAAGCAGTCATGATTGGGGCACTTCGTTAAATAGTTATGATCAAGTTATTGTTTTGGATAAAGCTGTATTGGCCTCTGGAAGTCCTGATTCTATAAAAGATAAATTAGAGGATATAAATATCAGCTCAATTGAGGATAATAGTTGTTGTGATTAAAAAAATATTTAGTTTTAACTTTGTGCTTGATAGCAGTCCTGGCAAAGTCCAAAATACTCCAGGGTATGAAACAACAATTGGAATTTCTTTGGATTTGTTTTGGGTGTATGAATATCTTTTACAGGGCACCCTTCCATTTTTGATGTCTCACCACATTGAACACAAGTCAAATGATGAATGTCTCTGTCTACGGGAGTGTAAAGAACCTCTCCTGTTGGGAGATGTCTAGAACGTATTAAACCATGCTTTATAAGAACTTGAAGATTCCTATAAACAGTTGTCAGTCCCATAGCTTTTCCGCTTTCAATCAATTGCCTATGCAACTCTTGACCGCTCAGTTCATCATCACATTTATTAAGTTCTTCAAGAAGTTGTTCTTGTCTTTTGGTAATGTCAGTCTTAGTTACCATTGTTTTCGAAATCTTTTTTTGTCCCGTATTTTTGATCATACCGAATCCTTAGATTAATGTCTTTTATTAATAGCAGTTGGTGGCTTGTTCCTTTAATAATAACTATTTTTTCAGGAATTCTATGTCCAGCTATGGGAACTGTATTAATAACACATAGGAGATTACTTCAAGTAAATTTAATCTCTCACTGCGTTTTGCCAGGGCTTGCTTTAGCATTGGCGCTTGGAATTCATCCTTCAATTGGTGGGGTTATCAGTGGTCTTTTAGGTTCTGTAATTGCAGAAAGTTTAACTAATAAAAAGAGTGAAAACTATGAAGCAATAATGAACACAATATTAGCCGGAATGCTTGGGTTTGGAGTCCTTATAATCCCTCTACTCGGAATAAGGATTGATTTGGAGGCAGTATTATTTGGCGATTTATTGACAGCAAATTTTGGAGATTTACTTAGAACAATAATTGCTTTTTTAGTATTTATACTTTTAATGACTTTTGGATATGAAAAGGTTGTTTATGTTGGATTAGATCCAGAAGGTGCATCCGCGAGTGGTATAAACGTTTCTTTATTAAATCTTGCTTTGAGTTTTACAACGGCATTAGTAATTGTTAGTTCAATGTCAGCAGTGGGAGTGATTCTTGTTATTGCTCTTCTTTCTACCCCAACACTGTTAGGGCTTAATAAGGCTCATAGTTTAAGAATTGCAATGATGAGGTCTTCATTTTTTGGATTATGTATATCACTTCTGGGCTTTATTCTCTCTATAGTCTTTAATTTGTCGCCTGGACCTGCAATTAGTGTTATTTGTGTCGCATCTCTTTTGATTCCTAAACTTCGTAAATAATTAAATCTTAAATGTCCAATCAGAGTTTAATGCTTGAGCTTCTGGATTGTTTTTTAAAGCTACTTCCATAGCCTCTTTTTTATTATTAGCTATAACAACTTCATCAAATTCCTTTCCATTTTTTTTGAGACTTACTTTGAAACGCATAAAAAAAATTTTTTAATTAATCAAAAGTTAACCACTAAGCAACTAGATTTAAATACTTTTAAAAGTTAATTGGTGAAATAGAAACTTTAGTTATTTTGAAGTTTTTCTACTACAGATTCTTTCTCAATTTTAGCTACATCCTGTAATCCATTAGCATCAAACCAAGGAGCGTTTTCCCAATTAAATCCTTCGCCAAAAGTATTATCGGGAGCAGCTACGTACCAGTGACATGACGAATCGGGAACATCTACAGCGCATTTTGACCAGTCAGCTTCCCATTGTGGAACTTGTACCCACATCACAGATGCTAATAAAAAAGAAAAAATAAAATTCATAATTATCGGTTAGCAAAATTTTGAAAGATTTTTTTCACATTCTTTCCTTCTTTTCTTCCAGTAATTTTCAAGTATTTGATATTTATGCTTATTTTTAAATTGACTTAAATGAATATTATTCTGATTAAGAATTGAAGTATTTTTGATTTTCATGACTCAAACTGTCAATGTAGGTCATATTTAAGACACTTTATAGATTTTTTGAAGTGAATTTATACTTAATTTTGCCTTACTTTTGTGTAGGTAAGTATTTTTCGGGATTATTTTCAATATAAGTAAGCGAATATTTGACAATACCGACTATTACTGAAAAAAGAGCAATTGCCGAAATAATAAAAATGATTTTTTTGTAAATGCTTTTCATGAATTTTTTATGTTTTTGATTATTTTTTTCATCAACGCCCAATTTTTCTGAAAGATTTAAATAATTAGTAATTTATACTGTAGCCTTTTAAATTACCTACGGAGTAAATTAAATACATCAGAAACTCCTCACACACTTTTTTCTGATGACTTTAAAAGTACTCGACCGCAATGTTTGAGTACTTTTTGTATTTTTTGCGATGTGACAGTTAAGATAGAGGTCTATTACGTATTACATATTTTGAATTTAGGTGTGATATTGTATTTGTGTGTAGGAGGAATTGATCTATTTCAGTGGAAACAAGGAAACACTTGATTTAAATCAATTTTAAAAGATCTCTCTTAGAGGGATCTTTTTTTTGGGATTATTAGAAATACAGATTAAATTCTGAATATAAAAACATATATGCTTTCTTCAAAAATAATTAGTTAGTCATTACAAATTAGTAAATTAATTCGTTAGATTAAAAGTCGTTAAATTTTCTGTTAATGCAAATACTTTTTTTAGCAATTTTAATTTGTTCAAGCTTTTTATTCCCTTCTTCATCATTTGCCTCACATATAGAACTAAAACCTTGCGTAGAGATTGCTCATTGTGTACGAGAAGAATGGGAGGTAAACAATATTGAGAACCCTTTTGAAGAGATTAAGACATTTATCGAAAACACTCCAAGAACTGAGATTGTAGAAATTGATGGCGATTATCTTCATGCTGAGGCTACCAGTAAATGGATGAAGTATGTAGATGACTTAGAAGTATCCTTTTTACCTGAATCAAACATCTTATCAATAAGATCAGAATCAAGAGTTGGAGAAAGTGACTTGGGAGTGAATCAAAAAAGAGTTGATTTACTAAAATCGAAAATGTTTTAAGATTAAAAATAATTTGTTTTTATTGTTTTTTGTATAACTTTTCCATTTTTAAAAAAAATTAGTAGATAAAAAAGTGATAATTGTCATCATGCCTTAATAATGGCAAATTTATTAGATTTTCTCTAAAAAGATGATCATAAATTTTATATATTTATTGTTATCTAGTTTTGTTCTTTTTTGGTTTTATATAAACATTAAAAAAAATGGAATTAAATGGATAATCAAAGGACTTTTTCTAATTGGAATATTGGTATTATTTATTGGAGGGTTTTTCAAAATATTTCTTGCCTTACCCCCTAATTTATTTATAAAAATATTTTTTCTTATTGTTTATACATGGTGCACTGTTGGAATAAATGTAAATTTCATGATCCCTTTGATCAGTTTGATTGACCAAAAAATAGTGAAAAAATAAGACTAAAATATGACTTAATTCTCAGTTCAAAAATAAATCTATTTTCTTAATCTGCAATATTAAAATTTATAATTTTTATTTTTTCCTTTTGAAAGTCTTTTTCTTGTATATCTTGTCTTTAATGCCAATTCTGTCATTATATATATTCCAAGTAAAAGAATGACTATTCCAATAAAGTATTTCATTATTTTTTATGTAATTACTATTTTTAAGATTCATTCATGATGCCAACTAATTTTAATATCTATCTCTTGAGATAAATTTCTTGTAACTGGACATTCTTTGGAAGCTTTTTTCAAAAAATCAATAGTTTCATTAGAACTGCCCTCTGGTATAAAAATATCTATTATTAGTTCTTTTATCTTCCTCTCGCTATTTTGTGTCATTAATTTTTCAATATTTAAATATATACCTTTCAAATCAAATCCTTTCGATTTAGCTTTGATTGCCATAATGGTTAGCAGGCAAGTACCTAGAGATGTTGCTAATAAATCAGTTGGGGAAAAACTTTCTCCTTTGCCGCAGTGATCTAAAGGTGCATCAGTTCTAATAAAACTTCCAGATTGTAGATGAATAGCCTCACAGTTTAAATTTCCTAAATAAGAACATTTGACTTTAGTCATTTTAAAAAATTAAATTAGGAAAATATTATTAATAAAAAATCATGGAACATAACAAGATTATTGATGAGAAATTTTTTATTTGCATATTAGTAAAGTATTAAGGAAATTCATCAATAAAGTTTTGAAATCAGTTTTTATATCCATATTCCTCTAAGCAATACTCAATTAATTCAATTGATTTATTAAGAGTTCTTTTATTTTCATTTTTTAGATCGAAGCATTCATTTAAAACACGTATAGATTCATTTAAGAATGATTCTTCTTTATTTTTTAAATCTTTAACTTGATTTAAATAAATTAGTTTTTAATCCAACAAGGGAAAAAATGATTATTGATATTGTAAAAATTGCGATTTTGAATTTATTCATACAATTAGTTATTACAAATATTATGATTTATTAAATTTCTAATAACTTTACTTAGCTTATAGATCTAAGTAATTACATATGTAGCTGCTGTTATTGCTGCAGCAGTAATTGAAATGAAAATGTATGGAACAACCTTTAAAGGTATATATAAATTATCTTTAGACATAACAAGAATATTTATAAAAATTTTTACATTCTCTTTAAACTTTATAAGTCTTCAAATATACAAATTAATTTTCTTTGCAAAAATTCAAATTTTTTAAAAGATTAAAAAATTTATATTCATTGAATTTTCATTAAATAAAGGATTTCTAAATCCTGTCTTGAGTCCGATATTTTTCTTTTTAAGAAGATTAATTCTTCTTGGCTCATTTTTGATTCTTTTATCATCAATTCTGCTTGTTCAATAGCATGTTCTATATTTCTAATTTTAATTTCTCTTATTGAGGGATCATCTTTACATGCTTTTTTAGTATTCGCATCTAACATGTTTACTAAATAAAAATCACTTTGAATTTAAACTAAATTAAAACTTCATTATGCTAAGACGCAAATTTAATTAAAATAAATTATTATCTACCTAAGAACTTTAACCTTAGCTAACCCTCTCTTCAAATGATCGAGTGGGTTTTTTTTATGGTGTAATATACTCCTAGCATCTAATACTAATTTGGAAGATTCAAAACTTAATCCTGAAGAAAATAATTCAATCGAATCGTCCCCCAATTTGAATGAAGACAATAAAGATCTTAATGAGGGGATTAAAAAAGAAGAAAATGTTAAAGCATTTACAGAATTTCTAGAGAAAGCAAGTAGTCAAGATTCTTCAGAAGAAAAAATAAAACTTAATTCTGAGCAACAAAAACCAAAAATTGACAAATTACTTTTTAAAAGATTTCTTAATAATGGATTTGATGGAATTTCAACAAATCCAAACTATAAAATGTTGGCATTATTAATAATCCTTTTAATTAATTTGTCTTTATTTTTTGTAATTGGCAATATGGGTAAAGTGTTTTTAAGAAATGCTGGAATTATGGGTTAGAAATTATTTATTTCTTTTTGGATAATCATCTTTACAAATTTGATTCTTCAAATGAAATTGTGATATTTTCTTGTCAAATTAATATTTAAATAAAATTTGGATAATAAAGAGCCAGAAAATCCAGTTGTTTATCTTTCTAATTTAGTCAAGAAATTAGATGTAAAAAATAGAAATGGTTTAGTAGCCCTTGCAATAGTAAACCTTTTAGTAATTCTTTTATTTAAATTTTATTTGAAAGGATCTGGATTATTATCTTGAATTTGCCTGCTGGTATTATTATTCAGCATTCTCAAATTGCTTTGCTAATCTGAATGCCTTCTTAATTATTAGAAAGCCACCATATGCTCCTGCCAGTAAAGGTAATACTATTAAAGGGTTAGGGGAATAATCTGAATAATTTTTCACACCCTCAACATATTCATAACCTGAACATTTAAGAAAGATAAAGCTAAAAAATGTGATACTCCAACCAATGATTGATAAAAAGCCACCTTTTTTATCTCCTTCGTAGAATCTGTCTAGACCTAAGCCCCAACCTCCTAATAGGAATATTCCTCTAACAACTGAATTTTTTTCTTGATTTCTAAGCATAATAAAAAAATGTTCATTTTGAACATAACCTATTTTTATTTAAGATGTGAGATGTTTTTATTAATTAATCTTTAAAATAAATTTTTAATGTTTTTTCTATAAATTACAAAAATTATTATTCAGTGTTTTAATTAATCATTAGAGATTCCATTTGAATTCAATAAGGATATTGAAGGCCTTATATAAATAAAAATAGACCCATACATATCCTGCATAATTCTCATTTCATCGTCTAAATATAAAATTGAAACCTGGCAATTTGGCGATTCTTTATTCCAAGGTAACTTATTCCATACCTCTTTAACTGGATACCATCTATCCATAAGTAATTTACTAAATAATGGAATCTTATTAAGTCCATCAACTTTGGAAACTTTTGTTTTTTGTAAGTTCATATCAAGTAAATTATTTCTTAAAACTAAATCACTTGCTAAGGTTATTACTCTTCCACCAAAAGTAGGCAATAGTTTGAACCAACCCAAGATAGGAATTGTTGTGAGCCCAAATATTATAGTGTCAAAAGTAGATATAAATTCTTTTTTGTCAAAATCAATCTTTTGAGCAATTCTACCAATAGTAGATATGCCAAAGGATCCTACTTGCAATTTATGTAATTTAAAAAAAAGATTACTTTTAAATTCATCATTTAATGCCTTTTCAATAGCAAGGAAGAAAGGAGAACTTCGAAATAATTCAACATTAGAAAAAATTAATTCCCACTCTCCAGACAATAATTTTTCTGATATTTCAAAACTAAAGTCTTTAAGAGCATCAATCAATTCGTCCATTTCATTAGCTTTTTCCTCATACATAGGAGAAATTAATTTATTTAATCTTTGCCCTCTATCTGTAACAGCAGCTATTTTATATATATTTGACTTTATCTCTCCAATTTCTTTCATAACTTCAATACAAGAAATACTAATTAATCTTAGGGATTTAATTTGAAGTTGATGGCAACTTTAATAATACTGGTAATAAAATCAATTAATATTCTCCCCACCTTTTACCAATATCAAAACCCCATTCAGTGGTTAATCTAATTACCTCATCATGATTCTTGCATTTTGACAAGGATAACTTTTTACTAGGATTATTTTTTATTAGGTCAGCAATTTGATTAAGTTGCTCTATTTTTTTTAGAAAATTACTTAGATCCCTATCTGACATTTATCTAGGAAGTAAATTTTTGATCATAAGTAAATATGTAATAAAGAACCCAGGCAACACCAATAATCAGAATTGCAATCATTATATTTACTGACCAAACTACTTCTAGCATGTGATTTTTTGTATATTTTTAATATATCTAATATTTAAACTAAATTAATCGTTAATAATTTAAATCAACAACAATACACTACTTTTTCTAAGTGTATAAGATAGTCTTAAATAGTTTAAAAAATTATGGGAGAAGCTAAGAGAAGGGAAGAGTTAGGCTTACCACCTAGAGAAAAGAAAAAGGAAAAACAAACATCGAAAAATCAATTAAACAAAATTTTAAATAAATATCCTTATTTACCTTTCATTTTAGGTTTTTCACTACTGGCAATATTAATAATCGATTTAGTTAATTACTACAAATAGATATATAAAAAAGGTGATACTTTTGGCAGAAGAGAAGATTATCTTCGCAATTGCGAAATTATTTTTCCATAATAAAAATAAAACTTATGAAATCGATTAAAACCTCATGCGCCTTAATTTTAGCGTCCCTAACTTTGTTTTCCATATCTAATGCAAATGCAGGAGGTTGCAGTTCTCATATGGAGAAGAAGGCAGAAATTGAATGCTTGTCTGATGATAAAAAATGCATAGAAGCGAAAGAAAAAGAATCACTATACAAAGTTGAGGTCTAAATGTTTGATAATCTTGGAACTGCTCTAGTACAGGCATTAGGCTTCTTTGCTGTTTTTGGTTTTTTTGTATATCAAACTTTAGTCGCAGATAGAAAACCAAAAAATTCAAAATCAAATCCTAAAAAGACAAAGATTTCCGACAGAAAAGAATCAATTAAAACAGAACCAAAAAAAGGCTTATTTAACAGAAAATCTAAACCTGTTGAAGAGAATTTACCAGTCCAAAAAAAGGGATTATTTAGGAGAAAAAAAGAAGTTATTAAAGAAGAGATTAAACCAAAGAAAAAAGGTTGGTTTAAATAGGTAAAGGTACTAAAACTCTATTTTGATATCTTTTATACAAAAAATATATTTAGTAACTTTATAATTTATAAAGGATTACACTCGAAATGAACCATAGAGAAATCACAAAAAAATATAGCGAGTTACTTAACAAGGCTGAGTTTGCTACTGGCCGTAAGGAAGTTGTAGGTCTTTTAAAAAAAGCTGCCAAATTGAAATCTCAGATTGAAATCAATTATTAGATTTTAGAATTAGTTTAATTCTAAATGTAAAAAATTTTTTTAAATAAGTTTTTACATGAGATAATCTGCTTAGATTATTTTTCTTATGAATAAAAAAGGTTATACAACCGAAAGCGGTGGTAGACAAAACGGTTTTGCAATTGAACCAGAAATTAACCCCATATCAGAAGGCGAATCAAAGAAATCCATATTTTTATTTATTGGAATATTATTACCTTTTCTAATAGGCGGTTTTTATTATTTAAGGACTCTGGATATATTCTGATATTTTATAAGCCATTTTTAGCAATATATTCTTCTGAACTAACTATATCTTGCATTAAGCTCTCTGATGAAGGATTAAATCCATTTTGCTCTAAAAAAGATTTAACCTTTTCAAATTTTTGCTGAATTTTTTTTGTATATGGAGTTGTCATCAAATAATCATCTTTTTCTGTTGAATAGTTCATTTGATTAACGAATTACTTTTACAATTAAATTTTGCAAAATATACGATTGCTATTGAAGTTATAAATATTACATAAATAATTTAATAGTAATAAATACTTATAAGTTATTTGCTTGAGATCGCTATTGGTTGATTTTTTAAAGAGTACTTATAGTAACTAATTCCATTAAATCTCTGGATTGCAGATATTTTTGAAATACTTCAGAATAAAATGCTTTTTTAGCAGCAAATTTTGATTCAAATTCTATTACTAATCCAAGCTGACCTCCATCCCATTCATTTGAGGTTGATTCTTGTATCAAATCTCTTTTTACTATTACTCCTCCAACAGATTTAATCCAAGGTAATACTGTCCTTATATATTCCAGAAATAAATCAGCATTTGGAATTGAAATTTTCTTTAGCCAGTAGCTCTTTGTCATCAAATCAACATATTCTGGGTAGAATATAGCACATGGAGGTAAGTATTTATCCTTAGCTATATACTCAGCGGTTATTAAATGAAATCAGAAGATGATTTATTAAATTTACTTCTTAAATCTCCAAATTCAGAGAGTATAAGGACTATTGCCGAACAACTTGAAATTGTTCATAATTTTTCCTTTAGCAAAGATAGAAATGATTTAAAGGGTGTTTGGGAGCTTAGGTGGAGTAGTTCTAATAGTCCTTTTTTGAAATATTCTCCTTTTTTTGATAACCTTCAAATTCTTGATCCCTTTAATTTAAATGGTCTTAATTTACTTAAACCTAGAGGAATAAAATCAATTATTGGTACTGTTATTTTAATAAGACTTTTTTACATAAATGAAAAAAAAATTGGGGTCAAATTTACACATGCTGGTGTTATAGGTCCTAAATTTAGAAGAAAAAATATAAAGGCTTTGAAAGAAATAAAAAATGAACAATTAGGGTGGTTAGAGATAACTTATTTAAGTAATAAGCTTAGAATCTGCAGAGGCGATAAAGGAACTTTATTTGTTTTAAGAAAAATAAATTCACCGACTTTATTCAAGAATTTTAAGGAATTTATTAAAAGTTATTAAAAATACAAATTAATTCTTTATCCAAATAGACTTTAATACGAAGTAAATTGGAAAATATTTAAAAGATTCTTTAGGTATTTCATAACTTAAGAATTTTATTGCTTCTTCTAACCAGTAACCAATATCAAATCCTAAAAGAATTTTTTCAATAACAAACCAAAATTCTTTATCAAATACAATTCTGAAGTTTAAGTAAATATATTCCCAATGAAAGGTATTCCAATATTGGGTTAAAAATGAGGATAAAATAAGCCAAATTGATATAAATAGAAAACTTTTAAGAAATTTATAAAATTTTTTCATATACCAGCCACTGTCTTGTTGAATTTCAAATATCCCTTATTATTATTTGGATCAAAAATTTTTCCATGAAATATATCCAAAAAGATATAAAAATATTGATAAAATAGTAAGTTTCATGGCATTAATAATCTATTCTTCTTTTTTTAAATTCTGTGCCTTTAGATTTTTATTCTTTAGAAAAAATCCTAAAAACAGAAATGCAAAATATATTAGTAAACTTATGCCAAAAATTAAAATTAAGTTTGAAATATCCATAAATGATTATTTTTATATAAATTACAGCATATTTTGCAAAGTTTTATCTATGGTAATTATTTTTCATTTATCACAATAAAGAGCTTCAATTATTAAGCTATTAATATTATTTAAATTATATGCAAGTAGCTTTTGCCTGGAGTCTTTGTCTATCAGTTGGAGTTGTTTTATTATCAATTATTCCATTAACTATAGGGAGAGTTAAAGCGGGATATTCTGTTGAAAATATGTCTGCTCCAAGGGCTTTATTCGAAGAATTACCTTCTTTTGGTAAAAGAGCAGTTTGGTGTCATCAAAATTGTTGGGAAAGTATTTCCCTACATGCACCGGCATGTCTTCTTTGTTTGATTACTTTAACTGACTCTAATATTGCAATAATTGCTGCATTGATTCATCCTATTTTTCGTTTTTTATATATTGGTGCATATGTATTTAATATCCCAACAGCTAGAGGTTTGATGTGGGCTTCAGGAATTTTTACAACACTTTTGCTTTACAAAGAGGGCTTAACGCAATTGATATAAACTATTTAAACAATAAACTTTTCTAAATCTTTTAATTGATATTCATTGATTAGTTCTACTTTATTTGATTTTGCTAGTTGATGGGCAGACTTTGTAAAGCCAGATTTTGAGACTATTACTGCATGTGTGCCTTTCCAAAATAATTTACCAGCTGAAATTTCCTGAACTGCTTTATTTCCAATAGCTTTTTCATGATCTTTGCATTGAATACATATTCTCAAATCATTTATTGAAGCAATTATGTCAACCCCTTGATCTCCAGTGTTAGGTGTTTCTTTTACTTCCCAGCCATTTTGTTTGAGAATTTCCATACAATGATTTTCAAATCTAATACCTTTTTTGTAGTTTTCCTTGTTTTTACTTGAGTAGTTTTTTTCTATTAGGTTTAAGCATGATTTCTCTATTAGACTCGCTATAAATACAAACCAATCTTCAGTCTCAAGCTTTCTAATAGATCCAATTATCTCATCATCAATAGTAGGATTTTCATTACAATATGATCTCCACTTTTCGAAAAATAATTCCATACTTCCAAAATTTTTTAAAATTACTTTCTCCCAGAAATATGGTATACCCTCTTTAAAACGTTTAGATCCATTTAATATATTTTGCTCTATAGCTTTTTCATCAAGAGGTGGATTCCCAATCCATTTTTTATAATCCTCGTTACCGTATGCATCTATTTCCCTTAATCTAATCCTTTCCTCTAACAAATTGTATTTGTTTTCTTCTATTAAATTATTAATTGTTTGAATAAAGAAATTGGAATTTAAAGCATTATTTAATTTGAACTTTTTCTTTTTAATTTGATAATTCCTTAAGGTTATAAAAATTAAAAAAATGACAAAAATAATTAAACTAAAAATTTTCATTAATGATTTTTATTTTCGATCTAAAAAGTTTTTGTTTTTCTAATAACAAAATTATTTTTTGTTATTACTGAAGATTCATTTACCTCAAACCCATTAATTGCTGAAATTTCACCTTTTATGCCTTCTAGTGTTAATTGTTCGATAATGCCTTTTATTACTTCATCCTCCACCAATTTCCTATCAATCCTTTCAGGTGTAATATCCGTAAGCCATTTTGAGGTCTTTTTTTTTACAACCTCTGTAGGGTTAGTTATTTTTAGGTAGATAGCCATCTTATAAGTCTTTCAGTTGAATTATAAGCATTAAATCTTCTTAACTTTTATTATTGTCATTACTTTCCCACTCAAGAAATTGGAAAACAAAAATTGCAAAGATAGAGAAAAATACTATAAACAACCCTAACCATCCTATGAATTTGTGCTCTGTAAAAAGATTTGTAAGCATTGATTTTTCTTGATATCTTGACTCCATTTCATATTGGTAAGAGTCAATAACTTGAAATATATTCATAATTAATGATTTAAAAATCTTTCAATTTATGGATAATAATTTCAACCGTTTAATTTAATAAAGGCTTCCGATAGAAAATCTGGTCTTTTTCTTATTATAGAAAAATTTCGTTTATTTATTAAGACTAAATTGACTTCAGCAATCGTTAAGATTTTTTTTCTCTTATTTAGAAATTTTGAAATTACATTAATCCGTGGACTTTTTTCAATATTGAATTCGCTTTCTATTGTTATTTTTTCACCAAGAAATAACGGGGATTTATATTTTATTGAAGTATCGATTAAAGGTAAATCTAAGCCTTTTTTTGTAAGTTCAAAATAATTTATACCTACTTCTAATAGTGCATTTATTCGGCTTTCTTCGAGCCAATTAAAATATGTACCGTGCCACATTACACCTGCATGGTCTGCATGTTGAGGCAAAACAATTTTTTTTGTTTTCCAGACTGGTTTTGAGTTCATTATTATAATTTTTTTTTAATATTTTTATTCAATTAAAAAAACTTTATTTGATATTTTATATTAATATTTTATTAATATAAGAATCACCAAAACAATATCTATAAATTTATGTTTAATCGTAATAATAGAAGTAGAAAAATGAAGAAGATTTTTCAATGGGAGGAATATTTAAATTGGAAAAATATGTCAAAAGAACAGAAATTAAATTTCAAGAGGGCGTGCTTATTCCCATTTCTCGTATATATAGTTTATGTTTTTCTTTATCAATATTCCTTAGCAATTCTTTTATTACTAAGTCTATATTTTTTAATTAGATTTAAAAATAGAAATAAGTTGGGAAGATGAATATTTTTAATTTGATTTATTTAGATTTGTTTTAAATTAAACCAGTTTTTTATAAATAACTTTATTGGCATATGACAATAGTATTAGATAAATTTTTTTTATGAAAAGAATTATTTTGTTTTTATGTGTATTAGTTTTTTCAATATTTTCTAATACAAATAATTTATTAGCAAAAGAAATTGGAAATAATATTAAAGATAATATTTCCAAGGAAATTGAAGAAATTAAGCCTGATAATAATCAAAAAAATAATATTTCTAATTCTTCAGCAGAAGATATATTTGGTGATGAACAAACATTTCCATTCGTTGCAGGTTTAGGAAAAAATGCAGCACATTGATTTCAAAGTTCTTGAAAATGTAGAATAAGAATTTTTTCATACTAATGAAAGGTCTTAGGGTTCTAGAACTTTCTGAAGCACTTAATGTTGATAGCTCCGACTTATTAGCAGTTTGTGCAATTCAAAAAATAAAAGCCACATCTAGATTAAGCATGCTTTCATTTGAAGAATGTAAAAAGATAACTGATTACTATGAAAATAAAAATTAGTTTTCTTTATATAAATTTTTTTTTATTTAATCTCTTTAATCATTGATACTAAAGTTGAATGAATTTCTTCTTCAGATATTTCATTTTTAAAATTGATAATTGCTGACTGTCCATCGTAATTGATTTTTATATAACTGTTATTAATTTCTTCCATATAAGCATTCTCAAATCTAGATATCTTTCCATAATGAATAAGATATTTGTGAACCGAATCAATATGATCATTGTTCATATGATCACATACTCTTTTACTTGTTTCTTTACTAATAATTTTCATTTATAGAATAAATTTGTTTTAAGCTAGTGTATTTTTATCATTATTCAAAGATTTAATCATTTTATTTATCAAATTTTTAACTTCATTTTTATCAACAGCCCTAACCAAGTTATTTCTCAAATTTGATGCCCCTTTAAAGTCTTTGCATGTCCATGAGATATGTTTCCTGGCAATTAGTAATCCGTGATCCCCTTTTTCTTTTATTAATTCATCAAGATGCTCAATAATTAAATATAGTTTTTCTTCAATGTTTGGTTCCTTAAAATTTTTATTTTCTCTAATGGCATAATCTATTTCTCCTATTCTCCATGGGGATCCTAAAATTCCTCGTCCAATCATTACACCATCAGCATTTGTTTTTTTTAAACAATTAAGTGCGTCATCTGGATTTTTGATATCTCCATTAGCAATTACTGGAATTTCCAACAACTTTTTAAGTCTCCCGATCATTTCCCAGTCTGACTTGCCTGAAAAACCCTGTTTTCTAGTTCTTCCATGAAGTGTGATCATTGTTGCTCCCGCATCTTGAAGTTTAAATAAGAAATCCTCTATATTTTCTTCTTTACTATCCCATCCGAGTCTTGTTTTTACTGTTACTGGCACTCTAACAGCTTTTACTACATTTTTGACTAATTCTATAGCAAGTTTTCGGTCTTTGATTAAGGCGCTGCCTCCACCTTTCTTTGCAATTTTTTTTACTGGACATCCCATATTTATATCAATTAAAAAAGCTCCAGAGTCCTCAGCTTGTTTCGCGGCTTCAGAAACAGCATATGGCCTATTATCAAATATTTGTACTCCAATTGGACCTTCTTCTAAATCTATTTGATTGATTTTTTTGGTGCCATATCCTTTTTTAAGACTTGTGGCATTTATCATTTCTGTAAAAAGTAAAGAGTTTGGTGCCCATTTACGTACAAGTCGTCTAAAAATGTTATCTGTAACTCCTGCTAATGGCGATAGCATGACCTTACTCGTAATTAATCTGTTAACCCCCCTTCCTTTTAACTTTATATTTGAAGGCATATAATTTTAAATTTATTTTATTATCTTTATTATAAATTCAGATGTGGAACTGATTTCATGTTTTTTATTTATTTCTTAATTTATATAAGTGCTTTTACTTAAATAGGCCTAATTGATTACTTTTTTTGCTAGTTTATATTGAATTAAAATTTAAAAAGGAAATTTTTTCTTGTTTATATTAGTATCTATTTTTCTTCCAATAATTATTTTTATTGCACCAATAAATGTAAAAGCTATACAAGGTAATTTAGATTTATCGAGTGCTCAAACTTCTGTAGGCAAAAGATTTGCTAAAGTTTTTTGTGATGCTAAGAGGGAAGGATTAGATTCTGATTTTGCAAGTGAATATGCTTTGAATAATACATATTTAAAATTTGTAGCATTTCCAGACGATGACGAATATTTGGATAATTTATGGAGTTTTACCCATAATAATATATTAGATAATTGTGGTGAATTTGTAGATATAAATGACCTAAAAGACCTAGAGATTTTTTTTAAAGAAGAAGGTTTAATTGCCTCAAATAGGGAACTCTATTTACCTACTTTTGAGAATAATTAGATTAAATTTTTAGCATGTACTAAAATATAAATAGCATATGAAATTTCATGAAACTATTAGGTTTAAATTCACCTGAAATATTCATAATCTTAGTAATTTTGCTTTCAATTTTAGGCCCAAAAAGAATTGAAAAAGGGTTCTTGTTATTCAAAAAACTAT
>CACGFX010000003.1 GCA_902572395.1 uncultured Synechococcaceae cyanobacterium
AATGGTTAAATAAATTAATCAACCAAATTGAAGATATGAAAAACAATATATCCAAATCTGCTTAATGTCAGAAAAAGAGTTGAGGGAATTAGAGAAATTTGCAAAAGAAAATGGATACAACGATGAGCTAAAAGATATATATTTAAGGGAAGTTATTGACAAAAATAAAGAATACGAATGAGATCCAATTTTCTACCAAACATTCGACTAGCTACAAACATTCTTTTAGTTATTGGTACTTTTGCAATTGCTTTAAAGATTACTCCAATAGCAGAGGTATATAAGGGAAAAATTTTATGTATTAAATATTTAAAAGATCAAATAGATCGAGACAAACTTATCAAAAGACTAAAAATAGTTAAACAAGCAAATCCATCTAGTATTTGTGACTCTATCCTCAAAAGTTAAAAATGCATATTATTCGTAGAAATTTTAAATTTTTATTTTTTTATTTTCCTTATCTCTAAATTTCAATAGTTATTCGCATGCACATATGAGGGGTACATTTCTTTCTGAAGAGGACGCCGAAAAAAGGTCTTTAGAACTTGGTTACGAAGGAATACATAAGAGCCAGGATAAATGGATGCCGTGCAAAAACGAAAAAGAATTACATATCTATTTGAGGAAATAGATGGAAAGATTAAAAACCAATAAAAGAAAAATTCACAGAAAAATAAGCGCATTTAAGCGATCCCATTACTAATTACTTTTGTATCTGGGACTATTTATAGCATTCTTCAGCCATTAGGAGTAGATGCTTTTTGGTTAATAAAATGTCATGCAGGTAATTTTGGCATTATTAATTTGCAACCCTTTTACTCGATATTTCTAGGTATAGCTTCAATAAACTTAATAATATCTGGCATTAAATTATTACAAAAAAAATCTTAAATATATTCTAAGCCAAGCCAAAATCTAATTAATTAATCCTATTTGCACCCCCACTTACTAAGAAAATTATTGCTCCTAGTGCCATTGTTGCTACACCCATATAAGGGTAATTCTTAATTCTTGATTTAGTAATTGGAAGCCATGAAACGTATCTATCAGATTTATTTAATTCAATTTTTTTTTGTCTAGGTGGTAATCCTAATTCTTCTCTTCTTTTAGCTTCGCCCATGATCTTAAATTCGTTTATGTGTCAATATTAAAAATTATGTTCTACACCTGCGAGTAAACTTTATTAAAACAGAGGTCATTTATAGAAAAACAAATTATTTAATATTTATTTAGCCTTCTTTAAATATAGATTTTTTGTATTTGCCTGATCTGATGTAAATAACAAAATTAATATAGTCCCAACTAAAAATGAAAAAATCATTGTTAAACCAACAACTTCAACCATCTCACTAGGCAGATAATTTAGAAACATAATCAATAGATACCTTATTTTAAATTTAGCAATTGTATTTTTTATGTAAAGTAAGTATTCCTCCTTAAATTTCAAAAAGAACTTTCTGAGACTTTGTAATCTTTATTTATTTTTATTTGCGGAATAAATCTAGTTCTAGCCGATCACAATTTTCTTACTTAGCTATTCCTATTTTCTTAAGCAATTTCAGGTAAGGCAAGGCCCAATTACCAAAGGTAAAAGAGATTGTCGTAATTTTTTTAGTCGGCAATAATGTTTTAGAACGTATAGAGGCTAATTTAGAAAATTTCTTAATAGTCTCTGCTTCTAGATTATCAATATACAAATTTTTTTGAACACCTCGATTTTTCTTCTGTGGTAAAAAATTTTCTATAATCCATAAAACTTGATCTAAATTTGATTTATTGGGTGAGGTTTTAATTTTATTATAGTTCTTTTTAAACATATTTATTTACCTCTTAATTACTGAATTAAATTTGCCATTTATATAATTTAAATCAATAGTAAAAGTATCAAAATTATGTACATTTTAATAATCGATAATTGAAAAAATAAATTAATAATTACGTTGTTTTTATAAAAAAAGAGGGGGTAAAACCCCCTCTTAATTGATCAGTTCCAAAAAAGAATTTAATTTTTTGAGTCTTTCAATTGCATTTCTTTTTGAGTTTTCCTGATTCTTTCTTCAAAGACGGATCTTCTGTATGGAGTAACTTCTCCACTTTTAGTTGCCAAAAGTTGAGCTACATGTAGCCTATTGGCTCTTTTGATTTTTTCTCTTATTTGTAAGAGGTTATTCATTGTCTTTTGCAGTTAATGAGAATCCCGTTCCCTACTCCCATTTCATGCGTCCAGAGATATAAACTTGGATGAACGTTAATGAACGATAACATCTTAAAAAAAATTTCGCGAGAGTAATTTTTACTAATTCTTTTCAAAAAATAAATACTGAACGAAAACTATAAAGAAGTTTTTGATAATAAGTAAATTAGGATAAGAAAATTGTTTGCGACCCATCATTATTATCCTGAATCACTATTTTTTTATTTGGGAAAATATCTGATAATATTCTTTTCAAGTTTGAATTATCTGAAGGAATTATATTACTCATATGTTTTGAATTAATTTTCCAATTTTCATCTACAAATAGTTCTTTATCATCACCTTTTTTATTCTCCAGTGATGTCTTATTTAGAATCTTAAGTAACAGTTCTGAATCATAATCTTTAAATTCTTCAGGGCTCTCTTTTAAATTTTCAATCATTATTTAGAAATCTAATGTTTCTAAATCTTGCATGAGAAATTTGAAGAATACAAGGTATTAATTACCTAAAAATTTCTCTAAAGATAAAAAATCCTGATGCAATTAAGATAATTTTTTTAGGAAATTTAATTCCAAAATAGCTAAAGAATGATATTTAAAAAGATTAATTAATCATTTACACCATTTATTTACTTGTTAAGTTGCAATTAAGGGAATCAGAAAAGATGCCAAGAGTAATTAACAAAAAAATTAGACTTTTAAGATGGTTAAACTCAGGCATGATACTACCATTTATTATTATGGCTGCATCCTCATCAATCATTCTTTATGGTGTTTTATTTATCCTAATAAAATAGTTTTCTAACTTAAGCAGCTAAGTTCTCCTCAGATTTAGACATAATCATTGCAGCTTTTTTTAATAAACTAACTACTTCTTTTCTTCCAACTGCAACATTAGCCTGACGCATTATTTCAGCATATTTTTTATTTATTTTTTTCATAAATAGTTTTAATTTAATCTAAAATTACAACACCTAAAGATGGTGTCAATCGTAAATAATTCTCATGTATTATTTTTTATCATTCATTACAAATTTATTTTTGATAATTTAATATCCTTAAAAATTTTTTAAACAATGATTACAAAGAGTCATCAATATCTAAATTCACAATCCATATAATTAAACAATATTAAAGGATTTGAAAACATAAAATAAACCTCCGATTAGGATCACTATGGCAGCTCCATAAAAAAGAAAAGGTATTATTGGATATTTATATAGTGTGTACCTAACTTTTTGCTGTATGGCTTTTTTATCGAGTTGAGGCAACTTTATGTCTTCATTTTTTTCTCTGGGCGAAATACCTAAATTTTTTCTTCTCTTTGCCTCTCCCATGATTAATACTAAGGTATGCCCATACATTTTAAATAATTGTTATCAGCTAAATCTAAAATTTTATTCCATTCTTCATAAGATGTTTCCAAATGATTTTTAAAATCTTTTTCAAATTTAAGAATACATCTTTTTTCTATATTTTCTGGAGAATTATAATTTCTTAAAAAAGTAATACTCAAATAAGATAATGATGAAAAAACTATAATTACTTTAGCAATTCTAAAACGATTCATATCCAAGATGATTCTTCCATGCTGGAGAAATCAACTTTGTGACTTTTTATCCATTCACTATTTGCTTGAACAAACTTTTGAATATTTCCCTCTGGAGCCTGATGTATACAAATTACTTTTTTAGGATCATCCTTACTGAATCCTCTAAATAGTGGCTTAATATCAAATTCAGAATGTCTTAGATCTGCTTCTTTACTATCAAAAATTTTTACCCATTCTTCAAATGTACTTTTAATTTTAAAAGAAATTACAGTTGTTATTTTACGAGACATTAAAGAATAAGCTATTTTTTTTTATATTAATAAGGTATCTCAAACATTCCCAATTATTTAAACCATCTAATTTTGAAACCAAAATAACTCTAAGATAAAAATTTTATCTTAATCTTTTAAATAATTTCAAATTGAACTTTAAAAGAAAAATAATATGATTTTATTTATCCAAAAAATTAAAGAATAGATTTTAGAAATACTTAATTAAAAGGTGTAGTGTTATTAGTAGGAGCTATTAATAGGATTTCAAAAACTATACCAGTAAGAGCAATTGGTAAAACCCAAATACCAATAAATCTATGATCAAAAAATCTTAAGTAATCATTACCATTGAAAACACTTCTCAAAGCAGTAAATAATGTTTCTGGTTGTTTATATGATGGACCATTTTTAGAAGGTGAATATGGTTTAACAAAAGCTGATGATGAAGAAAACTTTGCAAACTTTCTAATGAAATAAATTGGTAAAACCCATATAGCAACAAATCTTCCTCCTAACCATTGCCTTGCATTAGGAAGGGCATACTCTTTTATAGATTTATTCTCTGGCATACCAGATTCTAAATCTCTATAAATATTTTCTAAGGTGTCTTTGTTATTTAATTCATTAATCATTAAATTTTCCTGCAAATAAAGTAAATTCTAATATAATAAAATCTCTAAAAGTTTAATATTTAATAAAAATATTCCTAACTACTAAAATAACTAAAACGTAGTTAAGAATATTTTCGTTGGCTAGGTTCATAAAGACGGATTGTAAACCGTTGCAGATGCGCCAAATATCTACATATTCTTTATAAATAAAAAACTATTTTTTTAAAAGTAAATAATATACAAAATGATAGATAATTTTTTAATAATAAGAGTTTTTTTAATACCTAATTTTAGATTAATATTTTTTCATTTCTAAAAATATTTAAACCTCATTTTCTAAGATTGCGAAAAAGAAAATGAGGTTAAAGGGAGGTTCTCATTACAAACCGTACTTATCAAAGCTAGCGGCTAGTAGATTGCCCTAATATCTACTTCTATATTTATATAATGATTTACTAAATTTAGAAAGATTAATTTTATACAAATAAGTGTTTAATATTTTATTAAATTATTAATTAGCAAAAGCTTATTAATGCATTTACTAATGTTATTGAAAGATGGAAAAAAGCGTAAAGAGAAACTGCAAAAAATAAATACTGTTCTATTGGAATCATGATGATTTAATAAATAAAAATAGATAAATTTAAATTAATTTTTTGTTAAAAAAATATTTTCTAAAATATAATTTTGATTTAATGATTCATTTTTTTGAGTCATTTTTTTTGACATATTATTTGTTGAACTAAAAGCTCCCCATTTTCTCAACCAATATAAGGTATAGAAAAAAGCAATAATGAAAGGTGCACCTACAACTAAGTATCTTATATCCATCAAAATACCTAATTAATAAGATTTAAATTGCATTGCCAAAATAGCACCTAAAAAGAAAACAGTAGGAATGCCTAAAGCGTTTACAGCTGCAGTTCTCACAGTAAAAACAGGATAGCCTTCTGGAGGTCTGCCAGTAGCAGGAACTAGTGCAGTATCATCCCATACTTGATAGTTTTTGAAAGGTGCGACTCCCTTCTTTGGTAGTCCAAGTGGTGTCAATCTAAATACATCCCATCTACCTAACCAAAAAACTGTAAATATCCATGAAAATACTATTGGTGTAATAACAAGTAAAACTCTAAAATCCATTTCTATAAAGTAATAATAAATTTGGTATTTATTTTGACCTTTTAAAATTATTAATTGATTAAATCATTAACTTATATTTATACAAAAACACTTAATAACATTATTTTTAATCATTAATCACAACTAATTATGATTAATTGATTTTTGTTAAGTATATTTTTTAAATAAAAAAATTTGAATATTTAGTTTGATGTAGATTTGGTTTAATTAAAAATTAAAAAAATATGGAAAATTTTAGGTTTTTACTTTTTGGAATCGCAGGTGTAAGCGTTATTTTTTGGGTTGCAATAATAGCATTGTGGCATACTTATATGTTCCCAAAATTCTTTAATGAAGATAAAGGTCTAAATTCAGTTATCAATCAAGAAGTAAATGTCTCTGCTGAACCCATTTTAGGAAGCTTAGTTAATAGTGAAAATTTTAAAAGTAGAGATAAATATTCAATGAAAAATTTAGTTGTGGCAGATTTTTCAACAAGTAATAATTTCACACTAAATAAACTTTATACAACTGTAATGATTGGGGTAACTTTTGCAAGTTTTATATTTATCACATATGGGTTAAGTAGCTCTATTACAACAATTAGTTAAATGGAATCTATATATGTAATTGTTTTCTTAATTTGCTTCGTCTATTTAATATTCGACTCTTTAAAAAATACAGGTATCAAATAAATTGCTAATGTTTTTCACCTTTCAATAAAATTTTTCTCCTTATATAAAAGAAAACTAATGTAGTTATTATCATCACCGGTGGATGAAATGAGATTGAATTAAGATATTCATAATAACTAAAGTTTTCCAATTACTTAAAAACAAACTCTAAAAACTATATCCTTTTTTAGAATCTCAAATTGATATAAATAAACCATTCTCATGTATAAAATGTTTAAATTCCAGAAAGATCAGAAGCCCTAAGTAAATACAGATTTAAAGATATAAAAATCATCTATTACTTTCTCTTGAAATTTTGCCAAGGTATTTAAAACTAATCAGTAAATATCTCTACCAGTTGTTTTATAATCTATAAATATTTTATTTATAGTAATCTAATGATAAATTCTGTTGATTTAAACCATTTGCCTATTAAGGATTTGATTGTTTCAGGATTAATAATATTTATTATTTCGACAATCATCGCTAATATTTATAACCCATTATTAGGCGTACTTTATGTATTTGGAAATATATTTACTCTTACTTTTTTGAGTTGGTTATACAAAGAGACTTGGAACGATCAAAGTAAATAAATTTAATTTCAGACAAAAGATTTAGAAACTACTTCTGAATTTTTAATTTTGAAGAATACTTCAAATTAACAATGTACGTTGCAACAAGAGATAGTATCAAAAAAAATAATAAGCTTTCCAAGGTAGATTGGGGCATAACCATGAGTAATTCCAAAAATCATATATATTTAGAGAAACGAATTCTGAAAAAAAATCAACCCTTTAATTATTATTTATTCTCAAACTTATAAATTTATTTAATGTTAAATAATCTCTTAGATGAAAATATTTTAATCATTGAAGATTAACCCATTCCTATACCAAAAAATGCATTTGCAATAAACAATAAGCTAAATAAAGTTAAGAAAATCAATCCTATCCAACAAATTGTTTTTAAAAAAGATCCATATCTATTTTTAATTGGAACTAATTTGCTATTAAGGGTATCCATTGCCATCCATGCAAATAAAGGAGCGGTAAGGAAACTTCCAGTCATTGCAGCAAATACAAAATCTTTTACACCTACACCTCCAGATCTTGCGATTAGCAAAGCTATTAAGGATACAAAGATATGTGCAATAATCCAAATTTGAAATCTATCTCTTTCAGCCTTGGATTCCATGTGTCCAAAATCAGTACCCCTCAATAAACCTTGAATAGCAGAAATACTTCTTGGATATGCATCTAAACATGTAATTGTAGTACTGAACATTGCGGCAAATGCTGCAGGAATAATGATCCATTTGGACCATTCACCAATAGATTTAGTGTAGAGGAGTATTAACTTTTGAGCGAAAGAGACTCCACTCCCAGAAAGCATTCCATCGCCAGTGCCATACATAGTTATTGCTCCAAGAGTAAGGAAGAAAATAGCTGTAACAACTGTTATTGCGTAACCAAGATTAAAATCAAATTCTGCTTCACTGATATTTGGTGTATAGTTTGAATCTTTTGCTCTAGAAAACATCCATAAAGAAGGCCATACACATAACTCTACTGGGCAAGGCATCCATCCCATTAAAGGGATCAAAAATGCTAAATTTGATAACTTCCATGGGCTAATTTCTGGTTTCAAAAAACTGGTATTTAGAGACTCATGTATTGAGCCTTTGAATAAAAGTGATAAAACTGCAAATAATGTTAAAAACGTAAGAAGAGATACTAAAAATTTTGAAATTCTATCAAGGGCTTTATATTTTCCAAGAATTAAAATCATTCCAGAGACACCCAGTATTCCTATAGACAAATCCATCGCGGGAAAAGCAGAAAAAAAAGGAATATTAGTTAATAAAACACCAGAAACAAAACTTACAGCAGCTATTGTGAAAGTACCTGTAACTAGACTAACTATTAGAAATAAAGGAAGATAATAAGGATTCCTCTCTTTAAAGCCTTCTAATAATGATTTACCAGTAGATGCTGTAAATCTAGTTCCAACTAGCAAGAATGGATATTTTAAAAGATTAGTAAGAATGATTAGGCCTACTAATGAAAATCCAAACCTCGCACCAGCCGTAGTTGATGACAACAAATGAGATCCCCCAATAGCGGCTCCAGCCATCACAATCCCTGGACCTAAACTTTTTTGTATTCCTTTTGTTAAATTCATTTTTTCAATCAAATAATTTAATTTACTTTTTGAGCCCTTCTAAATTTATTTCTCGATACTCTTTTTTAAACTGCCATATCAAATAATGAGCGAAAAATGAAAAGTATAATAAGAAATGCTATTCGAGCTTACATAAGATATCTGCTTCAAATAATCTTTTATTAGATATTAATTTTGTATTCAACCTCTTTTCTCCATAAAATCCTCAAAAACCTATCTAAGATATCTAACTCCTTTTTATCAACCTTTTTTAGTTTCTTTTTATTTTGTTTTTGCATAAATTATTAATTAATTATTTCAACTTTAAACTGAGCCCAAAAAAACACAATAAGCAAAACTTCTTAAAATTTATTTTGGTTTAGATCGATTTTAATTTGATAAATATTTTTCTGCCCTTCTTAATGCTTTAATTGCGCCTCTATAGTCAAGATTTTTTAATTTTTCCTCACTTTTATTTTCCAACAATTTAACTATTTCATTTATCTTTATTTCATCAATTTTTAGCTTGTGGTCGAATATAAGATCGAATTTTGAGGAATACAAAGTTGATAATTCTTCTTTATATTTTTCCATAATTTTTTCATCACAAGATTTAGATTTCAATATTGCATTAGCTTTCATTTTGTCTTCTAAAGCGCCTTTAAAATTTCCTAGTTTAAATTTCTTTTCACTTGATCTGGTTAAC
Organism: uncultured Synechococcaceae cyanobacterium; assembly: GCA_902572395.1. GTDB lineage: Bacteria > Cyanobacteriota > Cyanobacteriia > PCC-6307 > Cyanobiaceae > Prochlorococcus_A. Next base: position 9,293 of record CACGFX010000003.1, read on the forward strand.
TTAATAATATTTCCTAATATCAATTCGCCAGAATCTTCCATTTTTTTTTACCTTTAAATTAATCCTATCAGCATAAAAAAAAAACAACTTATTTTTTTTAATACTCAAATAATTGAATAATTAACCAATAACAAGTCCTTTTTCAAGAAGTAAATCGAAAACTTCCACACTTTTCGTTTTCCCAAATTTGGGGGGCTTATGTAAATCTAATATTTCAGCAAGGCACATAATCCAATAAGTATCTTTTTTTAAATTTAGACCTTCGCAAATATGGGTGGGGGCCGATTTAAAACAGCCGAATTCTGTTGATATATTAATGTTCATGATTTGAGTTTCAAGTTCCAGACTTAAAAGTTCTAATTCTTGCTCAGAAAGGGATGTCCCAAAAGAATATGATTCAATTAAAAGTTGATAATTCATAAAAGATTTGTTTTTTCAAGAAATCCATCGAGTTATTTTTGTGCCCGCATAAATATGCCCTGAGGCCTCAACAATAGGTTTTGTTTCAGGATTCATAAAAATATCGTATAGAACATTTTCTGGTCCTTGAAAAATTACAGTTGCCCTTTTGGGATCATCTAATGATTTACCAATATAAAATGTTTTAACTCCCATTTCTTTAAACATCGACTGCTGTTCCTTAGCATTCATATGAGATTCATATTGTTCAAACGTATTACTAAGTTGAAAATCTAGAATAGTCGTTTCAATAGTCATAGTTGTAATAAGATGTTTTTAAGATTTTAAATCTTTTTGCAAAAAATTAATTGAATAAAGATTAGTTTTTATTAAGCAATGTATTAACTATTTTTTATTTATGAGTTATAAATCAACTATAAAAAACAGATTTTAATTTTGGACTCAAAAATTTCTCCGAGAGAACAATGGACTAGTAAGTTGGGATTCATTCTTGCAGCTTCTGGTAGCGCAGTAGGTCTTGGTAACCTTTGGGGTTTCGCCTACAGAGCCTCTCAAGGTGGAGGCGCTGCTTTTCTAATTTTATACATACTAATTGTTTTAATTGTATGCCTTCCTGTATTTGTTGCTGAAATGGCTTTAGGAAGAAACGCTACTGCCAGCACATTGCTTGCACCAGTTAAGTTAGCTGGAAAAAATTGGTATCCATTAGGAATTCTTTTCTTTATAGCTCCCTTGGGAATAGCATCATATTATTCAGTCATAATGGGGTGGACCGCAGATACCTTGTTCCATTCATTATTTTTTGGATTACCAAAAAATTTAAGTGAAGCAGAAACTTTCTTTGGCTCAATTAGTAGTGGTAGCAGTGTTTTATTGGGGCACCTATTAAGTCTCGTTCTTACAGCAATAATAGTTTCATCAGGGATAAAAAAAGGTATAGAAAAGGTCACTAGATATTTCATGCCAATACTTTTCATAATTATTGTGATTCTTGCTATTTGGGCTACCTCACTTTCAGGGGCATGGGAAGGCTATAAAACATTTCTACTTAAGTTTGATTTTAATGAATTAAGAAATCCTCAAACAATAAGAAACGCTTTTACACAGGCATTCTTTTCATTAAGCTTAGGGATTGGAATTATGGTTACCTACGCATCCTATTTAAATAAAAAAAGCAATCTTCCAAAACTAAGTGTTGGAGTTGCATCATTAGATACTTTGGTTGGACTAATGGCTGGATTTATAACTTTCCCAATAGTTTTAACATTCGGTTTAAGTGACGCTATTTCTGAGTCCACTGTTGGTGCTTTATTCATATCAATTCCAACTGGCCTAGGTTCATATGGTGCAACAGGAAGAATTGTAGCTATTGCATTTTTTGCACTAGCTTATATTGCAGCTATAACTTCATCTGTTTCATTATTAGAGGTCCCAGTTTCCTCTTTAATGGATAAATTTGGATTTAAAAGAGAAAAATCAGTTTGGTTGATAACTCTATTCTTGTTTTTAGCAGGCATTCCTTCTGCATTAAATTTAAATATTCTTGGAACAGTTGATTCGATTTTTGGAGGAGTATTACTAATATTTGGTGGTTTCTTGGTTACTTTCTTTATGGGATGGGTAGTCCCTGGAAAATTTAATGAAGAACTTAATGTTTCTAAAGTTGGAGCCAAAACAACACGTTATTTGAAATTCATGACAAGATGGGTTGCCCCTCCAATTATTGGTTTTGGACTATTTATTAGTGTGTTTGATTTACTGAAAGGCTGGGTAAGTTAGAAAATTTTTGCAAGAAATATAGTGCGGAAATAAGAGGGGTGGTATAAGTCGATCAACAAATTAAATTTCGAAATTTTTTTTCAAATTATTTTAAAGCAATCTATGAAAAATCTTCAATGTATATTTAGTTGCAGTGGTTCTTGTTTAAAAATTAATATATTGGAGAAGTTCTTTTTTATTTTTTAAAAGCCAAAAAATTTTTTTCCAAAAAAATGTCTTACCGCGGATCCTTTTTTTTTAATTAAGTATTAACTTTTAACTTATATTTAATCTCAAACGTATCGCCAAAAACCAACCCTAATAGAATCTATATAAGATACATTTAGGTGTTTAATTTAAAGAAATTAGAGCGCCAAAAAGAATAGATAACAAATTTGATGTCAACCAAATCTGATTCATTAAAAGGAAAGCTTACAGAAAATTTTTCTGAATTTTCTCAACTATCTGACTATTCTTTTATGAATTCTCTTAAAGCAGATCCTCAATCAACAAAAGATGGACATGATCACAAGCCGCGTTCAATATATTCAGGTCATTATGTACCAGTTGTGCCAACTGCTATTCCAGAACCAGAATATATTTCCCATAGCAACAAACTTTTTAAAGAACTAGGGCTAAGCTCAGATCTTACTAAAGACGAGAATTTTTGTCGTTTTTTCTCAGGTGATATTTCTGTTGCTAATTATCCAATGAGTCCTGTTGGTTGGGCAACAGGTTATGCATTATCAATTTACGGAACTGAATATACCCAACAATGTCCCTTTGGCACCGGCAATGGTTATGGCGATGGCAGAGCAATTTCTGTTTTTGAAGGTTTATTCAATGGGAAAAGAATGGAAATGCAACTTAAAGGAGGAGGTCCAACTCCCTACTGTCGTGGAGCAGATGGCAGGGCTGTACTACGTTCTAGCGTACGAGAATTTCTCGCACAGGAATTAATGGATTCCTTGGGAATCCCTACCTCAAGATCTTTAACACTTTATGTCTCACGTTCAGAAATAGTTAGAAGACCGTGGTATTCCAAAGGGTCCAGATATTTTGAACCTGATATCATGATTGATAATCAAGCTGCAATTACTACGAGAGTCGCTCCATCTTTTTTACGTGTAGGCCAGATTGAACTTTTTGCAAGACGAGTTCGTAATAATGCGCATAATGAGGCCCTCAATGAATTAAAGATGATAGTTCAACATCTAATTGATAGAAATTATAAAGATGAAATTGAATATGAGATTTCAATTGAAAGTAAAGTAATAAAACTGGCTTCTTTATACAGATCAAGACTTATATCACTTATAGCCAACTGGATGAGAGTTGGTTATTGCCAGGGTAATTTCAATAGTGATAATTGTGCTGCTGGAGGTTATACCTTGGATTATGGCCCCTTTGGATTTTGTGAATTATTTGATCCAAGATTTCAACCATGGACAGGTGGAGGTGAACATTTCTCATTTTTTAACCAGCCTTCTGCAGCGGCAATCAACTTTAAAACATTCTGTTCCTCTCTTAGTCCGTTACTTTCACAAAGCAAACAAGATCAAGAAAAGTTAGATCAAATCGAAAAAGACTTTTCTGAATTAATGAATAAGGAATTGATGAAAATGTGGGCAAACAAGCTTGGTTTAGAACATTACAACGAAACTCTAATAAATGAATTTTTTAATCTCATGGTAATTTCAAAAGCAGACTATACAATTTTGTTCCGCAAACTCTCTGAAATCCCTGATAACTTAGATTCTGTAAAAGACTGTTTCTATCTACCAATTAATGACGAGCTTAATAATAGGTGGGAAGTATGGCTTCAAAACTGGCAATCAATCTTGAAGAAAGAGGGAAATATTAAAGCGAAATCAGCATCAATGAAATCCCTTAATCCAGTCTATACTTGGCGCGAATGGATGGTCGTTCCCGCATATGAAGAAGCTGAAAAAGGAAATTACAAAAAAATAAAAGAGTTACAGGATGTCTTTAGCAATCCATATATAGAAAAATCCTCAGAAATAGATCAAAAATATAATCGACTAAAGCCAAGCCAGTATTTTAACTATGGAGGAGTATCTCACTACAGCTGTTCTTCATAAAAGTTTAATCCTCATACTGATAGAACAACTTTGAGAAAAATCTTATTTATTTATGGCCGTAGGCATTCCAACTACTGATACAACTCCCACGTGAAGTATGGCCGGCTTCTTCCCAACACTTTTCACATAGTGGGGCCCCCCATTATTACTCTCTATAAATGCATCACCTGCTTTAAAGAAATTAATTTCTTCACCCCTCACATGCTTTAATCTTCCTCTGGTGACATGAATCAACATTGGGGAAGGATGAGTATGAATTGGAGTTTTCAAGCCAACTGGAATTTTTACTTTTAAGAGTCTTAATTCAGGCTTACCCTCGAGATAATTAAAATTTTTACCACTTAGTCCTTTTGAACTTTGAATAATAGGTATAACTTCAATCTTTTCTTCTGCAAGAGAAGGTTTTGGTAAAGCTAAAGTCCCAATTAAAAGGAAGCAAACTGGAATAAATTTTTTTAATTTCATTAGATATTTGAGTTTCACTAATAATAGGTAGTTTGCAAAAATAATAAACTAATTTATTTTTTATATAATTTTTCTAATAGCTTAATTTCCTCTCTTAAATCCTTACCTCTATTATTTAATTTATTATTCTTAATAACTATTGGGATAATCCACCAGGCTTGAAGACCTAAAAAGATAAATATTAGGATCAATAATTCAAAAGTACCAGGTTGCATTTGATAAATAACCCTTCTTTGTTAATAACATTATTCTAAAAGTTATTAAACATTCATGAAATATTAAATATTTCTAGGCTGCCTCTAATTCAATGTTAAGTTCAATTCCCTTTGAAATGATTGCTTCTTTAAATTCAATAAGTTTGGAAATTATTCTTTGCTTCTCAGGTTCAGTTTTATGGATATCATCTACAACTTCCTGCATTGCAAGTGTTACTTTTTGTAGTTTGATTTCTAGATCTTCCCTGTAATTCATAAACTTAAAGAAATTATCTTATTTATTAAAAAACAAAATAATTATTAGTAAATAAGTACTTAACCTTAAAAGGATTGACAGCAAAACAAGGAGGATATAATTTATAGTACAAACGTATTAATAATTAACCGGCCGATTAAAGGTAAAGTATGGATCCTAAGTACTCATTTGGTTGTAGCACTAGCAAACCTAACGGATGCCTACTAAATCCCGAAGGTAGCAGAATTATCTTTTTCGAAGAATGCAAAAATTCTCCTAAGCCTAATTTAAAAATTCATACTCATCTTTTCTACACAAATCACCTTGGAGAACCTGGAGGGTACAAATCCTCTGAAAAACTCAACATAGATTCAGCCTGGGAAAAGTGGCACGAACTGCACCAAAAAGGGTGGACAGAAGTATCTCATAATTACGGATAAATGATCCGGCCAAGAAAAAGCCTTTATGTTTTATGAGCTTTAGAGTTTCCTAAAATATGGAATTCGGTGTTAAAAATAAAGTTTCTAATGCAAAAACTACAGTAGTTGTCCCTGTTATAGGTTCTGAAGCAACTCTTTGGGCTCCTCTAGGTTTAGGTAATTAGTAAATTAGGTCTTTTAATAAAAAGATGATTGAAAATTTTCAATCCAATTCATGGATAACTATAAATTAAATCAGGGTTTGAAAACAATGTAATCGTAGATACCAACAGCTTTTTTATTTATTGATTATAAATTAAAAACACGAGTTAACCGGTTCCAATTTGTTGACTCTGAGGTTTTAACCGTTGACTCCTTATCTACTTCTAGTTGTGACTCGCTAGTTTCAAAATTCAAAAACGGTATTTATATATCTTTAATTATGGAAAAAAAAATCGCAAAGAAATACGCCGATCTTATAGTTCAGGCTAATAATTCAACAGGCAGAAAAGAAGCTTTGTCATTGATCAAACAAGCAACAAAATTAAAAACCAAACTTGATCAATACGAAATGATGTAGTCTCTTAAAATCTACAGGATATTCAAGATGAGGTAGAAACTAGTTCCTTTTTTTTATCCTGCTATAAAAATACTAAGAGATTATTTAACTTATCTGCTTTAATAAAATATCGTGGAATTAACTGAGCTAATTAAGGATTACGTTGCTACAGAATTATTATCAAGCATTGAAATTGATTTTCTTGAAGGAGAATTATGGGAAACCACTCAACATATTGCAGAAATAAATACAGTTATTAAAGCTCCAAAAAATATATGCAAGAAATTGGGACTAGATGAAAAATCTTGCTGGCAATTATGTTGTGCAGCCGTTCTTGACTCCTCAAGACCATTAAAAAATGGACAAAAGAGAGTAGATGATTTTAAAAAATTAATTAATCGATATGAAATCAGCTACATATAAACTAAAGACTCAATGATACGTTTACTTATTGCATCAATTCTTTTTTTTACTCCACTAGGAGGTTTTGCTGATGAAAAGCAAAGAGAAATTGAGAATGAAGCTATAAATCTTGTTATTAAAAAATATGGAAAAGGCTTAGAAAATAGATTAAAAGGAACAGGAGTAACTCCCAGTTATCGAAGTTGGTATGAAAATGATTGTTTTGTAAGTATTGCAGCAGGTACATATCAAGAAGATACTTGGTCGGCAATGAAGTGGTTTAGCGTTAATGTCTGTTCTGAATCAGCTGAAATAATGGAAAGTGAATGAAGGAAATAAAACGCCTATTAGTTTTGCAGCATTTAGAAATAGAGGGGCCTGGTCTTTTTGAACAAATTGCTAAAGAAAGAGATTTGAAAATCGAAATTATTCGTTTAGATAATAAAAATACTCTGCCGCAAACAAAAAAAGGTGACTTAATTCTAATTATGGGTGGACCAATGGGAGTTAAAGATATTGGAAGCGACAGATATCCCTGGCTTAAGTTAGAAAGAGATTTTATAAAAAAAGAATTAGAAAATGAAAGACCTATAATCGGTGTTTGTTTGGGTGCTCAGTTGCTTGCGAGTGCTGCTGGAGGAGATGTAGAAATTCTTAAATATGGATTACCTCCAAAAGCATTACCGGAAATTGGATGGTCTCAAATTTTTATTAATAAATCAAATAAAGACTTTAAAGCACTGTTTGAAGACCCTTTTCATGTACTGCATTGGCATGGAGATAGGATTTTATTACCTAATAAAGCAGTACTCATTGCTAGTAGTTCACGTTGTAAGGAACAGTTTTTTAGGATTGGTAATTATGCTTACGGATTACAATTCCATATAGAGACGACGGGGGGAATGATAAATAACTGGATTAAAGAAGATAAAGAGTTTGTCCTTAAAGGATTAGGCTTAAATGGTCAGGAAACTTTAAAAGAAGAGAATAAAAAATATATTGATAAAACTTTTTTAAAAAGAAAGCTTCTAATAAATAAATTATTTGAATTATTAGATAATTAAAAAGAGCATAATAATCCAGTAAAAAAGGGCTTGATAAAGCCCCTGAAAAATTTAAAAAGGATTTTTATTAGAAAATACCTGGAAGAATTTGACCAGTAAAATAGTAGGCTCCTACAAGAGCAAACATTCCAAGCATTGCTGCTTTACCATTAAGCTTTTCAGCTTTTTCGGTCATGATTTTTTTTGCGAATTCCATAAGAAAGTAAAATAAATTATATCTAAAAACTAATTATTCAAATATCAGAATGATGTAGTTTTTTCTACCAAATTGATATCTTTCTAAGGATTTTAAAATAAATACTGAAACAACAAATTGAACTTTTAATAGTTTCGAGCCAATCTCTAAAGCGTAGCAAGCCTAAAAAACAACAATTTAAAAGTTATTGTTACTGTTATGTGACATTTATGTAGTAAATATCTTGAAAATAACTTAGTTTCGGCTTAATACTTTACATTTGTTAATAGTAGTGTTACATTAGTTAACAATTACATAACTTCAATGGCTAATTCAAACGTTACTACTGAATCAGGCGGCAGACAGAATATGTTTCCTACTGAGACACGTCCTTACATAGATGAGTCTGTTTCTTACGACAGCTACCCACAAAACGCAGAAAAAGTTAACGGTCGTTGGGCAATGATTGGGCTTGTTGCGTTAGTAGGTGCTTACGTTTCAACCGGACAAATTATTCCTGGCATTTTTTAATGAGTCCACTTTCAGGTTTCTTAGCCGTAATTGTATTCTTTACAGCCATCCTCGTTGCTTATTTAACAAAGCAATTTCAAAACGAAAATTTAAACTATTCATCTTCTAATCAAATGAAAAACACAAACACAAAAGTCAAAACAATCGAAAAAGAAAAAGTTGTTGCTGAAACTCTTAACGGCAGATTCGCAATGCTTGGATTAATTGCTGCTGTTGGAGCATACCTAACAACAGGTCAAATAATTCCTGGTTTCGTTTAAAAACCTACAATTTAACAATTCTACAAATCAGAAAAATGGAAAATTCAAAAACAACTTATTGGCAAAACGCCGAGAGAACTAATGGAAGAATGGCAATGATGGGCTTATTTGCATTAGTTGTAAATTATGGCTTATTCGGATGGATAATTCCAGGAATTTTTTAAAATGAATTTAGGCTTACTTTTTCTTAAAGTAAATACTTTAGGAGTTATAACTCTTTCTGAACTTGATTGGATAACTAACCATCAATCTGAATTTTCAAGGTTAGATATGGCTTTAGTTATAAAGATCGGCCGTCTTATGGATTCTGGAGTGGTAGAAATTGATAATAGATTGCCTGTTTAATTTTTAAAAAATGATCGTCATGAGTGTTTGTCAATAGGGATGCTGACGAACACTTTTTTATGAGAAAAAATATTTGTAAAAAAAAAGAGATTGTTTCTTAGCTAAAAACAATCTCTCAATTACCTAATTCTTACATGAAAATTTCAAGTAAGCTTTCAGCTCTTAACTGATTTGTTTTTATAGTAAATCCGTAAAAATGCTTTTGTAATTTATCTTTTTAAACCACCTCTTTTTATCCAAAGGAACCATGTAACCCAAATAGGAGGGAGGAATCTTATTAAAAAAGAAATTTTATACATATAAAATGGGGCATTTTCACTTTGAAATAAATTCATCAAAAAGGAAGATATAGTTACCCAAAGTAAAATTATTAATATATTTGCTCCCAACAAAGCGAACTTATTTTGTTTGAATATTTTTGGCATAAAATAAATTTTTTATATTCTTAATTTTAAATAACCTTGGGAAGTAAATTATACATTTTCAAAAAAACTTTAAATTTAAAATCCATATCCAAATAAAAAAAATACTAAATTTTAATCCCTCTCCAAATAATATTCCGAAAGTAATAGGAGGCGAAAATATTAAAAAAAGAATAGAGAATAAACTAAATAAAGCAAATGATCCTCTTAAAAATAATTCTTTCTTTTTGTTCTTCTTAGATTTTTTAAGGTATTCCACTCCCATTGAATAAGCCTGTAGAACTTTTCTGATAATAAAAATAAATACTTCATTAATATTATTAATTTCTATCGGCTTTTCTTATTTATAAAATTAATTTCACCTGTTAGCAATAAACCTTATCCCCTTCTTCAGAAAGATAGTAAATTTTATTTTCTGAACTTACGAAGAAAGTTAATCCCTTATATTGTGATCTTTTAAATTTATCTAATCTAAGTTTGTGTAAATCCCAATTATCAGTACTTATGTCAGGATTAAATTCTTGTTCTTTTAAGAAAGGTACATAAGTTGGACTAATTGTTGTTTTTTGGGCTAACCCTCTATTTCGTTTTGAATAAAAAAGTAATAAAAATAAAAGTACAAAAAAAAGAATTAATAATATATTTGTCATTGTCAATTTTTCTAATTTGAAAAAACTTTATTTAGAGAATCAAGAACTTTTCACAATAAATTTCTTTAGTAAGTAAAAAATCCTATTTTTATATTCTTGTATTTTTGAATACTTATCAAGGGGTTACCTAAATCAGATTATAAAATGAGTAGCATTTTCAACATGACTCAAAATTCCATGAACACTCCTTATGCAAAAAGAGTAGCTGAAAAATTTAGAGAGGCTCAAAACTATTTAAAAACTAATGGTTTTAGTAGATCAACTAAACATTTACTGGAAGATATTGAAAATTCTGTTGAAAAATAATGACAATACCTCCTCACTTACCACAACTACAATATGGCTACGATGATGGCTTTACAACCATTGTTTTTGGGTTAATAGGAAGTTGCTTAGGATGTATCTTAATTTTATTAATTTCATTTTTTGAATTTAAATTCAAAAAGCAAAATAGTAAGCCTTAAGAGACTTACTAAACGTTAAATAAGAACTCCATTACATCACCTTCGTTAACAATATATTCCTTACCTTCACTTCTTAAAAGACCTTTAGTTTTTGCATTGGCAATTGAACCTGAATCAATTAAATTTTGATACGAAATAGTCTGAGCTCTTATAAATCCTTTTTCAAAATCAGTATGAATTACTCCTGCTGCCTGTGGCGCGGTCATCCCATCTTTTATTGTCCAAGCTTTTGTCTCCTTTTCTCCGGTAGTGAAATAAGTTTTTAATCCCAATAATTTATATGTTGATCTAATTAATGAACTTAATCCCCCTTCTTCTACTCCTAAGCCAATAAGGTAGTCTTTTTTATCTTCTGGTTCTAACTCTATTAATTCAGATTCGACTTGCGCTGATATTTTTATACATTCTGTATTTTCATTGCTTGCAAAACTCTGAACTGTTGATGAAAAATCATTACCTTCAGCTAAATCATTTTCATTCAAATTAGTTGCGTAAATAATTGGTTTAGCAGTAAGGAAGCCTAATTGCTTAATTATTAAATTTTCTTCTTCATTCAAAGATATTGATCTAACTGAAAGGCCTTTCTCTAGCTCTTCTTCAATTTTTTCTAGTAAGGTATCTTCTTTAGCTGCCTCTTTACTAGTTCTAACCTGTTTTTTAATTCTTTCTCTTCTTTTTTGGAGTTGAGATAAATCAGCTAAATTCAATTCCAGATTAATTATCTCAATGTCATCCAGGGGATCTACCTTTCCAGAAACATGAATTACATCACTATCTTCAAAGCACCTTACAACATGAACTATTGCATCAACCTCCCTAATATTTGATAAAAATTTATTTCCCAAACCTTCGCCTTTACTAGCTCCTTTTACTAGTCCTGCGATATCTACAAATTCAATTTTTGTTGGGATAATATTTTGGCTAGAACTTAAATTACCTAACTCTTGCAACCTTTGATCTGGGACTGAAACTATGCCTTTATTAGGTTCTATAGTACAAAAGGGAAAATTAGCCGCTTGGGCCTTAGCATTTTCTACAAGTGCATTAAATAGAGTTGATTTTCCAACATTTGGTAATCCTATAATACCTGCTTTTAACATTTGAAAAAACTTATGGAAAAATTATCAAGAAACATCTTCTAGTAATATAGTATTTACTTAACCAATCTTGGATAAGTTAATTATAATCGTCTTGATTATTTATTTAGTTCCTAAATATTCTCTAATTCTGCTTTTAAAAAGAAATGTTTGATTTAATAAAAAAAAATATAAATCTAAGAAGTGGAATTATATTGCTTACTCTAGCTATATTTTTCGTTTTTATAACCAATTCCTTCAAGAAAAATAAGTCAAAAGATATTTCTGATTTTGTAGTTCAAGTTGAAAAAGGAATCCTCTCAGATTCAATTAATACTAGTGGTGAAGTAAAAGCAATAAGGACAAGCAATATTGGGCCTCGGAAGCAAGGCGTAATAAAAGAAATCAAAGTAGATGAGGGCGATCTTGTAAAAAAAGATCAGGTTTTAGCTTCTCTTGATGATGAAGATTTTATCTATAAAATTGAAGAACTTGAATTAAATGTAGAAAAACAAAAATCTGAATTTTTAAGAAGGGAATATTTATATCAAGAAGGCGCAGTAAGTAAAGAAGACTATGAAAGTTATAAAAATAACTACAACATTAGTAGCGCAAAACTTAATGATGCAAAAGCTGAAAAAAGTTTCTATCTAATTAAAGCTCCTTATGGAGGAAAGATAACTGCAAAATATGCTGAGATAGGATCTTATGTCACACCAAGTACAAACTTAAGTTCAGACCCTAAAACCAAAAACTTCATTTTTGAACTATCAGAGGGCCTAGAAATTGTTGCTAAAGTTCCTGAGAGTGACATTGGCAGAATAAAAATAGGTCAAGAAGCCTCAGTAAGAATTGAGGCTTATCCCTCAAAAAAATATAGTGCCATAGTTAAAAAAATAGCTACAAGAGCTGTAAAAGATAATAATGTAACCTCATTCGAAGTAACTTTAAATTTTAAAGGTATTTCTGAAGAAATTAAAATTGGAATGACTGCAGATCTTGAATTTAGAGTCGAAGGTAATGAAGAAAAAATCTTAGTACCAACAGTTTCTATTGTCACTGAAAAAGGTGAAAAAGGAATTTTGAAAGTTGATAAAAATAATTCTCCCAAATTTGAAAAAATCGAAATTGGTATTAGTAGTGGAAATAAAACTTCAGTAATTGATGGATTAGAGCCTGGAGAGCAAATCTTTATTGATATTCCACCTTGGGCTAAGAAGAGAAAATGAGTTTAAAATCTGAAAACTCTAAAAAACCAATTTTACTTTTAGTCGATGGCCACTCACTTGCTTTTAGAAGCTTCTATGCATTTAGCAAAGGGATTGATGGAGGTTTAACTACCAAAGAGGGATTTCCAACAAGTGTCACTTATGGATTTCTAAAAAGCCTTCTGGATAATTGTAAAAATATTAGTCCTGAGGGTGTTTGTATTACGTTTGATACCGAAAAACCTACTTTCAGACATGAATTAGATCCAAATTATAAGGCCAATAGAGATGTAGCACCAGATGTTTTTTTTCAGGATATTGAACAACTAGAAATCATTTTAGAAGAAAGCCTTAATTTACCAATTTTTAAATCTCCAGGATACGAAGCAGATGATCTCCTAGGCACAATTGCAAATGATGCTTCTTCTAAAGGATGGTGCGTGAATATTCTTTCTGGAGATAGGGACTTATTTCAATTAGTAGATGATCAAAAAGATATTTATGTACTTTATATGGGTGGTGGTCCATATGCGAAAAGTGGAAATCCAACTCTTATGAATGAAAATGGAGTAAAAGAAAAATTAGGTGTTGCGCCAGAAAGAGTAGTTGATCTCAAAGCCCTAACTGGTGATAGTTCTGATAATATTCCAGGTATTAAAGGAGTAGGGCCAAAAACTGCAATTAATCTACTAAAAGAGAACGATACGCTTGATGGAATCTATCAGGCTTTGGACAAGATTCAGCAGAACAACGATAAGAAATATAAAGGATTCATCAAAGGTTCAGTTATAGAAAAGCTCAGAAACGATAAACATAATGCTTTTCTTTCCAGGGATTTAGCAAAAATAAATACTGAGGTGCCTTTAATTTTAAGTAACGGTTATGAATTAAAAAATATAAATCAAGAACTACTTTCAGAGTCACTGAAAAAATTAGAACTATCAACACTACTTAGACAAATTGATATTTTCAATTCAACTTTCAGCAAAGGTGGTTTTGACAAAAATAATGTAGCTAAAGAGGAGGAGAAGGCACCAAAAGTCGCAGGCAATAATGAATTAGAAAATAGTGAAAATAAAATCCCTAAAATCAACGTAATTGTTGTAAATGATTTCGAATTACTTGATAAATTAATTCAAAGATTAGACAAGAATAATCAAATAGTTTCTTTAGATACAGAGACCAATAGTTTGAATCCAATCGATGCGGAACTTGTTGGGATAGGGTTATGTCTTGGAGAAGAAAATGATGATTTATTTTATATACCCCTTGGTCATCAAACAAAAAAGGAGACCCCCAATCAATTATCAATTGAAGATGTTTTCTCAAAGCTAAGAAATTGGATAGAAGATCCAAACAAAGAAAAGGCACTCCAAAATTCTAAATTTGATAGGCAAATATTTTTTAATCATGGACTTGATCTTAAAGGCGTAACCTTTGACACCTTGTTAGCAGACTATCTTCTTAATAATCAGGAGAAACATGGGTTAAGTGAAATTAGTTTTAGATTATTTGGATTTAAGCCTCCTTCATTTAAGGAGACAGTTGGAAAAAATAAAGACTTTTCATTTGTTGATATTGATGAAGCAAGTATTTACTGCGGTTATGATGTTTTTCTAACTTTTAAGATTGTCAAAATTTTTAAAGAAAGTTTTTCAAAGGAAAAAGATGAATTAATCAAATTGTTCGAAGAAATCGAGCTACCTTTAGAGCAGGTATTGTCCCAAATGGAGATGAATGGCATTACCATCGACATCCCTTATTTGGATAAACTCTCAAAAGAATTAAAAAGTACCTTAGAAGATATTGAAAGTAAAGTTTATGAGTTAGCAGAGGAAAGTTTCAATCTATCTTCACCAAAACAACTTGGTGAGATTTTGTTTGAAAAATTAAATTTGGATAAGAAAAAATCACGTAAAACAAAAACAGGATGGAGTACAGATGCAGTAGTTCTGGAAAGATTAGTCGACGAACATGAAATAATCCAACATTTAATAAAACATAGAACTCTTAGCAAATTACTTAGCACGTATATTGATGCTCTTCCAAATCTTATTAACGAAAAGACAGGAAGAGTTCATACAAACTTTAATCAAGCTGCTACAGCGACTGGGAGGCTAAGTAGTAGCAATCCTAATCTTCAAAATATCCCGGTTAGGACTGAATTTAGTAGGAGAATCAGAAAAGCATTCTTGCCTGAAAAAAATTGGAAACTTTTATCAGCTGATTATTCTCAGATCGAATTAAGAATACTCGCTCACTTAGCGGATGAAGAAATACTAATAAATGCATTTCATAAAAATGATGACATTCATTCTTTGACTGCAAGATTAATTTTTGAGAAAGAAGAAATTTCTTCTGATGAGAGGAGAGTTGGGAAAACAATAAATTTCGGAGTTATCTATGGTATGGGCATAAAAAAGTTTGCCCGTTCAACAGGAGTAAGTACTCCAGAAGCAAAAGAATTCCTAATAAAATACAAAGAAAGATATTCAAAAATTTTCAAATTCCTTGAACTTCAAGAAAGGCTTGCCTTATCAAAAGGTTATGTAAAAACAATTTTTGGTCGAAAAAGAGAATTCAAGTTTGATAAAAATGGACTTGGAAGACTAAAAGGAAAAGATCCTTACGAAATTGACTTGCAATCCGCAAGAAGAGCTGGCATGGAAGCACAGTCACTAAGAGCTGCAGCCAATGCCCCAATTCAGGGTTCAAGTGCAGATATTATTAAAATTGCAATGGTTCAATTAAATAAAAAATTCATAGAAATGAATATTCCAGCAAAAATGCTTTTACAAGTACATGATGAATTATTGTTTGAAGTTGAACCAGATTCTTTGGAAATTACGACGAAATTAGTAAAGAAGACTATGGAAGATTGTGTAAAATTAAATGTGCCTCTTTTAGTTGATATTGGAATTGGAGACAATTGGATGGAGACAAAATAAACCTTATGAAATACTTAGTTTAAGATGATCAAACTTTTTAATACTTTAAGCAAAAAAGTAGAGGTTTTTAAACCTATTGATGATGTAGTAAAAATTTATTGTTGTGGGGTAACTGTTTATGATTTATGTCATCTTGGTCATGCCAGAAGTTATATCGCTTGGGATGTATTGAGAAGATTTTTAATTTACAGTGATTTCAAAGTGAAGTATGTTCAAAATTTTACAGATATTGATGACAAGATCTTAAAAAGAGCGAAAGAAGAAAGCAGTTCAATGAAGGAAGTATCTGAAAAAAATATCATTGAATTTCATAAAGATATGGATTCTTTAGGGATAATGCGTCCGGATAGCATGCCAAGAGCAACGAATCATATATGCAATATCTGCTCCTTCATAACAATCCTTGAGGACAAAGGTTATGCATACTCTAGGGATGGAGATGTTTATTATTCTGTTTTCAAAAATAAAAATTATGGAAAGCTAAGTAATCAAAATTTACAAGAACAAAATATCAATCAGCAAGGAAGGATGGTTAATGAAGAAAATAGTAAAAAACTTAATCCGCAAGATTTTGCGCTATGGAAAAAAGCCAAAGATGATGAACCTTTTTTTAATTCGCCATGGGGAAAAGGTAGGCCGGGATGGCATATTGAATGTTCAGCGATGGTTAAAGATGAATTAGGAGATACTATTGATATCCATTTAGGTGGTTCTGATTTGATTTTTCCACATCATGAGAATGAAATCGCCCAATCAGAAGCAGCCAATGGCAAAAAGCTAGCGAACTATTGGTTACACAATGGGATGGTCAATGTAAATGGACAAAAGATGAGTAAATCCCTTAAAAATTTTAAAACTATCAGAGAACTAATTAAGTCAGGTATAAGCCCTATGACTTTGCGATATTTTGTTATGACTGTGAATTATAGAAAACCACTTGATTTTACTGAAGAAGCTTTAAGGAGTGCTTCAGAAGCTTGGAAAAACATTAATGTAGCCCTTTCTTTTTTGGACCTTACAAAAGATGCTTTTAAATCTATTGATAAGAATGAATCTATCGAAGACGAATATAAAGAGAAAATAAGCTTTGAATTATCTCAAAAAAAGCTTAAATTTTCCGAGGCTCTTGGAAATGACCTAAATACAGCAGGTGCTATTGCAATTATTTACGATTTAGCAAAACCATTAAAAAACTTTTTAAACCAATTTCAAAGGGTCGAAGGTTTTAAAATAGACCTAAATGAAAAATTCTTTCTACTTGAGAATTTTAAAACTCTTGAAAAGTTAGCTGAGGTACTTGGTCTTAAAAAAGAGGTTTTAGTAAAAGAAAGTAAAATAAAAGAAGAAGAAATATCAATGCTTATTAATGAAAGATTGAAAGCAAAAAAAGAAAAGAATTATACAAAGGCAGATGAAATTAGGAATTTGTTAAAAGAAAAAGGTATTGAACTTATTGATCAATCAAAGGAAATAACAACATGGATAAGGGTCTAAATTTTAAGAAAAAAACCAATTTGAAATTTTTGTTTTTTAAATACACCTTTAAATGGGAAGATATTAGAAATATCAGAGAAAATTGAAATACATTACTGTGCTCGGTTCTACTGGTTCAATTGGGACTCAAACTCTCGAAATAGCTAGTGAGCAGCCTGATAAGTTTAAAGCCGTAGCTCTTTCGGCAGGAAGAAATATTAATTTATTAACCGAACAAGTTAAGACACATAAACCAGAAGTAGTTGCGATTGAGGATGAAAATCTTATAGAAGATTTAAAAGATAATATTAATAACTTAGATTTAGATATTGCTCCATTGGTTTTGAGTGGAAAGGAGGGGATTAACGCAGTTGCAGCATGGGACAAGGCAGATACTGTGGTTACAGGGATAGTAGGCTGTGCAGGCTTAATTCCAACAATGTCAGCAATTAATGCGGGGAAAAATATTGCACTTGCTAACAAAGAAACTTTAATTGCGGCAGGTCCAATTGTTATTCCTGCATTAAAGAAAAATAATAGTAGGCTTTTACCTGCTGATTCAGAACACTCTGCAATCTTTCAATGTTTACAAGGATTACCCAATTATGAAAATGCAGATTTTTCAACAGGTGAGATACCTAAAGGTTTAAAAGCCATACATTTAACAGCTTCTGGTGGTGCTTTCAGAGATTGGGCCGTCGAGGATTTAAAGCATGTCACAGTGGAAGATGCTACTTCGCATCCTAATTGGGATATGGGAAAAAAAATAACTGTAGATTCTGCAACTCTTATGAATAAAGGATTAGAAGTTATAGAAGCTCATTATTTATTTGGGACCTCTTACGAAAATATCGAAATAGTTATCCACCCTCAAAGTATTATTCATTCAATGATTGAGATGGATGATTCTTCAGTATTAGCTCAATTAGGTTGGCCAGATATGAAACTACCCATTTTATATGCGATGAGTTGGCCTGAGAGATTTAAAACAAATTGGAAAAGATTAAACCTAAGTGAAATTGGAAAATTAACTTTTAAAGAGCCAGACGAGTTTAAATATCCATGCATGGGACTTGCCTATGCCGCAGGAAAATCTTCTGGGACTATGCCCGCAGTTTTAAATGCTGCTAATGAAATGGCTGTTGAACAATTCCTTAAAGAAAAAATTTCTTTTCAAGAAATTCCAACATTTATAAGTAAAGCTTGTGAATCGCATATGGAGAATTTGAATTTGAGTCCCGAATTGGATGATATTCTTGAAGTAGACAATTGGGCCAGACTTTTTGTTAAGCAAGAAATTAAAAAAGGGAAAAAATACGTAAGTATTGGATAAAAGTGAATTTTAAAAAGCATCTGATACACTAGACCCACTTTAAACCTTTTAAACAATTCCTAAGAACCTATTTATTACAATATTTTTTAAGCAAAAGACAATATAAAAGTACCAACACCATCTATAGACTTCTCAACAGAGATTTACAAGGTGACTATATATACATAATTTAAGTAAATATATTTTGATCAGTCAAAAGCAAATCCGAATAAGCTTTTTCATACTTCCATGATCTTTTAATTATTAGCTTCAACTTTAAAACTTAATTACTTAGTGTTACGTATCTGTACCAGAATTGATTTAAAAGTGCCGAATTACACATATTTTTACTCTTTTTCTTTACATTAGTTAATAAGAATGTTACGTTTATTAATAATTAAATTATTTAACCAATGACTAATTCTTCATACGTAACTACAGAATCAGGTGGAAGGCAAAATATTTTTCCAACTGAACCTCGTCCTTATGTTGATCAATCTGTTTCTTACGATGGATATCCTCAAAATGCAGAAAAAGTTAATGGTCGTTGGGCAATGATCGGTTTAGTGGCACTTTTGGGAGCTTATGTAACTACAGGCCAAATAATTCCAGGTATTTTTTAATGTCCCCTCTCTCAGGTTTTTTAGCTGTAATCGTATTCTTCACAGCTATCCTCGTTGCTTATCTAACCAAGCAATTTCAAAACGAAAATTTAAACTATCTAATTTCAAATCCAATGACAAATTCAAACCCTAAAGTAAAAACAATCGAAAAAGAAAAAGTTGTTGCAGAAACTCTTAATGGCAGGTTCGCAATGCTTGGATTAATTGCTGCTGTCGGAGCTTACTTAACAACAGGCCAAATAATTCCAGGTTTTGTTTAAATGCTTTTACTCTCTGTTCCATTCTACGATTTTCCATCTTCGCCCATACTAATAATTGGCGCGATAGGGATTGTTGTAGCACTGGCTGTATTTTTTCTAGCTTACAAAAAGTACTTTAATTCTCCATTTAACAAAGAGCTTCAATTAAAGAAAAAAGCTCTATTGAAGGAGAAAACAGAACTAAACCAAAAACTTGAGAAAATAGAGCAAGATTTAAAAAATTTATAGTAAAAACCCATGAACATAGACATTTTCTTAATCTCTTTCTTTACTTATCTCTTAGTACCAGTAGTAATGGTCGCTAAGGGGAAAAAAGCAACTAACTAAGAAAGATTTAGACTCCCAAAAATAAGAATTTAAACTCTATTCAATACATACAACATCGTTATAGAGTTTTCATATAAGTTTAAGGAGGGTAATCTTATGACCAACCTCGCTATCGAGCTACTTGTCTTGACAGTAGTTATAGTAAATTTTGGAGCAATCCTTACAGCTGATATCTATTCGAAATCAGTAAGGGAATTTAATCGCAATAGATTATTTTGCAGTAAGTCTTTCAGCAATCCCTATTGCATTATCTGAGCAAAATTTTTTGCTCATAATTTAATAGGTCTTTAGCGATCGACATAAAACGTGAATTTGCTAATATTCTTCAACTTCGGAGAAGTGGGTTGCTTCTCATTTCGTAAAAATTTGACAATAATAATTAAAGCTTAGGCAACCCTAAATTTCCATTTCATATTCATTTCAGGCAAGTCATTCATTGAATCTCTCCATTCCTGGGCCCATTCACTTTGACTATGTCTATAAATTCTAATTAGTTCATCTACAGAGGAATCATGATAATCAACTCTAAGGTCTAAAAGAGGAAAGCCTAGTTCTCCACTTACCTTTAGGGCACTTGAGGTTGAACGGGGGCTTCGTCTATCTCCTCCTATATTTTCTCCTGCATTAAGAGCATCAAGTAGTCTTTTCCCTAATTTAATATTTGGATCACTTTGTTTAAAAACATAAGCCATTACCTCAAGAACTTCAATATTCTCAAGAAAATTGCCAGCTACAGAAAAGTTTTCTCCACTTATATGTCCACTTGTCTGAAAACATTCTTGACCTGTCCAGCATGCGCTTCTCCCATACTTATCAATTAAGTGAACCTGTCTTTTTTCCCTGCCAAAATCTTCTTTAATTAAATCTTCCAAAACAATTTTGGAGTCAGAGCAGGATTGGAGTGACTCAAGACTTCTTAATCCTAAATACGGATTAGTTTGCCCTTGAGTTGCAACAGCACCAACCTGTGATCTAACGAATGAAACTGTTGAGCCAACAGCTATATGACAAGAAGAAACCGCAACACCAAATCTATTTTTTAAAGGATCAAAACCAATAATTGAAAATGTCATTTATATCATTAGAGGCTTGTCTAAAAAATTCTTATCAATGGAAAATATTGTATTCAATAAAACCTCAATACCATTAGCGCATTGATCAAGAGAAGTATATTCCTTATAGGAATGACTCAGACCATACCTACTTGGGACAAAGATCATAACCATAGGACAAATCCTTCCTATTTCTTGTGAGTCATGACTTGCTTTGCTTGGTAAGATTCCAGTTTTAAATCCCAACTTTTCAGATTCATGAAATGAAGATCTCACTAATTTAGGGCATGAATTAGTGGGAATCACTTCAAATTGAGGTTCTATCTGTACTCCGCATCCAGTGACTTCTTGAATTTCTGAGCATAGATTCTCAATTCTTAAACTCATTTTCCCAATTACATCTTCATCCAAATCTCTCATATCTATAGTGAATACTGCCTCTCCTGGAATAACATTTGCCGCATTGGGATGTAATTTCAATTTACCAACTGTTGCGACTGCACTTTCAGAAGTAGTTTTAGCAATCTGTTCAATGCCAACAATAATTTTAGAGGCAGCCAAAAGTGCGTCATTTCTATTTGACATCGGTGTAGTTCCTGCATGATTTGCCTCGCCTGTAACCTTAACCGTTATTCTTTTTTGACCTACTATTCCATTAACAATTCCGATATCCAAACCACCATCTTCTAGAACCTTTCCCTGTTCAACATGTAATTCAAGAAAAGCAAATATATCTTTTTTACTTCTTGCCGCACTTTTAATCTCAAGCCAATTTCCACCAATCCGAGAAAGATTATGAATTATTGAACAAGAATTATTGGTAATAAAATCTTCTTCGTTTACAGATAAATTACCTGCAAAGCCTTTACAACCAATCATCGTCGATTCTTCATCAGCAAAGACAATTATTTCAAATGGTCTATTTAATTTAATGTCATTTTCCTGAAGTAAAAAAGCAATTTCAATTCCTGCAATTACTCCTAAAGTTCCGTCGTATTTACCTCCCTTTGGAACAGTGTCGAGATGAGATCCAGTAACAATTGGAGGTAAATTATTATCATGACCATCTAATCTTGCAATAATATTTCCTGCAGTATCTATTCTTATTTTTAAACCTAAGTCTTTAAGGGTTTTCATAAAAAAATTTCTTGCATATATATCTTCATCAGAAAAACCTCTTCTTGAAACAGAGCCATTGTCAGAAGCTCCGATTGAAGAAAAAGAATTTATCAATTCTTGGATTCTCTCCCTATTTATTACCTGTGGCTCTAGAGTGTTTAAACTAGCGCTATAGCTCATACGTCTATTACTTAAACCTATTTAAGGTCTCTTATTTTTCAAATAAAACCTGTATTGGTTTACACCTTTTCAGAAATTAATTTAAGGAAGGAATTCAAACTTTCCAACCCAAATTATCAGCCATCTTTTGAGCCTTATCTGGGATATCCTCAATTATAAAAATCTTATATAAAATCTGAACGCTTAAAAGATGATTGATTATTGCATCCAATTGTACTTTTTCTGAGTCATCAAGCTCAGAACTAAAAAATTTATTCAGCAAATTATTTACTTCTGTTTCATCCAAGATTCCAAATTCTCTTATCCTCTCAGGACTTAAAAACTCATCTACAATTTCCTGCATAGAACTTAAATTATCTTTATCTGCATGGGAAGGGGGAGCCATAAAAGGAAATTTTTCACGTTTATATAATGATTCAGGCAGTAATCCTGACATGGCTTCTCTTAAAACATACTTCTCGACATTGTCTTTAATCCTTAATTCAGGGGGGACAGCAACAGCAGCTTCAGCTAGGTGATGATCTAAAAATGCAGGTCTGGCCTCCATTGAATTTGACATATCCACTCTATCTCCTCCCCATGTGAGAATTTGGCCCTCAAGCATAGTCTTCATCCAAACGTACTGAGCCTGATCAATTGCGTATCTATCTTCTAACTGTTCAAGATCAAGTTCTCCAAAAATTGCCGCTCCAGGATCATAATCTTCCATTAACTCTTTATATTTACTTGAGACTAGACTTTTTGCATAAGTTTCACATGCAAGCCAAGGTTGAAGACAACTTGGTGTAAATCCGAAGAATTCTTTGAAAGATTGATTACTTATCTCTTCATTAGCTAGCATCGCGCCCTTGAAAATATCATTTGAATTTTCTAGATTTTCTTTAAGATTCTCAGATTCTGCATTAGAAATTCCTACCCCATAGGTATACATATCTTTTCTAAAAGCGGGATAACCACCAAACAATTCATCTGAACCCTCTCCTGTCATAACGACCTTATAATCGAGCTCATTCACTCTTTTACTCATAAGGTATTTGGCAATTGCGAGGGTGTTATAAATAGATCTTTCGGTAAACCATAGAACCTTTTCAAAATTCCCATACAGATCATCCCCATTTATTTTTAAAATCTCATGATCTGCATTTGTGGCGACAGCCATCTCTTTTGCTATCGAAGTTTCATCATATCTTTCATCACTGAAACCAATCGTGAATGCCTTTACTGATTTTTGACTTATGGCAGAAGCTAATCCCAAAATTGAGCAACTATCAATTCCACCGGATAAATAACAGCCGACCGGAACATCAGCGACCATTCTTAATTCGACAGCTCTCAACAATTCTTTTCTAATATTTTCAATAAAATATTCTTCACTTTTTTCTCTTTCATAAGTGTTTTTCTTTGGGAAATTTATATCCCAGAACTTTTCCTCTGTTATCTGAAATTTATTATTTAATCTTTTTACTTTAAGAATATATCCAGGCTTAACTTGTTTAACACCTGCAAATGCCGTAGAGCCAGGGACCATAACCTGCATAAGTTGATGAACCAGTCCTTCTCCCGTAAATTTTCTTTCAACTGATGGATGGGCAAATAGTACTTTTAATTCAGAGCCAAATATTAAGGAATCATCGGTCTCAATCCAGTATTGAGGTTTAATCCCAAATCGATCTCTTACAAGATAAAGACAATCCTGATCTGCATCAAACAACGAAAAGGCAAATTCTCCTCTCAGATAAGATAATGACTCATCAATGCCATATTTCTCATAAAGTCTAAGCAATATTTCCGAATCACTTTTTGAAGAAAAGCTTACGCCCTGAGCAACAAGATCAGCCCTGATTCTTTGAAAGTCATAAAATTCACCGTTATGTGCCATCAAAATATGATTTTCGGCACCTCCAACAAAAGGCTGTCTGGCTCGATTTTCATTTAAATCTATTATTGAGAGTCTCGCATGACAGAATCCTAAAGAAGCATCATCTGATAATTTATATCCAAAGCCGTCCGGTCCACGATGGCTTTGAATAGCAGCCATATTTACGAGAATCTGAGGTTCAACAGATTTATCTTTTGATTTATTAAAAATCCCCCCTATTCCACACATCTAGTTAAACGACATCCATTACTCTTGTTGTTCTATCCATCAGACAGGTAAGCAATGCCATTCTTACAAATACTGCTCCTCTTGACTGAGCAAAATACCAATTTTTTGAGGTTTGATCCAGTGATGTTGACAATTCAGGACCACGAGCAAGTGGATGCAATATTATGGAATGTTTTTTAAATGGCAACTCACTATGCAATTTAAATGTACTTCCATGAACCTCATAATCTTCTCCCACCCATGCAATTGCATTTATATACGTAACGTCTAGGGAAGGCAATACTTTTGGCATATCCGTCTCCAGCTCAATCTTTAAACCAGATTCAATAAGTTGTTCCAACTGGCCTTCATCAAATAGATCGTTCTGATCAATAGATTTGTCATCGTAAATTACAATAATTTTTTTTATGAAATATGGAAACTTACAGAATAATTTCAGAAGAGATCTGACTGTTCTCATCCGTGATGGAACTCCGATGATACCAATGGTGATTTTTTCACTATCATCAATTGATTTGTTAACCAAATGAGGTCTCCATTTAAAAATCGTATAAAGGTCAGACATCGCCTGAGTGGGATGTTCATCGATTCCATTACCGGCATTTATTATTGGGATTCTCAATGATTTTGTCATTTCAAAGATCGCCTCATTGTCACTTTCTCTGAGGACAACGCAGTCACCGTAATTATTAAACATATGAGCAATATCCAAATGAGTTTCTCCCTTGGCAATTCCAGTGGAACTTTTATCGGTGATATTTATTGAATCGCCACCTAGCCTATGCCATGCGCTGTCAAACGATAATCTCGTTCTGGTGCTTGGTTCATAGAAGGCATTTATGAGTATCTTTCCCTTGAGGGGACTGTTATGGGAAATATATCTGTTTGGGTTACTTTCGAATTTTGCCGCCAGCCTGAAAAGTTGTAGAAGACAGTCTTTACTGAAGGGGTCTATGGAAATTACATGCCTGTCCAATAACTCATATAGAAATTCTGCTCTTTCCTTTATTTCAGATAATAAATTCTGAGGATGAGTGGAGCCGTAAATATCAGGTCCGATTCTTGAAAAAGAAAATAAGTTATCCTTATGTAATGTTTTTAATCTATGTGATCCCAAAATATTAAAGTTCTAAAATTTGTACCGATAACTACATTTTTATAAACAAAAATCAATAAAGACAAGTAATTTCAAAGAAAAATCTCAGAAAAAGACCAATTATTATAAGTTTCTGTATAGTTGTAATACAGGAAATTATTAATGCAGTTCAGAATTAAATAGGATAAACAACTTTCAAATTCAGGATGAGAAGATTCCAGAGCATCTACAAAATCTCATCATAAACTCCACATATCCATAAAAAAGAAACTAATTGCCACTAATTTCAGATCAAATATTAATAATTTAAATACATGAATTTGCTTTAATTGTTGAAAAATTTTTTTAACAGGTGCTTCTTTCATCCCTTAGAATCAATTTGAAAGCACCTAGGAAAAGTTTTTCAAAATGGGGAAAGAGGTTTCTAAACACCTTCTACTATGCGCCACTCCCACAAAAAAGAAATGCTTTAAAGGCAATGAAGGTCAAAAAACATGGGAAAGTCTGAAAAAGACTTTAAAAAAATTTGAGAATGATCTCTATAAAGAAAACGTTCATATATTAAGATCAAAAGCTGACTGTTTAAGGATATGTAAGAACGGCCCAATTCTTCTTGTTTGGCCTGATGGTATTTGGTACGAGAAAGTTTCTCCAGAAAAAATTTCAGAAATTTTTACCTCACATATTATTAACGGTAAGCCAATTGAAAAATGGATTTTTAAAAAAAACACCATTTTCAAATAGTCCTATATACTCATAAACCAGTTCTTTACGACTTCGTCTGACCAGCAGCCATTAATCGAATGAAAACCATTATGACCTCCTTTTTCAGTTATTAAAATAGTAAATTTATCAATAGATTCTTTTCTTAAATTCAAAGTATCCGTATATGGAACCCATGGATCATCCTTGGCATGAATAAAAAGCATTGGAGGTAATTTTTTTATTGAGTTTTGGATTCTAAATATTGGAGAAGCTTTAATATAATAATCCTCTAAAGAATTAAATCCCCAACTAGGAGCTGTAAATTTCTGATCAAATTCTCTTATACTTTTTAAATTTCTAATTTTTATTCTTAATTTCTCGTTATCAAGGAGTTTGCCTTCATCATTAAATCCATCCCATAACTGATTTTTTAAGCGGTGAAGTAACCATTTTTGGTAGATAGAATTTCTAGGTTTTTCAATACAGAGACTGCATGAAGATAAATCTAAAGGGGTACTCACGCAGGCAAGGCCATCTAAAAGTTTTTCTCCTTTGTTTTTATCGTAATCTAAGCAGGCATTTAAAAGAATTGTTCCGCCTAAAGATAATCCAACTCCGTAAATTGGAAGATTATTCATCTTAATGAGCTTTTTAAATTCTAAGTTAATGAATTTTTTAAAATAATTAATTGCTGAAATAACATCACTAGAGCATCTAGCACAATAATTTCCTTTAGCTAAATATCTCGCAGAACCAGATCCTCTTAGATTTAATTTAAGAACTCCAAAACCATTATTTGCTAATTTCCTAGATATTCTTCTTAAACCAAACCGTTTAGTTGAGCCCCCTAAACCATGAGTAACGATTACAAAACCCCTAAGTGAGTTTAAGTTTTCAGGTAATTCTAAAAAACCTAAAAGATAATCACATTCAAATTTTTTAGAAAGAATTTTATTAATCGGAAAGAATATTTTTTTATTTTTCTTTGATTTACCAAAATCAATAACAAAAGTATCTCTCAAAGTTTGTAAGTCGCCACCTATCCAAGGTAAGACTTCTCGAAATGGCTTATTTTTTACGTATTCTGAAAAACTAAAAGATATGTTATTATTTCTCCCCAACTCCAAGATCCTTTAATTCTCCAATCAAATCATTCAGTACCTTTTTTGCATCCCCAAAGACCATTGAGGTATTTGGCAGATCAAATAAATCATTTTTTATTCCGGAGTAACCTGCACTCATACCACGTTTAATTACAAATACCGTTCTTGCTTCCTGCACATCAAGAACTGGCATGCCATATAAAGGAGAAGAGCTATCATTTTTAGCTTGAGGATTAACCACATCATTTGCTCCTAAAACTAAAACAACATCCGTTGCTGGAAAATCAGGATTTACAACGTCCATCTCTTTAAGTTGTTCGTAAGGAACATCTGCTTCTGCTAAAAGTACATTCATATGTCCAGGCATCCTCCCTGCTACAGGATGAATTGCGTAAACAACTTCAATACCACTTTGCTCTAGTTTTTTTGTCACTTCCCTTAAAGTATGTTGAGCTTGAGCTACTGCCAGACCATAACCAGGAACAATAATTACCTTGTTGGCTGCCTCTAAAGTCAATGCGCATTCTTCAACACTGCATGAAGTTATATTTGTATATTCTCCTGAACCAGAAGAGGCTGTACTTTGTGCCGATAAAGATCCTCCAAAAAGAACTGAGACCAATGATCTATTCATACCCTTGCACATTACTTGAGTAAGTATTAGACCTGCCGCTCCAACCATTGCGCCTGCTACTATCAAAAGCTGACTATCTACAACGAAACCTGCTGCTGCTGCTGCAATCCCTGAATAGCTATTTAATAAAGATATAACTACTGGCATATCAGCTCCACCAATTGGCAAAGTAACTCCAATACCTAATAAAGAAGAAACTATAACTAAAAGCCAAATAGAACTTGTATTGCCGTTTATCAAATCAAAAAAAGCTATCAAGGAAGCAACTGCAAAAACAATATTTACAAAATGTCTAACTTTGCTCTGAGTCCATCCTGGAGTTGACAACCAACCCTGTAACTTTGCCATCGCCACCATTGAACCTGTGAAAGTTATGGCACCAACAAATATAGAAACAGATATTGAAACTTCGTTAATCAGTGACTTAAAAAAATCAAGATTTTCTACACTATTAGAAATTGGGAAAATAGCTACTCCTAAGGCCACCAAAAGTGATGACATTCCTCCACAACCATTGAACAATGCCACTGTTTCAGGCATGGAGGTCATAGGTACTTTTTTTGCAAGAATTGCTCCGAATAAACTACCTATTATTGATCCAATTATTATCCAAATCCAAGACTGAATTGCAATTCCAGAAGTGCCTAAATAATAAGAAAGTAACCCTACTACTGATAACGACATTGCAAATGCAGCTAATCTATTGGCATCCCTTGCTGATTTTACTTTTGACAATCCTTTTATTCCCAAAGCGAGTAAAAGTACTGCTAGAAGGTCAATAACGAATTTAATGATTACAGGTAGATTCATGTTAAAAATTACTTCTTATTTGATGGTTTACGACTAAACATCGCGAGCATCCGATCAGTTACAAAGAAACCGCCTACAACGTTGAAAAGAGCAAATCCAAGAGAAACTGAACCAATGATTAAAAGTGGTACGTTACCTTCTGCTTTTACAATTAAAGTCAAGGCTGCAAGCATTGTTATTCCTGAAATTGCATTTGCTCCACTCATTAGAGGTGTGTGAAGAGTAGGAGGAACTTTTCCAATTAACTCGAGGCCTAATAAACTACCAAGTAAAAGAACCCAAAGAAGACTTATAAAAGACATAATTTTAAAACCTCAATTTTCAAAAACTTTATTTTGAAGAACAACTCCTTCATCGCTTAATAAACATCCAGAAATGAGTTCATCCTCTTTATCTAATTTAATTACACCATCTTTTATAAATGGTGTAATCAAAGATGTTAAGTTCTTAGCATAAAGTGAACTTGCATCATAAGGAACTGAAGAGGGTAATTCGCCCGCTCCTATAAGTTTTACACCATCTTTCATAATAGTTTCATTTGATTTTGTTCCTTCGCAGTTCCCTCCCTGAGAAACTGCTAAATCAATAACTACTGCTCCAGGCCTCATTTTTTCAATCATGGGTGAGTCTATTAAAACAGGTGCCTTTTTACCTAGAACTTGCGCAGTACAAATAGCAACATCAGCTTCAGATAAATATTTAGTTAAAGTTGCCTTCTGTTTTGAGAGGAATTCGGGTGTTACAGCTTTTGCATAACCTCCCGCCTCTCCTGGCTTTTCCTCAACTTCAGGAAGTTCTATAAATCTTGCTCCGAGGGACTCTACTTGTTCTTTAACAGCAGGTCTAATATCAGATACAAATACTATTGCTCCAAGTCTTTTTGCTGTCGCAACTGCCTGTAATCCTGCAACGCCTCCACCAAGAACCACTACTTTGGCAGGTTGGACTGTCCCTGCTGCTGTCATAAGCATTGGGAAATATCTATCTAACTCACTTGCAGCCAAAAGAACTGCTTTATATCCAGCAATATTGGCCTGTGAAGAAAGAACATCAGAAGATTGAGCTCTACTAATCCTCGGAAGCAACTCTAGTGATAAAGCTGAAATCTTATTACTATTTATAATCCTTAGAAGCTCCTTATTACCATATGGGTTAAGAAGACCAAGCAGAACAGCGCCTTTCTTTAACTTAATTAAATTATCCTCTGATGGAGTTTGAACACAAAATATTAGGTCTGCTTCACTCCAAATTTTTTGATCTAAGTTAGATATTATTGTTCCGCCCGATTCTTCATATGATAAGTCACTAAATCCTGATAATTGTCCTGCTGAACTTTCAATATAAACATCACATCCAAGGCTTTTTAATTTCTTTACCGCTTCTGGTGTAGCTGAAACTCTCCTTTCACCAGAGCTAGTTTCGGAAGGAATAAGTATCTTTGTCAATTTATTTATTTTTTTAACATACTAAATATAAATTGAAGAAAGTCAAAAGTCTTGGATTTTTGTTAAAAATATATTTTCTTTTCTATAAAAAATAGCTATCTAGAATATATAGGTACTAAAAAATCCAATGAGTATAAAAGCAATCGAATGTCCTGACGGAGTATGTCACAGTCATCATGGTGGTCATGCCGTTCCAAGGCAAGCTATGCAGAAAAATCTAGAAAAGCATGGTAAAGATTGGTGCGAGAAATTAGCAGAGAGAATTTATGAGATGTCAGTTGATACTTATTCTCAGACAGTCATGCCCAGTCTCCACTCAGCAGGTTGGCAAAGAAGACATTTAGATTGGGAATTTAAGCTGGCAGAAAATGATTCAGAACCTGATGAAGCTCTTGTTGAAGGAATAATTAATGCCACAGAAAGCTTTCTAAGAAGTAGTGAGGTGCATAGATTATTTATTCAGGAATTAGTTCAAGGCACATTTGAGGAGGCAAATGATAAAAAAATAATTTCTAAAGCAATAAAATCTATAATTGAAGAGGAAATTGTAAGTTCACTAAGGGAAAAGAAAGAAACACTTTTAAAGAAAATATCCGCAAAATTAATATCAGAAGAAAAAGTTAGCGAGGAACTTGCAATAAATTCAGCTAAAGAGGGTTTTGAGGAAGTTGAAAGGCTACTTGCAAATCATAGCGAGGCAGTTTAAGCCTGTTTCTTTATATTTTCTTTATAATTTGTCCAAAAATTGGCTCAAATATAAATTAAAAATTAAATTATTGTTTTGAAGTACAAAGTTGTAACTTATTAGACAATACATAAGCTTTGTTTTGTGTTTATCTATATACAACTTTTAATTTCCAATGGACAATTTCATTAGAAAAAGAATAGACATTGCTACCTGTTGGGCTACCAACAGAATTTCAGCAATGGATACTCTAGAAAGATATGAGGATAGTTATGCAATCGCAGAAGAGTTTAGAGAGTGGATATTACATATTGGAGAAAAGAACAAAAATTTAAAAGATTCTGTTCTAAATTTCCCAACGGAATTAAAAAAATTATTAGACCATAAAGTCAACGATTAAATAATAAATCGATCGAGTGAAATCCGCCCTACATTATTTGGGTTTGTTTATTAATATTAGTAGTGATATTAAAAAATAAATGGAAAATAAAGAAAATACTTCAAAAGTAGAAAACCTTGTAATTATAGGTTCGGGGCCTGCAGGTTATACAGCTGCAATATATGCAGCAAGAGCAAATCTCCAACCTTTGCTCGTAACAGGATTTAATTCTGGTGGAATTCCTGGTGGACAATTAATGACTACAACATTTGTTGAAAATTATCCAGGCTTCCCAGATGGTGTACTAGGTCCTGAGTTGATGGATCTAATGAAGGCTCAAGCAGAAAGATGGGGTACTAATTTATACGAAAGTGATGTTGTCTCAATAAATACTGATTCACATCCTTTTGAATTAAAAACTTTAGAAGGGACCATAAAATCTAACTCAATTATTATTGCTACTGGAGCAAGTGCTAATAGATTGGGCGTTATAAATGAAGATAAGTTCTGGAGTAAAGGAATAAGTGCTTGTGCAATTTGTGATGGAGCGACCCCACAATTTAGAGATGAGGAATTAGCTGTTATTGGAGGAGGTGACTCTGCATGTGAAGAAGCAGCATACCTCACAAAGTATGGCAGCAAAGTTCATTTGATTGTTAGATCAGAAAAATTAAGGGCTAGCGCAGCAATGGTTGACAGAGTAAAAGCTAATCCAAAGATAGAAATTCATTGGAACACAAAAGTTGATAAAGCTGATGGCTCCGAATGGCTCGAGAGAATAGAAACTATTCACTCACAAGAAGGTAAAGGGGAAATCAATATAAAAGGTCTTTTTTACGCGATAGGGCACACACCAAATACGAAGTTCTTAGGCAACAAAATCGATTTAGACAATAAAGGATATATTGCTTGTAAATCCGGAAGACCAGAAACATCTATTGAAGGCATCTTTGCAGCAGGTGATGTTGTAGATTCTGAGTGGAGACAAGGAGTTACTGCTGCGGGAACTGGATGCATGGCAGCATTAGCTTCCGAAAGGTGGCTTGCCGAGAAAAACTTAGCAAAAACTATAGTCAGAGAAACGCCAGAACCAGAAAAAAACCTTAATTCATCAGATTTTAATGAAGAAGAAGTTAATGAAGATACTTTCGATTCAAATTCTGAATGGCAAAAAGGCAGTTATGCATTAAGGAAACTTTATCACGAGAGTAAAAAACCTATCTTAGTAATTTTTAGTTCTCCAAGTTGCGGCCCATGTCATGTTTTGAAACCTCAGTTAAAAAGGGTAATTAAAGAACTTGATGGTGCAGTTCTTGGCGTTGAAATAGATATTGATAAAGATCAAGATATTGCAAAACAAGCTGGTATTAACGGTACACCAACAGTTCAACTTTTTAAAGAAAAATTATTAAAAAAACAATGGCAAGGTGTTAAGCAAAGAAGTGAGTTTAAAGAAGCGATAAAAAATATTATCTAAAATATCTTTTATTTATTATTTCTCTTAGGGTTATTTTTATTAGTAGTAGGTTTAGCACCACCTGCATTTCTTTCTCTATAAGTTATCCTCCCTCTAGAGAGATCATAAGGACTAATCTCAACTAACACTTTATCTCCAGCTAATAATTTAATTCTAAATTTTGTCAATTTGCCTGCAGCTCTACATAAACATTGATGTCCTTCAGGTTGTTCTAAAGTAACTAAATAAAATCCATTCCCCTGCTCTTTTTCTATTACACCTGAAGTTTCAATCATTAATTAATCTTTTACTAAGTTCATATTATCAGAAAAAGATTAGCCAAAATTGATTTAAGAAAAATTACATACGTAAAAATATGAAATTCAATTCAAATTGAGAATTTAATTTCATTGATTATTTGAAGTTGACCATAATAAAAATTTGCTTTCGCAATTTTTTCAGAATCTTCTAATTGATCAAAAAAAACAAACCCAAGGCTTTCCCACAATGAAGATCCACAAACATTATTCAATTCATTTTTTGCTTCTTTTGCAAAATTATCTAGTTTTCGTGCAAGATTTTTAGACTTAGAAACAGACATAATCAACTATATATAGTACAAATATACTATATAATTCTAAAATTGCAATATTAAAAAGGTAATCTCTTTTTTTCCTCAATATTTAGATCTGCTTCCATTTCCTTTAATCTTTTAAGTATTTGTTGGTAGTACTCCTTTATATAACTCTCTAGTGAGGTCATATCTTCTTTTTTAAGTTCCAATATTTCGTAAGTTTTGCTCATGTCAGCATCTAATGATTCACCACTACTTGTTACTTCGGCAAAAGCCAGTCTTTCAGCAACATTTAAAGAGTCTTGGAAAAAAGAGACTACTTTCTGAGTGACAATAATCAGAAAAGGTGAAACTCTAAAAATTTTAGCTTTCTTTTCGCTAAATTTTTCGCATAAGGATATGACTTCGTTTGAATCCCATGCTTTGGGACCGACTAATGGCAATGATTTTCTGTGAGTTTTTGGATTATTTACTGCTGCTACAACAACTTTCGCCATATCTTGAGTATTCATATAAGCAATTTTAGTTGGAGTCCCACTCATCCACACTGCTTGACTATCTAAAATTGGGATAGCGAATTGACCTATAACTCCTTGCATAAAAGCTGCACATTTGAAGATTGTATAGTCTAAATCAGATTTCTCAAGGAGTTTTTCAGTGCAAAATTTGATGTCCATTAAAGGAACATTTCTAAATTTTTCAGTTAAGAGGATAGAAAGGAATATTACCCTTTTTACGTTTAAAGATTCGCAAGCATTGAATAAGTTAAGTTTTCCATCCCAATCAATTTCATAAATACTTTTAGGGTCATCTGGCCTGCTAGTTGCTGCATCAATAACAACTTCAATATCTTGTAATGCATATTCGATATCAGAAGAATTTAATAAATTACCTTTTGTTAGCTCACAACCCCATTCTTGTAGAAAGGAAGCTTTTCTTGGATTTCTTACAAAGCATCTTACTTCATTTCCCTCTTCTATAGCTTGCTTTGCTATTTGTCTACCAAGTGTCCCTGTTGCTCCTACTAAAAGAATCTTCATACTTAAGATTTACTTAACTTTAAGACCATAACTCAAATTGTGATGTATCCGTGAGAATCAGTCTCCCTGAAACTTTAATAACAAAGCACCACCAACTAAACCTATTGGTATCAGTATCCAAAAAACTGCTGCAATACTAAAAATTTCTTTAGCCATAGTAAAATTGAATGATAACTATAATTTACATTCAAAATACATTAATTTGTTAAAAATGTAGATAATTCAAATATCTTGAAAATTTTTAAATATATGAATATGAATAATAATTTTAAAAAAAATATAAACATTCCTAATTACTGGAATTGGAATGGTTATAAAATTTGTTGGAGTGTTACAGGCGAAGATAATGAAATTCCAATTATTTTTCTCCATGGATTTGGCGCCAATCGAAAACATTGGAGAAACAATTTAGAATATTTTGCGAAAAGGAATTGCGCCACATATTCTCTAGATTTAATAGGATTTGGAGATTCAGATCAACCTGGGATTAGACAAATTGGGAAATTAAATAATGAGATTTGGTCTAATCAAGTGAAAGACTTTATTGCACAGGTGATAAGACCAAAGAATTCTGGGAAAGTAATTCTTATTGGCAATTCCCTTGGATCACTAGTTGCTTTAACATGTGCTGTTTCATTAGAGGATCACATTGCAACAGTTATTGCATCCCCATTGCCAGATCAAATTCAAGAAAATAAAAAGTCCATAACAAAAAAATCATCATTTAAGAAATTTCAAGATAGATTCATAACAATATTTTTTTTGTTTTTCCCTTTGGAGATTATTTTATTTTTAATAACTAAATTAGGAGTTATTAAACTGGGACTAAATTCTGCCTATTTCAAAAAAGATAATATTGATAGCGAACTAATAGATTTGGTAACAAAACCTGTTCTAAGGAGAACTTCAGCTAGATCATTAAGAGCAATGTGTATTGGAATGTCTTCTAGAGATGAAAAATTTAAAGCTTCTCACCTTTTGAGAAAACTTAGCACCTCAAAAAAAGTTCCTTTTTTATTGATTTGGGGAGAAAAAGATAATTTCATACCTTTGTTTGTTGGTAAAAAGATTGCAAATTTCCATAGATGGGTAAAATTAAAAATAGTATCCAATTCAGGACATTGTATCCATGATGAAGACCCTTCAGTATTCAATAGAATTTCTTATGAATGGATTAGAGATTTAAAAACCTTTTAAAATATGAAACATACATTATCAGTTCTTGTAGAAGATGAATCTGGAGCCTTGAGTAGAATCTCAGGTCTATTCGCTAGAAGGGGATTCAACATAGATAGCCTTGCAGTAGGACCTGCAGAATCTAAAGGGATTTCAAGGTTAACAATGGTAGTAGAAGGCGATGATGAAACTCTTCAACAAATGACTAAGCAGCTTAATAAGTTATTTAATGTTCTTGGAGTTGTAGATTTTACTAACCTCGCCGCTGTTGAGAGGGAATTGATGTTACTAAAAGTTTCATCGAAAGAAGATACTAGGAGTAATATCCTTGATATAGTACAAATCTTCCGTGCAAAAGTTGTTGATGTATCAGATATGGCCTTAACTCTCGAGGTAGTTGGAGATCCGGGGAAGTTAGTTGCTCTTGAGAAATTACTCGAGCCATACGGCATCCTTGAAATAGCGAGGACTGGTAAGGTAGCTCTCAAACGCTCTTCAGGAGTTAATACAGAAATGTTAAAAATTAACAAATATTCTCTAGAAATTTAATTAGATATTTGGACTGCCTTGATGTAGTCTCCTTTATTTATTTTTTCGAGTACGTCTAAACCTTTAACAATCTTTCCAAAAATCGAATACCTTCCATCTAGTTCTGGGATCTTATTAGTCACAAAAAAAAATTCAGTAGATGAAGACTTATTTTTACCGCTCCTAACCATAGCAATTGATCCACTGTCAAAAGTATTAACTAAATTTTCAGTTTCATTAGGATTTTTTATTTGATAGTTATATCTTGGTTTTATTTCTTCCTTGAATTTTATTTCTAAAGGTATTGATGGACTTGTCTTATTCAGATTTTGTTTTCGTTCAATATAAAATTTATTTTCTGGATTAACACCACCATGTATAAAACTTATTTGTGGAAAATTTATTATTTTATAAAATTTTTGATTCACATAAATATTATTTTCTATGTTTTCTAGAAAGTTTGATACTGTGACTGGATTATCTTTACCAAATAATTTAACCTCAAAATCACCTTTTGTAGTTTTAAATTTAACTACTTTATTAATCTGAGTGCAACTAAATTTAAGTTTTTGGCAGTAATAACTTGAATCAATCTTATTTTTATAAATACAAGCTTGAACCAAAAATAAAACCTGTATATAAGAAAATGTTTTTAAAAAATATTTTTTTTTTATTTTAGGCCCTCCAAATTAACATCTAAAAATTTAGCTAGACGAGCTCCTTCTTCTTCAACTTGAAGAAGTGGTTTAAGTTCACCCGCTCCGCTTAAAGGGAGAGTTTTTTTTCTACCCTTTAAAACTAAAGCAATTCTTCTTCTAGGATTAAATCCCTCACTAATATCCAACTTAACAGATTTAATCTCATCGAAATTTAATTTTACTTCAACATCTTTAAATAATCCTTTTCTTTTTATTTCCACAGATTTTGAGGATTTGTCAAAATAATTACTACCTGAACCAAAGTTTATATAAACCAAATACCACAAGTAAAAATTCAATAAATTAGCTATTACTCCATAGGCTCCCATTATTATTCCTTGAGGGATAAACAATAAAGTTGAAGGATTTCCTAAAGGTAATAAATCCCTTCCTGTGTAGCTAGATACAGAGGCCAAAAGGAATCCAATACCTCCTATCGTTAGCATTCCTCCAATAATGTAATTTGAAATTTTTCTTGATCCACCAATTTTTTGTTCGATTTTATCGAAAGACGAGAGGTCTGAATTCATTTTTATCTTTTTTTAGAGCCTAATTCAGATAATTTAACAAACTAAGGGAGTATTCTTACCTAATTTTTAATAAAAAAGTCAGGAAAGCTTTACAAGGCATTTCAGATATCCAAATATTTCCCCACATTACTCTCAATCTTTGTTACAGTCACTGCGTATCCCGAAGCTAAAAACGATTTCTCATGACGATCGCAGTTGGTAGCGCCCCACAGAGAGGATGGTTTGATGTCCTCGATGATTGGTTGAAGCGCGACCGCTTTGTATTTATTGGTTGGTCCGGACTACTTCTACTTCCTTGTGCATATCTTGCTATAGGTGGTTGGTTTGTCGGAACAACATTTGTTACCTCTTGGTACACACATGGAGTTGCAAGCTCATACCTTGAAGGTTGTAACTTTTTAACAGCAGCTGTAAGCACCCCTGGTGATGCCATGGGACACAGTCTTCTATTTTTATGGGGTCCTGAAGCCCAAGGTAGTTTCGTAAGATGGCTACAACTTGGTGGACTCTGGAACTTCGTTGCATTACATGGAGTATTTGGCCTAATTGGTTTTATGCTTCGTCAGTTTGAAATTGCTGGCCTTGTTGGAATTAGACCATACAACGCTTTAGCATTCTCAGCAGTAATTGCAGTATTCACAAGTATTTTCCTTATTTATCCTTTAGGACAGCATAGTTGGTTCTTCGCGCCTTCATTCGGTGTTGCAGCAATCTTCCGTTACATTCTGTTCATTCAAGGTTTTCACAATATTACTTTAAACCCCTTCCACATGATGGGTGTTGCTGGAATTCTTGGTGGTGCTCTACTTTGCGCTATTCATGGAGCTACAGTACAAAACACTTTATATGAAGATACAAGTATTTATACAGATGGTAAGGTTCAAAGTTCAACATTTAGAGCTTTTGACCCAACCCAAGAAGAAGAAACTTATTCAATGATCACAGCGAATAGATTCTGGAGTCAAATCTTCGGTATTGCTTTCTCCAACAAGCGTTTCTTACATTTCTTGATGCTATTTGTACCTGTTATGGGTATGTGGACATCTTCAATTGGTATTGTCGGCTTAGCACTAAATTTAAGAGCTTATGATTTCGTAAGCCAAGAAATCCGTGCAGCAGAAGATCCAGAATTTGAAACTTTCTATACAAAAAATATACTTTTGAACGAAGGTATGCGAGCATGGATGTCTTCTGTGGATCAACCACACGAAAACTTTGTATTCCCTGAGGAGGTTCTTCCACGTGGAAACGCCCTTTAATAATTTATTAAGAGCTCCAAACCAAAGTATTGAGGAAACTGGTTATGCCTGGTATGTAGGTAACGCTAGATTAATCAATTTATCTGGACGTTTATTAGGAGCTCACATTGCTCACTCTGGACTAATAGTCTTTTGGGCGGGAGCAATGATGCTCTTTGAGGTTAATCATTTTACTTTTGATAAACCAATGTGGGAGCAAGGTTTAATCTGTATGCCACACGTTGCAATGTTTGGCTATGGAATTGGCCCAGGTGGTGAAGTTACTGATATCATGCCTTTCTTCCAAGCAGGCGTGGTTCACTTGATCGCTTCCGCTGTACTTGGTTTTGGTGGTATTTACCATTCATTAGCAGGTCCAGAAAAACTTGAAGAAGATTTTCCATTTTTCTCAACCGATTGGAGAGACAAAAATCAAATGACAAATATCCTTGGATATCATTTGATTGTTCTAGGTGTAGGTGCACTAGCATGGTCAGTAAACTGGTGTTTTATTGGCGGTGCATATGACACATGGGCACCTGGAGGTGGTGAAGTCAGACTTGTAAACCCAACCTTAGATCCAAGAGTTATTCTTGGTTATCTATTCAGATCTCCATGGGGAGGAGCTGGTTCAATAATCGGCGTTAACTCCATTGAAGATATTGTAGGTGGACATGTTTACGTGGGTATTACTGCAATTATTGGAGGAATATTCCATATCTTTACCAAACCTTTTGGATGGGCTAGAAGAGCTTTTATCTGGAATGGTGAAGGACTATTAAGTTACGCTCTTGGTGGAATTTGTGTAGCAAGTTTTATTGCTTCAACATTCATCTGGTTTAACAACACTGCTTACCCTTCAGAGTTTTATGGCCCAACAAATGCTGAAGCTTCACAGGCTCAAAGCTTTACTTTCCTTGTGAGAGACCAAAGAATTGGAGCTAACGTAGGTTCAACAATGGGACCAACAGGTCTAGGTAAGTATCTCATGAGATCTCCAACTGGTGAAATTATATTTGGTGGTGAAACAATGAGATTTTGGGATTTTAGAGGTCCATGGTTAGAGCCTTTAAGAGGTCCTAACGGATTGAGCCTTGAGAAAATCCAAAATGATATTCAGCCTTGGCAGGTAAGAAGAGCTGCTGAATATATGACTCATGCTCCTAACGCTTCTATCAACTCTGTTGGTGGAATCATTACAGAGCCAAATGCTGTTAACTTTGTTAACTTAAGACAATGGTTAGCTGCGGCTCAATTCTTCCTAGGATGGTTTACATTTATCGGTCATCTTTGGCATGCTGGGCGTGCTAGAGCTGCCGCTGCTGGTTTCGAGAAAGGAATCGACAGAAAGAGTGAACCAGCTCTAGAAATGCCTGATTTAGATTAATTTCTATCTCATTTTAAAAAACCCTATCTTTAGATAGGGTTTTTTTTTGTTCAATTTTTTTATCTATATAAATTTTCTCTGAGCCATGGCAGACTTAAACCCATTACATTACTGAAACAACCCTCTATTTTTTCTATGTATTTACCACCTATACCTTCCAAGGCAAATCCTCCGGCGCAATATAAAGGTTCATTTGTATCTACATAACTCTTAATTTCCCAATCTTCCAAATTAGAAAAATAAACTCTTGAACTTACTGTTTTTTTTCTTA
Source organism: uncultured Synechococcaceae cyanobacterium (assembly GCA_902572395.1). Taxonomy (GTDB): domain Bacteria; phylum Cyanobacteriota; class Cyanobacteriia; order PCC-6307; family Cyanobiaceae; genus Prochlorococcus_A. The sequence continues at coordinate 49,219 of CACGFX010000003.1, forward strand.
TTTCAGTGATTTGAAAATTTTTGGAATTTGAATCAAAACTCCCAATTATTAGAGTATGACCTGTATGTAAAAATCCAAATTCTCCAGACATTTTTTTCCATCTAATAAATGCCTCCTCTTTATTAGATGGTTTTCCATAAGCTTCTCCTTTAAATTCAAAAATTGAATCGCAACCAAGTATTTCCAAAGGACCATAATTAAATTCTTCGGGCAATGATATGTTTTGAATATTTTCAGACAAACTATTAGCCTTTTGAAAAGATAATTCCAAAGCTAAATTAAATATATTTTTTTCTTGAATAGTAGTTTCATCAAAGTTACTTGATATTTGGATAAATTCGATTTGACAATGTTCTAGTAATTTCTTTCTAGATTGAGAAGCAGAGGCTAGAATTAACAAAAGTTTTTTACCAAATTATAATTCAATTTAATAATTAATAAATTTTAGAATTAATATAAATTACTAATGGAGTTAGAAGCAAAATTACTTGTAAGAAAGAAACCAATAATGGTCCTAGGCACTTCCAGTGGCGCAGGAAAATCATTAACGGTTACTGCTATTTGTAGGATTCTTAAAAATTTAGGAGAAGAACCAATACCTTTTAAAGGACAAAATATGAGTAACAACGCTTGGGTTGATTGGGAAGGTGGAGAGATGGCATATTCACAAGCACTTCAAGCTTTTGCTTGTGGTATTAATCCCTTGGCAGAGATGAATCCCATTTTATTAAAACCACAAGGAAACTCAATAAGCGAAGTTATTCATCTAGGTAAAAGCATAGGGACCACAACCGCACAAAATTACTATAAAGATTGGTTTATTCCAGGCTGGGAAGTAATTAAAAAAAGTTTAAAGTCTATTTACGAAAGGAATCCAAATTGCCGTTTGATTATCGAAGGGGCTGGAAGTCCAGTAGAGATGAATTTAATTCATAGAGATCTGACTAATTTAAGAGTTGCTAAATATTTAAATGCAAATTGCATATTAGTTACTGATATTGAAAGGGGAGGAGTATTTGCACAAATAATTGGTACTCTGGAATTAATGAAGCCAGAAGAAAAGAAGCTTATTAAGGGAATTATTATAAATAGATTCAGAGGTGACCTTTCATTATTTGAAGATGGGAAGAAATGGATAGAGAATAAGACTCAAATCCCTGTTATTGGAATTATTCCATGGTTAAATGATTCATTTCCTCCAGAGGATTCTTTAGATTTAATAGAAAAAAAATCACTTTCTAAAAATCCTGAAATCAAAGTTGGAATTATAAAATTACCATCTATTAGTAACTTCTCGGATTTTGATCCACTAGAAAATGAAGAAACAATATTTATTGAATGGATTAGAAAATCACATAACCTTAGTAAGTATGACTTCATTATTCTACCGGGCAGTAAACAAACGATTAAAGATCAAATATTTCTTGAAAGTTCTGGCTTATCTAAGGATATAAGGGAATATGCAAATAACAAAGGCAATATTATTGGAATATGTGGAGGTTTACAAATGTTAGGGACTTCTCTTGAAGATCCGTATTTTAAAGAGGGTTCCAAAATTTATTCTGAACAAAAAATTAAAGGGATTGGATTACTACCATTAAAAACAACTTTCTTTAAAAAAAAATTAACACGTCAAATCAACTCTAAATCATTGTGGCCGTGCCAATCAGAAATTAATGGATTTGAAATTCATAATGGTCAAACTGTATTAGAAGACATCCAAAGTTCATTAAAGATTAATCATATTTTTGAAGACTCAGATCTTGGTTGGTACAAAGAAAACAATAATGGAGGAACTATTGCAGGAACATACATTCATGGGATCTTTGAAAATGACAGTTGGAGAGTGCAATATATTAATTTAATAAGGAAGAGTAAAAATCTACCAAAATTAAATAAAAAATCAATATCCTTTAAAGAGAAGAGACAATCCATTATTGATAATCTTGCGAATGAATTCCACAAACATTTAAATCTCAAATCATTTTTAAGTTGAAAGAAACAAAAAATATAAAAGTAATATGGCCAAACAATAAAGAAACATTTGTTTCAGATGGTGATGACTGGTTTTCTTCTGCTGAAAAAGCAGGTTTAGAAATCCCTACTGGTTGCCTCACAGGAAGTTGTGGAGCCTGTGAAATTGATGTAAATGGTGAAACAGTAAGGGCTTGTATAAGTGAAATTAAAAATAATAAAGAATGTAAGCTACAGGTTTCTTTAACTACAGACCCCTTTTGGGAAAAATAAATTTCACTAAACTTTACCTAATTATTAGATAAAGGAAAACATAGTAAAAAAATGATCCAAAAAATGTGTTAATTAGAATAACTTTCTTTTTGATTTTTGACGAGGCAATAATATAGCTACCCAAAACATGAGGTAGGATTGGGAAAGATCTTATGATTAAAATATAAAAAGATTTGAAAGTAATTTTGTCAAAAAATTTATAAAGATTATTTTTTTCTGGTTTTTTTAAAAATAATATATTTCTAGAAAATTTAAATTTAATTTTCCTCAGAATAAGAACTTGAATTACACTTAAAATGGCTAAAGCAGGAGAAAATAATAAAACATAATTCAACCCAAAAATCTTTATTAAGATAAAATCAAAAATAATTGATAAAGGGAGGCCTAAAAATATAGAAAATATATTTAAAGCAATCAGATATTTGTATTGAATATTATTAAATAGGAACTCAAGATCATAGGTGTACTTGAATATTAGAGCAAGAAAATAAACCCCTAAATAGGTAAAAAATATTTTAAAAATTACTGATTTAAAATTTAGATCTTTTTTATTCATAAGAGATAAACATTAATGATGATTATCAAAAAAGTAGAGGGCAAATAACATCTTTTCCAACAGGGGGAATTATAGAACCAAACAGGAAATACTTAGAAATTAACTCATTTTATCCACGATCAAATTTCTCATGGAGAACCCTTGGAACGATACAGGAAAGTAAATAGAAGCAAGGAATATGCATAAAAAAAGACCCTGGATAATGGGTCTTTTATGGATTTACCAAAACAAGTGTTTCCTTGTTTCCACTGCTCAAGTAAAACCACTCCTTCACACAATCATAAAATATTCCATTAAATTGTTTTTCGTGGAAGTGCTAGATGGAATGTTACTTAACTGTCACATGTACCAGTTTTCCATCTCTGGACATAATGCAATTAAAAAATCCTAATTCAGAGAAAAGGGTGTTTACTTATCAAAGATTAAGCTGTGAAGAGTTTCTAATTTGTAAAACTTACTTGGAAAAGGTATAAATTATCAAAAGTATTGTTTGCTATTTCTTTTCCCAAAATAGATAAAAATTTGAAAACTGGTTTTTAGTATCTACTAACGCGGTACTTGTTGAGATCAACTTCCATCCTGCAGAATTACGTTTTTTCATAATTGCTGAAAGTTCGTTTTCTTGTCTTTGAGTATTTGCATTCCAACTGCGTAATATATATGAAGATCATTTTCTACTTTTGCCATTTTTAAACATGCTTCTTTATTCAAAGTTAATATTATTTAATCTTTCATCGTTACTGAGAAAGATTCGATATGGTTTTTGAAAATTAGACTTATATGGTATTACCTTCACCTTAAATTGCGATTTGATTACTACTTATAAGTATTGGAATAGTAGTTACTTTTGATATCAAAATTAATCTATTTAAAAGTAAAGAGTAAAAGAATAAAGTTGAATATCTGGGAAAATATCTGTATAAATTTGATCAAATAATAATTAATCTTAATTAGATCAAGAATAAAAAACACCCTGCAATGAATCCACTTAAATGACCTAACAAACTTACCCCTGGTAAAAAAGAGAAAATCAAACCTATAAGGCATATTGTCTTTGACATTTTTTGCACTTGGGAATTGGATTCTAAACTAATTTTTTTGCCTAAAAAGTGACTCTTTCCATAAAAAGACGTTAACAGTAAGAATCCAAATAAAGCATAAATTATTCCACTAAATCCTAAAGCGGAATAGTTGGGGTAGAAATTAAGAAAGTACGATAAAATCTTTTCGTAAACCCAGATAATAAAAAAAGTCAAAAAAGAACAAATTAAAATAAATTTCAGATAAAAATATCTACTTTCTATTCCAAGTTTCATCAAAAAATATCTAGTAATAATTATTCCACCAATATTTGATAATAAATGATTTAAATCTGCATGAACTAGGATTGATGTGAAAATTCTATAAGGTTGATCACTAATTAATCTTGGTACAAAGTAAAAATATTCTTTATCAATTACTCCAATTAAATCTGTAAGTATAAAAACTGAAATTAAAAGAGATGCGCTTAGGATGTATTGCCAATCATATTTAGATATTGAATTATTAATAGTCATATATTCTTTAGTTTTATAATAAAAGAATATCTACTTACTTAAAAGAAAAGACCCTCATAAGGGCCTTTTTAACGTCTTGAATTGATATTAGCTTTAGTAAACTTTGCAATGAGAACTTGTTGGGTGGTCTTTGCATTCTTTTTCCCAATAATCTTGTCTTTGATCTTTTGGTAGTTGATAATTAAAAGCATGCATTCTCCAAATATCTGAAGTTGCATTTCTAAGGGCAGTGAATGGAGTGGTGAGTCTCATAAAACCTCCTATATCTCTACTCCTTAATTATCCTCTTATTCAAATGAAATTGATAGAGTATTAATACCCGAGTATTAATGCTTTGTGGTTGTCGCGACTATCTTTTCCCATTAAGTAGGAGTAGAAATAATTCAGGAATCAAAAGCACTTCATCGACTTTGTGGACAGCGAGGTGCATAAGACTCTAAGAGGGCAAATAAATGCCCTCTTATTTATTTTTAGGACTCCAGAAAAAATAAATTTACGGAGAGGGTGTCATCTTAATTGACCCCAAGTCGACACGGTATTTCTTTCCACCACATGGGGAATTTTCCACCACATTCATTTAAAAATAAACTACATTTATCCACCACATTTTGATGGCAGTTATAACGTTAATTTCAAAATGACAATATCAACCTTTAAATCTATATTTAATCAACTATCCTGTATTTGCAGGCATTTTGGAGGATTAATTACCACACAAAAAGGTATAAGGATCTAAGATTTTACGGAGAGGGTGGGATTCGAACCCACGAATAGTTGCCTATTAAACGATTTCGAGTCGTTCGCTTTCGACCACTCAGCCACCTCTCCGCCTGTTTATTAAGTATGCACATAATAATGTGAAAATTATGTACTATATAATTATCTTAATTTTTAATTCCAACCTGCATCTTTCATCAATTTTATAGCCAGAGAATTATTTTCTCCAAGTTCTTCTACGGTTACACTATCAGGCGTAAACTCTCCAAAGTTCTTTACTATTTCATTCTGATTAACTTCCTTTAAAGGATGTTCAAAAGTTGGCGCAGCTAAACCTTTACTTCCTTCGGGAGATGCTAAGAATTCAAGCAACTGAATAGCTTCATTTTTATTTGTTGCATATTTTGCAACACCACCGGCACTAATATTTACGTGTGCAGGATTAGGAGTAAGCACCTTTGTTTTTTTTGCATACAAAGCATCTCTCCTTCCATTAACACCTGCTAACATTCTTGCGACGTAATAATGATTAACAATTCCTATCCCGCATTTTTTCTTAGAAACTGCTCTAATTATTGAAATATCACCTGGGAAAAATGGTTGGGAAACATTTGAAATCATCCCGCTTAACCAAGCTTTAGTTTCTGATTGACCTTTGTTAATTATTTGATTGGCAACCAAAGATTGATTATATGGACTTTTTCTATTTCTTAAACATACTTTCCCTTTTAAAGAAGGATCAGCCAAATCAGTGTAATCATTAATCTTGCTAACATCTACTACTTTTGGATTGGCTATCATAACTCTTACTCTTCTTGTTAATGCATACCATTCCTTATTTGGATCTTTTAATCCAATAGGAACATCATTTTCTAAATTAGAAGAATTTATTGGTTGCAGTAAGCCAGCTTTGGCTGCGTTAGTAATTCTTGCAGCATCTACTAACAATATTAAATCTGCTTGAGAATTCTCCCCTTCGCGTTTCAATCTTTCGATTAAAGAAATTCCTGCCGCCTCTATAAGCCTTACTTTAATCCCTGTTTCTTCTGCAAATTTTTTATAGACGCTCCTATCAGTGTTGTAATGTCTACCTGAATAAACTTTGACTTCTTTTTCTGTTGAATTAGCAGGTATATTTAGATTCAGTAAAAATGTACATGTTAGTGCTGTATAAAATAGTTTTTTAAGATTTTGCACTTTTTAAAATTAGTATCTATGGTTACTTTATACCCATCAAAAGAGTTCAATCTCTAAAAGCCATCTTCGATACATTAAAATGTATCATTTTTTATATACCATATGAATTATTTAACTCATCAGTTATTAAATGCTGAAGAAATATGTTTTATAGAAAAAGCATTAGAACAAGAAATTCAAGGTTGGGAAGATGGAAAAAAAACTGCTGGCAGTCACGCCTCAATCGTTAAAAATAATTTTCAACTAAAAAGATCATCAGATATTTCGAAAAAATTATCCTTGTTAATTAAACAAAAAATTTTAAATAATGATTTAATAAAAAGCTTTACTTTACCAAAAATTATTCATGGAATCATGTTTACTAAATCCTCGAAAGGAATGAAGTATGGACGACATCTCGATAATGCATATATGTCATCAGGAAGGGCTGACTTATCTTTCACAATTTTTCTTACCAAAAAAAATCTGTACAAAGGGGGTGAACTATTAATTGAAAATCTTACTTCAGAAAACAAATTTAAACTTAATAGTGGAGAAATTTTAATTTACCCAAGCACATTTTTACATTCAGTTCAAGAAGTTCTCACCGGAGAAAGAATAGTATGTGTTGGATGGATTGAGAGTTATATAAAAAGTATTGAAGAAAGAGAATATTTATTTGATTTAGACGCAGGTGCGAGAAGTCTATTATCAAAGTATGGTAGATCTGACGATCTCGATCTAATTTTTAAATCCTACTCTAATCTCTTAAGAGTTATGGGTGATTAAATAAGCATCATTTTATACAACAAAAAGAATACGGTTCTAAAAATGATTAATATGTAAAAGAGTTTAGTTATCAAATGCCAAAAAGAAGTTCTATTTCAATTTTCATTGCAGCTACAAGCGCACTCGCTATTTCTACAGCAAATACCGATTCTGTTAAATCAGGTGAAAATGACTTAGGGGGACTTAAAGAATGGAATACCGATATGGCTATAGATGCAGATTTCAAATTAGATGAAGATGCCCAGAAGATAGCTGATGAGGCTGCAAAATCAAGTGCTTGTATTCCCATTGGAGAGGGTGAGAACTGCTGGTAAATACTAAAAAAAACGCCCTTAATTAGGGCGTTTTTTAATGAACTAAATTAAAATAAATTAAAATTTAAATGTAGTTTCTACAACTGCTCCGAAGATATCAGCACCAGATGTTCCATTTCTATCAGTACCTCCAAATACTGCTGGAGTAACTGTTACAGAATCATTAGGATTAAATGAGTAATAAACTTCATAAGCAAATGGATCTACAGACTCACTTTCGTTAGTTGTAGGCTGACCAAACGCTAAACCTATTCTGTCGTCTGCTTGGAACATGTCTTGCCAATTTAGTCCAACAAAATATGCAGTCGAATTGGATGTGCTTGATGGAGCTCCATCATATTCTGTTGTATCAAAACCAACTGAAATTGAAGGCGCTGCAGTTCCGGTGTTATCAGGTCTCCACCAACCTCTCAAACCTACAGATGAGAAATTACCGTTACCACCAGTTCCATGATCAGCAGTGTGATAATAAGAATCACTCCAACCATTAGATTTAATATTAAGTAAAGCTGATACAGAATAATTTGGTTTTGTATAGCCAACTTGTGTAGCCCAGCTAGTCTTTGTTTCGTTAGTTAAAAGACCGGTATTATAGTATTCGTCATCTGAATCTTTTTTTGACGAATTTGATTTAGTACCTATGTTGGAACTAACCGCAAAACCATTATCAGCTTTATAAGCCCAACCAGCTCCTGTATCAGTACTTGCACCGTAAGCTTCACCATTACCACCAAGAGTAAACTGTTTAGTTACAGGTTTATAGATAGATGGTGTAGTTCCGTGCATATAATAGTTTTCAATTCTTGGTCCTACCCAAACAGTGTTACTATCACCAACTGGGAATTGATACCAAATTTTGTCAACCTTAAGAGTACCACCGTTACCATTTCCTGAAACTAGGTAAGATCCATAAGTTTTAGATTTTGTCCAATCTGTATGGTTACCTGTTTTAATTCTTACGTAAAGATTATCGTCACCTGTGAAACTTGTATTAAGATTCATGGTGTAGGTATACCATGCTGAAGTAGCTTCAGAACTAGTATTTGAAGCTTCAGAATAATCAACAGCACCTATACCAAAGATAGCTTTACCATCCATTGATGTAGTTTCAGAGAAAGCTCCAGCTTCAAAATCATTTTGCTGAGCTTCAAGACCATCAACACGGCTCTTTAAGATAGCTATATCTTCACTAACTTCGTTAATGAATGTTTTACTGTCAATTCTTGAAGATTTTGATTGGCTACGTGCATAGCTGTTCATTTCTTCTACATTGACAATGTCGGAAGCTTGTGAAGCAACTGGAGCGAATAAGCTCAAAGATGCTCCTGCTACCAACATTTGTTGGAAGAGTTTCATTTTACCTCACACTAAAGTAGCCCAAATAATTTGGGTATCTATACTGTATCGAGCGTAACAAAAAAGGAAAGAATTATAAGTTTCTAAATGGTGTAACTTTTTATACATCTAATTTTTTTGGTTAAAAATTTTGTATACGTTAATTTTTTATCAAAGGGTAGTTAAGGGATTTTCTTTCATCTACCCATGATGAGGCGACTTCTCTTGCTAATTTTCGAATCTTTTCAATATATTGTGCACGATCTGTAACTGAAATTACTCCTCTAGCATCAAGAAGATTAAATGTATGACTACACTTCAGAACAAAATCAAGGGCCGGATAAATTAATTTCTTTTCGATTAAGTTATTTGCCTCAGCTTGATAAATTTCAAATAATTTTCTGAGATTGTCAGCACTAGATTCATCAAAATTATAAGAGCATTGACTTTTTTCAAATTGAAGCCAAATATCGCTATATTTTAAATCTTTGTTCCAATTTAAGTCCCATATACTATCCTTATCCTGCAAAAACATTGCAATCCTCTCTAATCCATAAGTGATTTCAATTGGGATTGGATTACAATCTATACCACCACATTGTTGAAAATAAGTAAATTGAGTAACTTCCATTCCGTCCAACCAAACTTCCCAACCTACCCCCCAGGCTCCAAGAGTTGGAGACTCCCAATTATCTTCCACAAATCTAATGTCATGATTTCTAGGATTTATCCCGAGAGACTCTAGCGATGTCAAGTATTTTTCCTGGATTCCTTCAGGTGAAGGTTTAATTATTACTTGATATTGAAAGTAATGTTGTGCCCTATTAGGATTATCTCCAAAACGTCCATCTGTAGGTCTTCTACATGGCTCTGCATATGCAACACTCCAAGGCTCTGGTCCAATAGCCCTTAAAAAAGTATGCGGATTCATTGTCCCAGCGCCCTTTTCGATATCATATGGCTGCATAATCAAACAACCTTCTTCTGACCAAAAATTATTTAAATTTTGAATTATATCTTGAAAAAACATTAAATTAAAATAGGTGGAAATTTAGATCAATGCCACTAGATATAATAACAAAGGTTTAAAGTAAAAAATCTTTTAAAATCCAATTCCACAAAATTATCATCCGATAAAAAGCCCTCACAAAATTAGATCCGTGATAAAAATAAATGAGAAATTAATTATGTAAAAAAATCTAATGGGAATGGTCCAAAAGTATTAGATCCTTTAGCATCTTCGTCATACTGACATGTTATTAAAATTCCTTCTCCAAGACCATTTTCTGATCTCACAAAAACATTACCAGTTTTTTGATTAGCTTTTAAAAAAACACCTCCATCAGCATGAAGGGAACCTAGATTACCAAATTTAATTGAGGAATATTTCTTAGAAATTGATTGTAACGCTTCAATAGCTCTATCATCACTAGGTGCCATTATTCCAATTGTTATCCAATCTGTATTAATAATATTTGCTTCTAATTCTTCTAAAAGTTTTTTTTCTTGCACATAACTTAATTTAGGGGCAGTTCTAAGATTATTTAAATCGACTAATTTATTTACTTCCATTAAATTTATTCCAAAAAAGTCCTTAACCAAATGTTCTTCCATTCCAAGCCCAAAACGAAGGAGGGGCATCCTCAAAAGAAATATAAATCCTATCTATTGGAATTCCCATTTTCTCATATACAAAATCTGATATTGGCTTTGCCATTTCTGAGGGATTTAGAGAACCTATTGATTTGATTTCTAAAAAGCAAGATGGGGTCTCATCATCAAAATACATTTGGCAATTATCATCAATTTTCGCCATAACAAATCTTCTTGATTTTTTAGTTAAAGATGAAATTAAAATTGAAATTTCTTCGAGCAATTTATCTTTATTATTAACTTTTGCTGAAGTCGAAACATTAATATAAGGCATCTCTATGCAGCAAGATAATCTTTCTTAGAATCACTTTCTAAATAAAAAGTTTTATTTTTTAAATTTCTTTTTGATGAAAGATATGCCATATCGTATGAACTTATTCCATTTTTATAAGGATTGAAAAGAGCATTTTTAGACCTGTTTTTTTTGCTCCTCTTGAACTCAACCATCATTATTAAATCTTTAATTATTAATTTAACTTTTTTTGAATAGATGTCTAGTTTTTTTGAGAATTTTTAATTTTATTAAATGAAAAAAGTTCCAAATACACAATTAGAATTTCTTTTTACTAGATTTACCATATAAATTCTAAATTTGTTGCTTTGGAAGTTTTAAATAATTATCAAAGAAAAAAACTTGATGAGAGCAATGATGAAGAATTTTATTCTGATCCAAAATTTGTTTATCATCTTGATGAAAACTTCAGACAAAATCTATCAGATTTATATGAAAGAGAAATTGATAATAATTCAACTGTCCTTGATTTAATGTCCAGTTGGGATAGTTATTTACCTAAAAAGAAAAAATATAAAAAAGTTATTGGACATGGTTTAAACAAGCAAGAACTTGAAAGAAACAAAATTTTTGATTCTTATTGGATACAAAATTTTAATTTAAGTCAACAAATTCCGCTAGACAAAGAAAGCGTTAATTATTGCTTGATGGTGGCAGCATGGCAATATTTACAATATCCTGAGAATCTAACTAAAGAAATCGCAAGAATATTGAGCAGACAGGGCAAGTTTATTATTGCTTTTTCAAACAGAGCATTTTGGCATAAAGCTCCTAATATATGGACTTCATCTACTGAAGAAGAGAGGGTTAAATATGTAAGAAAAGTATTAATCTCAAACGGATTTAATGAGCCAAAAATTATCAAAAAGTTTACTGAACCAGCACTTAATATATTTAATTTTTTAAATAATGACCCATTTTATTGTTTAATTGCAACTAGAGAGTAATTTTTAATTACATTGCATTAAACAAAAAATCTATGAAAAAGTTATACACAATTTTTCATAGCCATACTTTTAAAATTTTACTAATATTGGGTAGTTAAAATTAATCATATGGGTTCTAAAAGAGAAAAATATCCTGAAAAATGTCCTTGGGATCTTGGCCCTAATCAACATTTAGCAAAAGAAGAGAACTGGACTTTAAGATTAGGAGAAGCAAATGTATGCTTTAGCAAAAATAAATTAGATAATAATTATTTTCATGTAATTAGTAATGAAAATGAAGAGCAAATTCTAGCTTTTAGGGCCAGACTCTTATATCAAAAACTACTAGATAAAGGGTTTAGATTGGTTGAATAAAACCTAATTTAATAAGCATATATCCTCGAAGACAAACTTTTGTGTTTCTTCTTCTTGATTTTGGTTTAAGAATTTTATAGTTCTCGAATTTAATATCCAATAATCGTCTTTACCCATATTTAGAAACTCATCCTCATATTCCAATTTTTGAGAACTTGTCTCTAGTGTATCTGGATCAATTTGTTGACTACTATATTTTTTACTAAGGGAACCTATTCCTGTATCTAAAAATTCTTCAACAAAAATTTCTATTATAGTTCCATGAATTTTTCTGTAGACCATATTAATATAGTTATTTTTAACCCTATATTTATCACCTTGATTCTTACCTGAAACACTCATTTCAATCCCACTTTCAGAATTTTTAAGCAAATTAAAATTATTTTCTGAGTGCACTGATTCAAATTCTCTCTTTACCCTATGTATACACACTTCAAATAACTGAGAGGCAATACTTTTAACAACTTTCTCATCTTCTATTTTTTGAATATTTGGTTTAAAGTCTTTGCCTAATATGAATTCTCCTTTATGAATATTATTATTAGTCAAGAAAATACATTTACCTTGGTAACCATGAAAATCATTATTCCAGGTGTAACGATTTTCATAAGCCTTCTTGAAAATCTCCTTACAATTAATTTCTTTTAGATTATCCATTAATTTTTTAAAGTCGTTAAATAATTCTACAAAAAAAAACCTCCCTATTAGAGGAGAGGTTTTTTATTAGATTAAATTAGTTTTGAGTAATTTTTGTATTTTCAATGTTGTCAAAAGCTTGACCAATTTTCTTAAAGTCAAATCCCATTGCTCTTAGTGCGTGCCAAAGATGACCTTGTAAGAAAAAGAAACCCAAATAAAAATGAGTATTAGCAAGCCAAGCTCTTGAGCTATATGCTCCTGAACCTAGATCTACTGTATCAGTAAAATAAGGGGCAAATTCAAATTGGAGCTTTAAGGGTTCTCCATATAGATCAACTGGATATATGGTTGTATTTGAAGCACACCAAAAAGCAGCAACAAAAGCCATATAGGAAACACCAACCACTGAGTATGACAAAATTGCCTCAGCGCCAAGTAATCCTTTTCCTTTAAATTCTGTATATTCTCCAAATTGTTTAGTACAAATATGGAAAACACCTCCAATTATTTCTAGGAAAGCTAGGAAAGCATGTCCTCCCATAACGTCTTCAAGACTATCTATTTTTAAAAAATCAAATTGATGATTCCAGATAGCTGCAATATCTAAATTGTAAATAACTTGTCTTGTAGATCCTATTGCTGGGTCGTAAATTCCATGAATACGAGCCCATTCAACGAACATAATTGCTCCAAGCCCAAGAAAGATTAGATGATGACCAAGAATAAAAGTTAATTTATCTGGATCATCCCATTCGAAATCAAATTTTTGTGGCTTACTATTTTCTGGATAGTCTCCAAGATCACCTGCAAATTTATTGGAATGTAATAATCCCCCAGCACCCAATACTGCTGAAAAAATTAGATGTAATGTGCAAATTACAACAATTCCATATGGTTCTGTAATAACACCATTTTCAACGCCACCAATTCCAATACCTGCTAGGTGAGGCAAAACAATTGCTTTCTGTGCACCCATTGGAATACTGGCGTCGTAACGGGCCAATTCAAATAATCCAAAAGCTCCTGCCCAGAACATCATTAGGCCTGCATGGGCAGCATGAGCAGCTATGAATTTACCTGATCGGCCAACAACACCAGAATTTCCTGCGTACCAGTCATAGGTGACATCAGATTTTCCGTAAGTTTGTAACACTTGATTTAAGTAAACAGCAAATTGAGCATATTGCTTATCGATATTGTTTTTACATGTTCTTTACAGATTTAATTACTTATGTAAAAAAAACATATTGTGAAAGAACAAATGTTACAAACTAATGAAGTAATGTCTGAGATAGCTTACCCCAATGAAGGAATTTCACCCTTAAGCTGAGAAGCCCATGTTTCAAGACGCGAATCGGTCAAATCAGATTCACTATCCTCATCAAGAGGTAATCCACAAAAGCTTTCTCCTATAACACTTTTAGACTCATCAAATGTATAAGATGATTTATCCACATAGCCAACCATTTCGGCGCCTGCTTTTGTGAAGTAACTATGAAGTTCTTCCATTGCGTCACAATAGTTTTCTGTATATGTGGAAGAATCGCCTAAACCAAAAATGGCAACTTTTTTTCCTGATAAACTTAGTTCACCAATATCCTCTAATATTGAATCCCATGCAGTTCCAGATCTTTCTTCATCGGCACCAGTATTCCAAGTAGGTATCCCGCAGATAATTCCATCAAGACCTTCAAATTCTGAAAGATCATCCACATCAGATACATCTTTAGGTGCTTCTGCTGAAGAAATAAAGTTGTGAAGACGATCTGCTACGTCTTCAGTTTTTCCAGTTGTAGTTGCGTAATAAATTCCTACAGTCATAACTTCAAAATGTTTACATTAAAATAATAAAATCTAAAAACGTTAAATTAATTTCTTTAAAAACTTTTTCATGTAAAATTTTATACTAATTAAGGTATGAAAATTTTTTAGGAATAATTTATTAAAAATTTCAACCATCGTGACTGACAAATTTCAAAATGATATAAAAAATCTTATTGAAGAATTCAACTTTAATGGGTACAAAAAATTCAAATTAATTATTTTATTTGGTTTATTAGGAGATTTTGATAGTTTTGAATATGCAATAAATTTAAAAAGTTTTATCGATAAAAATCAAGATAAAAATTTAGATATATTTGCAATTGCTATTGGGAATCAAAATGGGAAAGAAAAATTCTGCAAATTTACTGGCTTTCACAAAGAAAAATTAATAGTTGTTTCTGATAATCAAATCCATAATAATCTAAAAGTCTCAAGAGGATTAGATATTGGCTTAGGAGGTTGGATCAATTTGCTTTTGATGTTATCAGGGATAAATTCTTTTAAAACAATTAAAGAAGTTATTAGAGGTTATACCGGCGACCGAAAAGCAAAGCAAATCTATTCAGAATTTGACAAAATTGAATTTTTAAAATTTTTAAAATTTTCAGGTAATTCTTTTAAAAAGATTTTCGGGGATGGTTACTTGAGACCATTTGAATTAGCAACATTTAGATTAAATAATATGAATGAAATAATTCAAAATTGGAGTGATTATATTCTTAATGAAGAATACCTTCCTCAAAGAGGGGCTTCTTTTCTATTGAATAACAAAAATCAAATTATTTATAAATTTTTCTCAAACGATGTGCTTGGATATTCATCAAACATGAAGGATCCCTTAGGATTTTTGACTGATTTAATTAAAGAATAGTTTTTAAAATATTTTTATGAATGTAGATATATTTGGATATTTTGCAGCGATTTTGACAACAGCAGCATTTCTGCCTCAATTGATAAAAACTTTAAAAACAAAAAAGGCAGATGATGTTTCTTTAACTACATTAATAATGTTTATTATCGGCGTTTTGTCTTGGATTATTTACGGTTATGAAATTTCTTCTAAACCAATATTCATAGCAAATTTAATTACCCTGATCTTAAATTTATTGATATTAATCTCTAAAATATATTTTTCAAAAAATTAAAAATGAGTAAAAATTTTTTTTAAATTAATAAACTTTAGATTTATTAATTCAATCTTGATTAAAATAAAAAAAAATTTACTAATCTTGAAAACTTCAAAATGCTGGGTTTGGTTTAAAGGAAGCCTTAACAATGGTGGATATTGGAAAGAGGGTTTTACATGTACTTTTGATGAGAACCCTGGAGTTTTAATAGAAAGTCCTGCTTACGTAACTTGTAGGGTCCCTACATGGAGAGTTTTGACTAAAGAACCAGAAAATTTATATAAATCTCCTCTAATTCCTGACAAAGCAATCTGGAAAATAATTTAAATTCTCAATTAATAAAAAAAAACTTTTTGACTTCACTACGGCGAGTTAAAATTGCTTTAATAGATATTTAATTAATACCATCTACTCTCTTTTTGTAAATATTATACCTTTTTTAATCATTGGTTTTCTTCTAGGGAAAAAGAATCCAAAGATTTCAAAATATATAGCAAGACCTCTAATAAGATTTGGCATCCCATTAAGTGTAATGGGTCTCCTATTAAAGGAAGGTATAGATATAAACCTAATTAAAAGTGCATTCTTAGCATTCTTTATAATTGGATTTTTAGTGACCTTAATAAATATAATACCAATATTTAAGAAGAGGCTTCCAAATTACACATTGCAGCTAGCAGGCCTAATAGGTAATACATCATTTCTAGGAATACCAATTGCGCTAGCTCTTCTACCTTCAACAACTATAAATTTCACTATTGGATTTGATTTAGGAACAACACTTTTTGCTTGGATATTTGGACCTTTTTTTCTTCAAAAAAAATCCAACAGCAATAATATACCAAAGATCAAAGGACTAATAAATGCATTGATAAATAGCCCTGCATCAAGAGGGATTATTGGTGTACTTCTTGCATATCTTTTTCAAGTAGATGAAATATTAGGCAATTATCTTTGGATTCCTGCAAGAATAGTTATTGCTTTGGCAATAATAATTGTAGGTACAAGACTTGGAATAATCACAAATCAAAATGAGAAAATTTTGGATCTAAATGAAGAAATTAAATTTTCAATTTTATTAAAGTTATTTATTCTTCCATTTATTATTTTTTTAGTATGCAAATTCGTAAATTTTAACTTCTATCAATCTTCTGCAGTAATTCTTCAGGCAGCAACCCCAACTGCAATTTCCACAATATTAATGGCAGAGGCTTATGGTGTGAAACAAAAAATAGCTTCAAAAATTCTTTTCACTACAACCTTAATTTCAATAATTACAATTCCTTTATTAAAAATGTTTATGAATGTATTTATTCAAATAACTTAAATAAAGTTTATTAGCTGTGCATAATTGATGAATATTGTAAAGATTATATCCTGATAACTAAATAATGTCTTAAGATTTAGTGTATGAAGTCAGCAAACCCTGAAAATGAATATATTCCTTTAGATCTAAGGATTTCTGTGAGGAGGGATACTTTAAGGCTTATCTCAGAGATGGCTCAAGATATGGGAATAAGCATTAATGAAGTTTTTAGTTTTTTGGCCGAAGATTCTGTCATCGACCTCGAATTAATGGAAGATCTAAATAAAATTGACATTCCAAGCAAGTGCAGCATTGATGATTTAAAAAATGCTCTTCTTAAAAAAAAGCTTTGTTAAAATTTTTCAACTTTTCTATTTTCCCAGTCAGATTTATAACCACTTTTAACTAAAAATTTCGAATACTTATTTAAATCAGTTTTTTGAATTCGCCACAAATTATAAATCCCAAATTTGCCCAATTTTTGATGATTAATTTTTGACCATTGATGTCGGCGGGTAGAGTATTCATCTATCACTACCAATAGAGATTTATATCCATAATCAGGTTGATCCTCATAATTCTCCCTCCTATCATTATTTAGCCTTTCTGACAGATTAATTAATCCCTCTTCAGTGTTTGGTTCATAAAAAACTATTTGTCTCGAATAATAATGTAATGAAGGTTTTCTGATCCCGATCATTGCTAAAGTTTCCCTTCCCTCTCGAGTATCTAAAATTAATTTTGAGATATTCCTTAAAGGTAATTGCCTTGAAGTATCTGCTAATTTTCTTATTGGCGACATCAAATAAGATTGTCCAATTAAAAGTATAATTTGAAGATAAAGAAGGATATTTCTAGATTTTAAAGAAAATAAGATTATTGCAAAAAGGGTAAATGAAGAGAAGAACATTTTAGCTTTGAAAATAATCCCAGAGCTTTTTAGTTCAGATGCAAGATTAGGCATTTCGGGATCATTAATTGAACTCAACCAAATATTCGAAAAAAAGAAAGCTATTGAGAAGCCAAACAAAATTAAAATATTAAAAATCCACAAATATGAATAACTTTTATTTATATTTTTTAAGTTTGTAAAGCTATTGCTTGTTAATAATGCAGCCGCTGGAATTGCTGGCAACCAATAGCTAGGTAGTTTCGTTGCAGAAAGGCTAAAGAAGATTAAAACTGACGTTAACCAACATAAAGAATATGTATAAAGGGTCTCAGTGACATTGCAACTTTTTTTTGAACTTTTAAAGAAATCCTCAAAGGTTTTAAATATCCCATGAAATAAAAAAGGAGTGAATGGTAATGAAGCCAATATCATTATGTAAAGAAAAAACCAGAACGGTTCTGCATGATTATTTACAACTGAGGTATATCTTTGAAAATTATGGTAACCAAAAAAATTATCCCAAAAAGGCTTTCCCTCTTTTAGAAGTTCTAATACGTACCATGGAACACTTATTAGTGTTGTTATTAAAAAACCTTTCTTAGGGTTTATCTTCCTGAGCAACGTTTTCCAATTCTTCTGACAAGACATGAAAGACGTTATTGTCAATAAAGCCAAAACAAATGCAACAGGTCCTTTAACTAAAATTGCAAAACCTAAAAATGCCCACGCTGAAATACATTGATCATTATTGTCACTTGCCATTCTTCTCCAAAACAAAAGCAGGCTAATCCCTAAGGTTCCAGTTAAAAGGGCATCACTCACGGCAGTTCTACTCCAAATAATTATTAATGGAGAAAGAGCAAAGCCTAATGATGCAACTATTGGAGTGAGGAAGTGCCTATCACTCTTCTGTGGCCAACAAAACAACGTATCTCCAATCATCAACATTAAAAATAATGATGCCAAAGCTGAAGGGAGTCTTGCTGAGAGAGTCCCGAAACTATCCCAAATCTCGTTTTTCGGTAATGAGTAAAAAAAACCCATTAGCCAATATATCAGTGGAGGCTTATCAAAACGGAATATTCCATTGACTTTTGGAGTTAACCAATCACCAGATTCACTCATTGTCCGAGCTGCAGCGGCAAATAAAGGGGGAGTTTCATCCACCAGTCCTGTAGTGCCTAAACCTAAGATAAATACAATGATCCCACAAACTAAAACTATCAATAAGGTTATAAGCCTTTTTTTTGAGTTAAGAAGAATCATTTAATATTATTTATATTCATGCATTACCTTATTAAGCCAGTTCACAACCTTGTTAGCAAATATATCTGCGGAGGCATTTTTTTCTACCCATTCTCTACATTTCTGACGCTTTATTTTTTCAATAATCTCTACATAGTAAAGCATATTTTTTTTATCATCAGGATCAGCAAGATAACCTGTTTGGCCATGCTGAATAATTTCACTAGGACCTCCCCTTTTATAAGCTACAACAGGCACCCCGCAGGCTAAAGCTTCAACAATAACGTTCCCATATGCCTCATTCCATTTCGGAGTATTTAGCAACCCTCTACATTTACCAAGTTCTTTTTGTAATTCATCGGTTGATAAAAACCCCATCCAATCTATAGCTCCTTTAGGGAATAATTTTTCTATCTTTGAGGCATACATCTCATCTTCTATAAATCCCCAAACTTTTAATTTTTCGCCAAGTTGATTTGCTACATAAACCGCATCCTCCAAACCTTTCTCTGGAGCAACTCTTCCAATCCATGCCAAAGGTCCCTTAACTGAATCTTGAAAAATATAATTATCTAAATTAAACCCATTCCCAATAATTGTTGGTTTTTTTATAAATGGATAATCATTAGCTTGCATTTTCGAATGAAAAGCAAAATTATTTGGATATTTAGCATATACCTTAGAAATTAAATTACTAATTACTGAACTTTCAGAACCCATACTAATAACATGTGCAATGGGTACCTCGAAATTTAGAGTCATCCAGATAGGTAACCAATCATAGGACATGTTCAACAATACATCTGCATGTTTAGCTATATCTAATCCCTTTTCAAGCATTGCTGCTAAAAGAGAATTGTCTGGGATAATCACGGGAGAATTATAATTTTGATGCTGCCAACTAATTTGATCTTCACCTTCCACAAAATGTAATTTTGCTTTTACATTACTTTCATGTAACTTAGAATTTTTTGGAGCTACAACCTCAACAGAATGACCTAAAGAAATTAAACCTGAAACTAAAGAATTTAAAGTTAATTCAACTCCACCACCTTTACCACTCCCTAAGAACCCTATTGGAGTACTAATCAAAACTATTCGCATTATTAGACTTTTTACAAAAAAGAACCTTATTAAATAGTAGTATCAGAAAGTTTATTTTCCCATAAACTTTTTCTCTGGCTAACAAAAAATACTGAGATAAGAACAAACACTACTCCTATCCACTGCACGATAGTGAGTCTTTCATCTAACCAAACACCTCCACTGAGAAGAGCAAATACAGGTGTTAAAAATGCAAGAGTACTAAATCCAGTTATTTCTTTATTATTAGCAAAGTAGAAAAACAATCCATAAGCTATTGCCCCTCCAAAAATACTTGCAAATGACATAAGTCCCCAATCAAATAATGACCAATCTGGAATTATTGTGAAATTTGATTGTAAGCAGTGCTTAAAAATTAAGGGCAAACTCCCTAAAACCATATGCCAACCTGTCACTGCCACTGGGTCACTTTTAGTACAAGTGAATCTAATTAAAATTGTTCCTAATGCCATAGCGAGAGAAGCTGCAAGCATCCAAAGTTCTCCAAAGTTAAAAGCAACATCATTTATAGACTTATCAGACATCAACCACCAATTCCCTAAAAATTCTTGTGGAACTCCTAAAAATACTATTCCTCCCAAGCCAAAAAGTAGTCCTAACCATCCTATTGGATTAATTAAATTCCCAAAAATTGCCCTCGCTAAAATAGCTACCAAAAGCGGTTGAGAATCAATTAAAACAGAACCTAAACCTGCTCCAGTTTTTTCAATACCATAAGTTAAAAACAACTGAAAAAAAGTGGCATCAACAATCGTAAAAACAAAAAACCACTTCAAATCGCACCTATAAATTTTTAAATCTCTTTTAAACAAATATGTTGTTATTAGAACAAGAATCCCTGCAGGAAGTAATCTTAAAGAAGCCACAAACTCAGGCCCAGCACTAGATACTAAAGGAGTCATTGCCGCCATTGAAGTACCCCAAAGTGCAAAAGGGAGTATCATTAAAAACCAATTTAGGATTGAATTCATTAGGTCTGCTGATAGTCTTTTTAAAGTAGTTTTATGAATTTACCTTAAAAGAATGATTTGGCCTTTTAGACGAAAGTCAAAAAAAAGAATAGCTCGTATAGTAATTGATGAGCCTATTACAAGTTCAACAAGAGTTTCAGTCCTTAAAGCTCTTAAACAAATTGAGGATAGAGAATTTCCTGCTTTAATCGTGAGAATTGATTCTCCTGGGGGTACTGTTGGGGATAGCCAAGAAATATACTCTGCTATTAAAAGACTAAAAGGTAAAGGATGTAAAGTCATTGCTAGTTTTGGGAACATCTCAGCATCAGGAGGCGTTTACATTGGTGTTGCTTCTGACAAAATAGTTGCTAATCCAGGCACAATTACAGGATCTATTGGTGTGATTATAAGAGGAAATAATTTATCTGAATTATTAGATAAAATTGGCATTAAATTTGAGACTGTTAAAAGCGGTGTCTTTAAAGACATACTTTCTCCAGATAAACCTCTAAGTGAGGAAGGTAGAGGCCTACTCCAAGGGCTTATAGATGAAAGTTACAAACAATTTACTGAAGCTGTTGCTGAAGGAAGGAATTTACCTGTTGAAGAAGTAAGAAAATTTGCTGATGGAAGAATTTTTACTGGAACACAAGCACTCGAACTTGGTCTTGTTGATGCGGTTGGAGATGAATTTGTTGCAAGGGAGCTAGCTGCAGAAATGGTTAATATTGATCCTAAAATTCAACCCTTAACATTTGGGAAGAAGAAGAAGAAAATACTTGGACTGATTCCTGGAAGTAGAATGATTGAGAAAATTATCAATAATATCTTTTTTGAGTTTGACTCATCTAATAAAGTACTTTGGTTGTACAAACCTTAAATAAATATTTATAAAAAAATGAAAGACGATTATGAAATAACATTTATTCGTGGTGCTACAACAGCATCTGGGAATTCTGTTAGGGAAATAGAAGTTGCAGTAGTGGAATTAATTGATGAATTAATTTCACGAAACAATCTAATTAAGACAAACATACTATCCATCACATTCACAGCAACAAAAGATTTAAATGCATGTTTCCCCGCTTCAATTGCAAGGAAATTTAATGGACTTGATTCAGTTGCCTTTTTAGATTGCCAACAAATGCACGTATCCAATGATGTTGATTTTTGTATAAGAATAATGGCTCAAGTTTTATTGCCACCAAATTATGCAATAAAGCACCCTTATTTAAAAGGTGCTGCAAAATTAAGGACAGATAGATGTTAACCTTAGTAAAATTATTTTTCTGCTTTAAATTTAATAGCACTTACTAAACCTTTAAATTTTATTTCCTTAATGCTAAAAATCACAAAGAAACATACTTTAAATCTTAAAATTTTAAGATTTTTTATTATACCTACAATTTTAGTTTTAACTCCATTTTTCAGTAACATCCAAGAGGCTAAAGCGGGGTTGGAATTCCAGTGGGATCAAGACGATAATTTTAGAAGATTAAAGTGGTTTCAAAAAGAAAATAGAAGGAGATTTAGAAATAAAATTTATTTTTTCTTGAGGCCATCTGATAGAAGAACTGATCTCTTAAAAATTAATCTAGCAATTCCTAAGACCTTTAATTCCACTCTAAATAATGAAAAAATTAGTTTATGCAAAGTAAAAATAGGTGGTTTTGAGGGTAGAACTAAATGTTTAGAAGATATTCCAGCTGATTTCGAGATCAAGACTGATGAATCAGGCTTACGTTCACTAGATATTTACCCCTACAGTCCAATTCCCTCTAACAAAGAAAGTTATGCGATTGTCTTTAAAATTTTTAATCCAACAAAATCAGGTCTACATCAATTTCATTCATTTGGGCAACCTAAAGGAAAATCATTTTCAAGTTATTTAGGAAGCTGGACTATTGTGATCGATTAAATGATAAATTAAATAAGGATAATTAAACAAATGACTAAAAGAACTTTTGGCGGAACTTCAAGAAAAAGAAAACGTGTATCTGGTTTTAGAGTAAGAATGCGTTCTCATACAGGTAGAAGAGTTATTAAAAGTAGAAGACAAAAAGGTAGAGAAAGAATAGCTGTATAATTTGTAATATAATAAATGGCCTTACCCAAGGATATGCGTTTAAAAGGTCACAGGACTTTTCATTATATTCATAAAAATTCCATAACATATCATGGGAAATTAATGACATTTAAAGTAGCAAGATCAAATCCAGCAATTCTCTTAACCCATAAATTCAAAAGTACCTCAAACAATTTTAGGGTTGCAATTGCTATCAGCAAAAAAGTTTCAAAAAAAGCTGTAGAAAGAAATAAACTAAGAAGAATTTTGCAAGAGTGGTTATTAACAAACATTCAAAAAATTAATAACCACAAACCTTATTGGTTACTTGTTAACCTTAAATTTGGAGATTTCTGCAATGATAAAAGTAGACTTTTGGAGGAATTTCAAAACTTAATGTTCAAATCTCGTCTAATCAAATGATTAACATGAATGAAGAAATCTTTTATGAAGGAGGTCCTGCTAAAAGTGATTTAATAATAAATCTACTAGCAGGAATAACCATACTTGGCTTGCCATTTACCTTCGCCGCAATAGTTAGAGCATTGTGGTTGAGATATAAAATTACAAATAAAAGAATTACAATTGAGGGTGGCTGGTTTGGTAAGAACAAAACACAAGTCTCATTAAGTAACATTGAAGAAATCAGATCTATTCCAAGGGGATTCGGCTCATATGGTGACATGGTTCTTATCCTCAACGATGGATCAAAGGTTGAGATGAAATCATTACCTTTATTCAGAGAAAAGCAAAAATTTATTGAAGAGAATATAAACAAAAGATCACAAATACCAAATCTCAACGAGGTAGAAGGATTTGCTACTAAATCCTAAATAAATTAATTACAAAAATCTTTTTTTCCTGTAAAATAAAATGTCTAGTAAAATTACACTCTCTTTAATATCGTGATAGGGTTCATTTCTGAAAAACTACTTATCCCGATTCTAGATTTTTTCTACGGTTTAGTCCCTAGTTATGGTTTAGCGATTGTTGCATTGACAGTCGTAATTAGAATTGCACTTTTTCCTCTAAGCGCTGGTTCCATTAGAAGCGCAAGGAGGATGAAGATTGCCCAACCAGTAATGCAAAAAAGACAAGCAGAAATAAAATCTAAGTTTTCAGGTGATCCAAAGAAACAGCAAGAAGAACTTGGAAAATTAATGAATGAATTTGGCAGTCCCCTCGCAGGGTGCCTCCCCTTGATTGTCCAAATGCCTGTATTATTTGCATTGTTTGCAACCCTAAGAGGATCTCCATTCGCTGATGTCCCCTACAACATAAATCTCAAGGTCGTCCCACAGGATCAAGTAGCAGCCATTGATCCAAAACCTTATAAATCACCACGACACTCTATATTCATCACAGAAAAATCACATTTTCCTGTGGTAGCCACTATATCTAGTGGAACAAAATTAGGAACAGAAGAATCAATAAAAGTAAATTTACAAACAACAAATGGCAATAGCTATTCGGAAGTTTTATCTAAATACGACAACGGATCTAAATTTCTCCCCACTTGGAAGGTTTCTAAAGGATCCGAAAATCTTAAAGTATCCCAAGACGGTACAGTAACAGCAATTAAACCTGGTGATGCAACAATCGAGGCAAAAATCCCCGGTTTAGCTGCTAAAAGTGGTTTCTTATTTATTAAAGCTCTTGGTCAAGTTGGTTTTTATGTAGATGGGGCAATTAATTGGGATATTGCTGCATTAGTTGGTGCCTTTGGATTAACCTTACTTCTCTCTCAAGTTTTATCAAGTCAGGGGATGCCTGCGAATCCACAGCAATCAACAGCAAATAAAATTACGCCAGTTATGATAACCGGGATGTTCCTGTTTTTCCCACTACCAGCTGGAGTCTTGCTCTACATGGTTGTTGCAAATATTTTCCAGGCATTTCAGACTTTTCTTCTGAATAAAGAAGCTCTCCCTGAGAATCTACAGAAAATTTTGGATCAACAATTATTAGCAAAAAATGAAGTAATAACAACTTCAGCTTCAACTATCTCAGATAAAAGATTACCTTTCGAACCTAACAGTAAAAAATAGTCTTAATCTTAAATAATGAATTCTTGGTGTAGAAATTTAGAATTACTTATAAAATCAAGAACCTCATTAATTTGGATCAGGACTAAAGAAGAGGAAAGATTAGAAAAATTAGTTAATTTTTCTTGTGAAAGACTAAATATAAAAAGATTCGTTTCCTGGGATTGTGTTAGCGGTATAAAAGGATTAATAAATGAGGAAGGTAAATTTTCTAATAATCCTTTAGGGGTTCTTACTTGGCTAAAAGAACTAAATTCTGAAGTCTCAACAGTTTTATTAGTTAAAGATTTTCATAAATTTTATGATGATCCATCTATCAATAGAACTATTAAAGGACTATCCTCAGCACTTAAAAAAACTAGTCATAATTTAATTATTAGTTCTCATTTATTTCCATCATCAGAAGAGTTGGATGAATTAATGACAATTGTAAATTTACCTTTACCTGATCAAAGAGAATTGAAAAATCTAATAAAACAAATTGCTATCAATACCAATTCAAATCTAGAGGAACAAGACTTAAACGAACTTTCTATAGCTTCAAGTGGACTTACCGAAATAAAAGTAAAGCAAGTCACAGCAAAGGCCCTTGCTCAAAGAGGGAAAATAAGTAAAGAAGATATTAAAGACATTCTTGAAGAGAAAAAACAAGTAATCGCAAGAAGTGAAATTTTAGAATTTTTCGATGCTAAATCAAGTCAAGATGATATTGGGGGTTTAAATGTTTTAAAAGTTTGGCTTAATCAAAGATACAGGGCCTTTTCTAAAGAAGCTAGAGACTATGGATTACCTATTCCCAAGGGAGTCTTACTCGTTGGAGCTCAAGGAACAGGAAAATCGCTAACTGCAAAATCAATTTCTAAGAGTTGGTCGATGCCGCTGCTTAGGCTAGATGTTGGAAGACTATTTTCTAGCCTTGTTGGTTCAAGCGAGGCAAGAACAAGAGAAGCAATATTAAGAGCTGAAGCCATGTCTCCTTGTATCCTTTGGATCGATGAAATTGACAAGGGCTTTGGTGGCGATGCTAGAAGTGATGGAGGAACGAGTCAAAGGGTTTTAGCAAGTTTGCTAACTTGGATGGCTGAAAAAGAATCCGCCGTATTTGTCATAGCTACAGCTAATGCTATAGATAAGCTTCCTGCTGAATTATTAAGAAAAGGTAGATTTGATGAGATATTTTTTCTTGATTTACCAAATTCTGAAGAAAGATTGAGTATTCTGGACCTGCATTTAAAAAAAAGAAGACCAAGTTACAGATTTCCTCTTTCCACTATCATAGATAGAACAGATGGATTCTCTGGTGCAGAACTTGAACAAGCAGTGATAGAGGGGATGCATATTTCATTCTCTGAAAATAGAGAACTAATGGAGAAAGATTTAATAAAGGCAGTTTCTGAATTAGTTCCCTTATCTAGAACAGCTAAGGAGCAAATTAATTTACTAAAAGAATGGTCAACTACTGGGCGTGCTCGATCCGCATCATAGCTAAAAAATATTATCTAAAAATACTCCGTAAGTTAGGAATCATTAATTTAGTTAATTTTTAGTCAAAAATCCCTAATATTGAATTTAGATTAACTATTTTAATTAAGGTATAAATAAAATTGTGTTAGATCAAAAATTAATAAGAGAAAATCCAACTTCAGTTGAAGAAAGTTTATCCCTGAGAGGAAAAGTTTTTAATATTTCCCAAATACAAGAATTAACTCTTAAAAAAAAAGAAATTGATATAGAAATATCCAGTCTCCAGTCTGAGAGTAAAAAATTAAGTAAATTGATTGGTCAAGAAATCAGCAAATCTAAAAACAATGATTCTCCAGAAGTAAATAATTTAAAAATAAAAGGAAATGAATACAGAACAAAAATTTCAGAATTTGAAGAAAAAAAAAGAACCTTAGATAAAAATATACATAATGAAATTTGTAATTTACCAAATTTACCTAGCAAAGATGCTCCTATTGGAAAAGATGAAAGTCATAATATCCAAGTAAAAACTTGGGGAGAACCGTTAGTATCAGAAAATCTTAAATCTCACTGGGAAATAGGCGAAAGTCTTAATCTTTTTGACTCTGTCAAATCAACTAAAATATCAAAAAGTCGTTTTATTACACTTATTGGAAATGGGGCCAGATTAGAGAGAGCATTAATAAATTTTATGCTCGATATGCACACTAGTAACGGATATTTAGAGTTAATGCCTCCAGCTTTAGTGAATTCAGAAAGTCTTACCGGATCTGGTCAATTACCTAAATTTTCAAATGAAAGTTTTAAGTGTTCTAATGACGACCTGTGGCTTTCTCCCACTGCTGAAGTTCCATTAACTGCTTTTCATAGAAATGATATTATTGATTCTAAGCAATTACCCCTTAAGTATGTTGCATATAGCCCATGTTTTAGGAGAGAAGCTGGAAGTTATGGAAGGGATACAAAAGGTTTAATAAGACTTCATCAATTTAATAAAGTTGAACTATATTGGTTCTGTGATCCAAGACAATCTATTGAAGCTCATAAAAAGATCACTTTAGATGCAGAAAGTATTTTAAAAAAGCTCAATCTACCTTACAGATTAGTTGATATTTGTACAGGAGACTTAGGTTTTTCTTCAAGCAGAACTTTTGATCTTGAAGTCTGGCTACCAAGTAGTAAATGTTATAGGGAAATTTCAAGTTGTAGCAACTGTTTAGACTTTCAAGCCCGCAGATCATCGATAAGAGCAAAAATTGATAAAAAAAATACATATCTGCATACCTTAAATGGTAGTGGGCTTGCCATTGGAAGAACTATGGCTGCTATTCTTGAGAATGGCCAACAAACAGATGGGAGCGTAAAAATTCCAGATGCTTTAGTTCCATATTTTGGATCAAATATTTTAAAAACTGCTTAATATATTTAAATGAACGTTTTAACCTCAATCACAGTTCTGGGATTTCTCATTTTTTTTCATGAGATGGGGCATTTTCTTGCGGCAATTTTGCAAGGTATCTATGTTGATGGATTTTCAATTGGTTTTGGACCATCAATTATTCAGAAAAGATATAAAAACATAACCTATTCACTTAGAGCCTTTCCATTAGGGGGCTTTGTTTCATTCCCTGATGAAGAAATAAACAATATTGACCCTAAAGATCCAAATCTTTTAAAAAATAGGCCAGTAATTCAAAGAGTAATTGTTATATCTGCTGGGGTATTTGCTAACTTAATTCTTGCCTATACTATCTTGATTGTTAATGTTACTACTATTGGTATTCCATTTGATCCCGAGCCTGGTATTTTAGTTTTGGCTACTCAGCCCGAGAAGGCTGCATCTCTTGCTGGATTACAAGCAGGGGATAAAATATTAAAAATTGAAAACAATACTTTAGGAGTTGGCGATCAAGCAGTTTCTGCTTTAGTAAAAGAGATTCAAAATTCATCAGAGAACCCAATTTCGATAACAATTGATAGAGATGGAGTTCTAAAAAATTTAACTTTGGTCCCAAAAAATATTGATGGGAAGGGTACAATAGGCGCTCAACTACAACCTAATATAAAAAAAGAGACTAAAAAAACAAAAAACATATTCGAACTTTTTAAATACACTAATAATGAATTTTCATCGCTTTTGGTAAAAACAATACAAGGTTATAAAGGATTAATTACAAATTTCTCCTCAACAGCTCAACAATTAAGTGGACCCGTAAAAATCGTTGAAATTGGTGCTCAACTATCACAACAAGGAGGAACTGGAATATTATTATTTGCCGCACTAATTTCTATAAATTTAGCAGTTCTCAATTCTTTGCCCTTACCACTACTGGATGGGGGACAACTTGTTTTCACTTTGATTGAAGGTTTTAGAGGAAAACCAGTCCCAGTTAAGGTACAAATGATGGTTACTCAATCAAGTTTCTTTCTTTTAGTTGGACTTAGTGTTCTACTCATAATTAGGGATACTAGTCAACTTTTAATAGTACAAAGATTATTAAACCAATAAATAAATTTTTAAAATTGATATCCAAGCTGTTAAACTAAAGACAAATATAAAATTTATTAAATGGCCAAAAAGTCCATGATTGCGAGAGAAGTCAAACGCAAGAAGCTTGTAAAGAAATATGCTGCAAAAAGAAAATCATTATTAGATGAATTCAATGCTGCAAAAGACCCAATGGAAAGATTAGAAATACATAGAAAGATACAGGGTCTGCCTAGAAACTCTGCCCCAAACAGAGTTAGGAATAGATGTTGGGCAACTGGCAAACCAAGAGGGGTTTACAGAGATTTTGGTCTTTGCAGGAATCAATTGAGACAAAGAGCTCATAATGGTGAGCTACCTGGATTAGTTAAATCAAGTTGGTAGTACGAGTAAGTTTTTTACATCTTTAATTTCTGCCGTAAAATAAAAAATTAGGCAAATTAAATTTCAATCTTTGAACAAATTTAAGAATTTTTATAGGTTATCTAAATAATTTACTCAATATGTCCCTATAAAATGTAAGAATAAATCATGTATAGATTAATAATTTAAAAAGTGGAAGGACAAAATAAGTCGATCACGTTTGACGGACGAGAGATACGACTAACTACAGGACTATATGCTCCTCAAGCAAATGGATCAGTAATGATTGAGTGCGGTGACACCTCTCTATTAGTTACAGCAACAAAAACTACAAAAAAAGATGCTTCAGACTTTCTACCTCTAATATGTGACTATGAGGAGAAACTATATGCTGCCGGAAGAATTCCTGGTGGTTTTATGAGGAGAGAAGGTCGCCCTCCAGAAAGAGCCACTTTAATTGCAAGATTGATTGACAGGCCAATGAGGCCACTTTTCCCATCATGGATGAGAGACGAGATACAAATTGTTGCTTCTTGCCTTTCTCTTGATGAAAGAGTTCCAGCAGATGTTCTAGCTGTCACTGGGGCTTCAATAGCAACTTTACTTGGAGAGATTCCATTTTATGGGCCAATGGCTGCAGTTAGAGTTGGTCTCATAGGAGATGATTTCATCTTAAATCCAAGTTATAGAGAAATAGAAAAAGGAGATTTAGACATTGTTGTTGCAGGTTCACCTGAAGGAATTGTCATGATTGAGGCAGGTGCTAACCAGTTATCGGAGCAAGATACTATCGAAGCTATAGATTTTGGTTATGAAGCAGTTACTGAACTTATTAAATCTCAAGAAGATTTACTAAAAGATTTAGGAATAAAACAAATCAAACCCTCCGATCCTGAAGAGGATAAAACATTACCTTCTTATCTGGAAAAAAATTGCAGTAAAGCTATTGATCTGGTTCTTAAGAAATTTGATCAATCAAAAGAGGAGAGGGATCTTGAACTAGAAAAAATTAAAATTGAAACTCAAAGCAAAATTGATTCCCTTAAAGATGATAATCAAGTAAAAGTTTTAACTTCAGAAAATGAAAAATTAATTCATTCTGACTTTAAAAAACTAACAAAAAAATTAATGAGGTCCCAAATCATTAATGATGGTAAAAGAGTTGATGGGAGAGAACTTGACGAAGTTAGAAAAATAACAGCCCTTGCTGGCATTCTTCCAAAAAGAGTTCATGGCTCTGCACTTTTTCAAAGAGGTCTTACTCAAGTCTTATCTACTACAACACTTGGCACACCAAGCGATGCTCAAGAGATGGATGACTTAAATCCCAGTACTGAAAAAACATATTTGCATCACTACAACTTTCCTCCCTATTCAGTTGGTGAAACTAGGCCTATGAGAACCCCTGGAAGGAGAGAGATTGGTCATGGAGCACTTGCAGAAAGGGCATTAATTCCTGTTCTTCCTGGCAAAGAGACATTTCCATACGTCTTAAGAGTTGTGAGTGAAGTACTAAGCTCTAATGGTTCAACTTCAATGGGGTCTGTTTGTGGAAGCACCCTCTCATTATTAGATGCGGGAGTTCCTTTAAAAGCTCTTGTAAGTGGTACTGCTATGGGTTTAATTAAAGAAGGTAAAGAAGTTCGAATACTTACAGATATTCAAGGTATTGAGGATTTTCTTGGAGATATGGACTTTAAAGTTGCTGGTACTGATAAAGGTATAACTGCGTTACAAATGGATATGAAGATTACAGGTTTGCCCGTCTCTATTATTTCTGATGCAATTAAAAAAGCTCGTCCTGCAAGAATACATATTTTAGAAAAGATGCAAGAGGCAATAGATAAGCCTCAAGAATCGCTTTCTCCTCATGCTCCTCGACTTTTAAGTTTTAGAATTGATCCTGAGCTTATAGGCACAGTGATAGGACCTGGAGGAAGAACTATCAAAGGAATTACTGAAAGAACCAATACAAAAATAGATATAGAAGATGGCGGAATTGTTACAATTGCTTCTCACGATGGAGCTGCTGCAGAAGAAGCTCAAAGGATAATTGAAGGGTTAACACGCAAGGTTCATGAGGGTGAGATCTTTTCTGGTGTTGTTACGAGAATAATTCCTATAGGTGCTTTCGTAGAAATATTGCCTGGAAAAGAAGGGATGGTTCACATTTCTCAATTATCTGAAGCAAGGGTTGAAAGAGTAGAAGATGTAGTGAGACAAGGAGATGAAGTAACAGTAAGAGTTAGAGAGATCGATAGTAGGGGAAGAATTAATCTTACTTTGAGAGGTGTAGGACAAAATAATGGAATGTCTTATCCCCAACCAACTCCTACTCCTGTTGCACCGCTTAATTAAAACTAGAGAGGATAAATGCCATTCTTCTGAATAATTTTCTTTATTTCGAAGCAAATACTAGGGTGAGTCTTCTTGTCATTTGTGGCAACAATAATGCCTCCTTGCTGGAAATTAGTTTTTCCGTAAGTTAGTTCTTGATTATCTAAATTTGTAATTGCTCCACCAGCTGCTTTCAGGATAGACTCTGGGGCTGCAAAATCCCAATCTTTTGGTGCACTTTTACCTGGCAAACTAAGACATATATAAATATCACTTTCACCATGAACTATAGATGCTATTTTGCATCCAATGCTGCCCATTATTTGTACTTTGCAAAAATTAATTTCCTGAATTAAATTTTTCAAAATTTCATTACCATGATTTTTACTTGTTACTAAAGTCATTTCATGAAGATTTCTATTTTTTAAAAGAATTGGTTCATATTTTGATCCATCTCTTTTTTCACACCATGTTTTTTTACCATCTGAAATCCATAATTGATTTTTATTAGGAATCAAAACAAACCCAAGATAAGGTTTTTGTTTAAAGTTCAATGCCAAATGCATTGCATAGTTGCCTGTTCCTTGGATGAAATCTTTTGTTCCATCAAGAGGATCAAGAACCCAGATCCAATCAGTCTTACTATCAAAAATTTTTGAAGATATTTTTACATTTTCTTCGCTCAAAATATCCCAATTAATATTTTTATATTTTTCATTAATGCCTTTAATAATTAATTCATTAACTTTTAAATCAGCCAAAGTAACAGGATCCTCTTCATTAGTATTTTTAAGTATATTCTTCTTATCATTTGAATTTTCTAACAATTTAGAGTAATAAAGCAAAACATCCGCTGCTTGCCAGCTGAAAATTCTTATATCATCGATAAGATTATTAATATCAACACCAGACGGTAATTTAATCATTAAATGAATAATAATTCCTTATTATCCCACAGAGAGGAGGAACCGGAAAACGGTATTTTATATTTAGTTGGCACTCCAATTGGCAATTTAAATGATATCTCCCAAAGAGCACTGAATATTCTACAAAATGTTTCTTTAGTTGCTTGCGAGGATACAAGAGAAACAAAAAAAATAATGAACAAGTTTAATATTTCCAATAAACTTATAAGTTTTAATAAACATAATTCATTAATAAAAATTCCAAAAATAGTAAATGATCTCAAGAAAGGAAAATCAATTGCTATTGTAAGTGATGCTGGCATGCCAGGGATTTGCGACCCAGGGGAAGATATTGCTAAGAATGCAAAATCTGAAGGCATTGATATCATTTGCGTTCCTGGAGCTTGTGCCGCAATTACAGCGCTTGTTTCAAGTGGACTTCCGTCTTCAAGTTTTATATTTGAAGGATTTCTTCCTAAAAAGAAAATTGATAGAGAAAAAATTCTTTTAGAGATTAGTAAAAATGAAAAAACAACTATAATTTATGAATCACCTAAGCGACTAAGGAAATTACTAAATGAATTGCTTGAATTATGTGGAGGCGATAGAGAAATTATAGTAGCCAGAGAATTAACAAAGAAATTTGAAGAACATGTAGGCAATAATATTAATAAAGTAATAGAATTTTTCAGCGATAAAGATATTATCGGTGAAATAACAATCGTTATCAAAGGTACAAGAAAAGGAGATTTCAATCCTAATAAATCAATTATTAAAAAAGATCTTAATGATTTAATCGATGCCGGCCTAAGTTTATCAGCAGCATCAAAATACTTGGCGAAAAAAAATGGTCTTAAGAAAAGCGAAGTTTATAATTTGATTTAAAATTAAAATAAAATATTAATTTATATGAGCTTATTTATTAAAAAATTATTCTATTCAGCAATCTTCAATTCTTGTCTATTTGCGATCTTATTTATTGGGATACAAAACAGTTCAAACAAAAGCAAAGTAGATTTATTAATTAACAAAACTATTGAACTCCCAATAAGTTTTGTAGTCGGATCTAGTTTTATATTAGGTTCTATTTTAGGAAGCTTTATTGAATTTAATATAAATAATGAATAAAAATAGCTAAAGAGCTATTAGATTTTCAGCGCAAACTATTCTTGAAATACCTTTAGCTTTAAGAACAGGTGATGCGATTCTAAATACATCAGTATTTGGGACTTTAAGTACCTTTTGCTCTTTATTACAAGTTCTTTTAGCAAGATTTAAATCAAAAAATATTTCTATGGTTTTTCTACTCAAATCATCTTGTGGTAGAAATTGCCATTCTGGAAAATCTTTTAATAATTTTATCTCTAACTCAATTTTCTTATCTACAATCATATAAACAACTTTAGGGAAATCTACCTCTGATAATGGCACTGAAGATAATTCTTTTCGAGATGAATTATCAATCTCAAAATCTATCGGCGCAATTTCAAGAAAAGGATCAATTGGTGCAAAATTTGTAGAATTTGTTTTTGCATTTAAAACTTTGTGATCTTTAGGATGATCTTTAAAATCTGAATTTTCGAAATTTGTTTTTAATAAATTATTAGTTTGATTTTTATCAGTTTTAGACTTTTCTTTTATGGATTTACTTTTGTTAATTAACTCATTATATTTTGATTCTCCAACAATTTTTTTTAAATTTCTTATTATTGTTAAATTTGTGCAGCTATTTTCCCTTGCCAAAGCATCAATATCCTTGCCAGATTTAAAACTTTCCACTATTTCTTCTTTTTGTTTTTCAGTAAGTCTTTTAGTCAAGATTAAAAGTTCAGCTTTTCTTAATTTTATGTGATTTACTATCGAAAGAAAATAAAAGGAAAAGATTTTTACTAAAAATCATAAAAAGCATTTACTTGTATTGTTTAGGCTTATAGCGTCGGATATAATAAAATGATGCTTCCTTAGCTCAGCTGGATAGAGCAACTGCCTTCTAAGCAGTGGGCCGCAGGTTCGAATCCTGCAGGAAGCGTCAATATTGCATGAAAATTATAAATGAG
Source organism: uncultured Synechococcaceae cyanobacterium (assembly GCA_902572395.1). Taxonomy (GTDB): domain Bacteria; phylum Cyanobacteriota; class Cyanobacteriia; order PCC-6307; family Cyanobiaceae; genus Prochlorococcus_A. The sequence continues at coordinate 83,969 of CACGFX010000003.1, forward strand.
AGAAATAAAGCTTTATTTTTCCAAAGAAAAAAAACTTGAAAATTATGGTTTTATTTTATTCATTATTGGGATATTTTTTTTGCCCTCAACAATTGCAATTGGTATTCTTTTCTTATTACCAGCTTTTGTAATAGCTAGTCTTTTAGGGGATAAATCATTTTTCAAAGATTACTGGAATCTTCCTTTTTTGATATTCGGATTATTAATATTTATAAGCGCAATTTCTCAAAATTATCTACTAACGAATAACTACTATGAAATTTGGGATCCTAAATTATCTCTAATTGGGTTAGCTAATTGGATTCCTTTTATTTGGGTTTTCTGGGCATCCCAACCCTACCTAAATTCAGAATCAAAAAGAAGATCATTTTCATTGTTTTTGGTTGCGGGTACTTTCCCAGTATTAATTACTGGTTTTGGCCAATATTTTTTAAACTGGACTGGTCCATTTCAAACTCTTAATGGGCTCATTATTTGGTACCAAAGACCTATAGAAAATCCAGGAGGATTAAGTGGACTATTCAGCAGCCAAAACTATGCAGCGTCTTGGCTGAATTTTGTATGGCCATTTTGCATAGCCTTATTTATGAAAAAAGGTAACAATTTATTTAAGAAAACTGCTGCTTTAAGTTTTCTCATATCAACTGGTTTAGCTGCATTTTTAACTTTTTCCAGAAATGCATGGCTTGGTTTATTTTCTTCAATGCCGATAGTTTTAGGTAGGAAAGTATTTAAATTTTGTTTACCATTAATAACAATAACAATATTAATTTTATTCTTTTTATATTCTCCAATCTTTGACGGTGTATTGCAAAATAGTCTAAGAAATTTATTACCTCGAAAAATATTATTAGAATTCTCTAATGATGGTTATGAGGGACTAGATGTAACAAGAATAGAAATTTATAAAAGTGCATTTGAACTGATTAAGGCAAATCCTTTTTTTGGGATTGGAGCTGGTTCTTTTACAGAAATATTTTCTTTAAATACAAATTTCTGGAAAGGCCATTCACATAATCTTCTCTTAGAATTATCAATTAGTTACGGTCTACCCGCCACTATTATTTTTTTAATAACTACTTTAAATATTCTTTATTTATCCAGCAAGAAAATCTTTTCCAGCAAAATAAAAATTGATTTAAATTATATAGATAGAGCTTTTTGGAGCTCTTTATTTTTTTTTCTTATATCTCAACTAGCTGATGTTCAATACTTTGACGGAAAAATAAGTTTGATTGCATGGATCTTAATGGCCGGTCTTAAAAATATAATTTTGGATAAAGATTATAGATGTCTAGCCAAATAATGAAAATAATTAATATTTTTTTAAATAATAATTATTCAAAAATCATTTTTATTATTATTTTAAGCTTAATAATTGATAACTTATTTATCTTACAAATTAAAAATCCTCCAGCTTGGGATCAAGGTTATCATCTAAGTAATGTTTTTAAGATGTACAACATTTTAGGCGACCAAGGCATAAATATTTCTGAAAAATCCAATCAATTATTAAATGTAACTGATAGCTATAGAGGACCTTTAACATATTTTTTATCAGCCTTGTTTTTAAAGGTTTTCAAAAACACTTATCAATTTGCTTACTTATCTAATCAAATTTTTAATGTTATATGTATTGTCTCAATATTCAACCTAGGCAAATTATTAAAGAATGAATCTACAGGAATTTGGGCTGCATTAATATTCAGCTTTAGTTCACTAATATTAAATCAACGTTCAGATTACTTAATAGACCTTTCACTTACATCATTCAGTTCGCTTGGATTTTTATTTTTTACGAAATGGTATTTGGATAAAAAAATATTTAGTTTTTATTCATTATTATCTGGAGCTTCATTAGGTTTAATTTTTTTAATAAGGCCCACTGGAATAACTATATTTCTTCTTTCTTTTATACTTATTGCAATAAAATTAATTAACCGTAAATCTAGCTTCAGTTCTAGCTTAAAAGAATTTATATTTTTTCTTACTTCGTTTATTATTATAATTTTTCCTTGGTTTTCTCGAAATTGGTTAACTATTATTACATCTACTATTAATGCTTGGAACTGGGGGATTAACTATCAAGATGGTCTTGAATTTAATGAAATAGAGAGCTGGATATATTATTTTAAAAAATTGCCCTTAACATTTGGTCCAATAAACTTCTCAATATTTGCAACTATATTTTTGATAGAAAAAGGATTAAAAAGAAACCTATTTAATTTCAAAATTAAATTTTTAAATAAGTTAAATATATGGTTCCTAATTTATATTTTTAATTGTTATTTAATAATAAGTTTGATGTCTACAAAAGATATTAGATTTATTATGCCGATTTTTCCTATATTGTGCATATATTCAGCAATATTTTTAGATTCAAAAAAATTCAAAATTTTTCCAAATAAAAATAAAAAAATAATTCTGTTAATTTCATTATTTTGTTCTTTGCTTTTCACTAAAGATAAACTTTATACAATTAACCTAAATTCTTCCTCAACATATAAGTGGCCTCATGCTGATATTATCCAAGAGATAAAGAAAGAGAACAAAAATCTCTTATCGACCTTAGCTATATTGCCTGATACTAAAGAAATTAATACTTTCAATCTTGAAGCAGAGGCTTCAAGGCAAGGAGAATATGTTGCAGTTAGGCAGGTAATAAGTAATGAAGCGACTTATAAAGAAGATTTAGAATTTTTTGACTGGTTTCTTTTAAAAACTGGTTATCAAGGAGTGATGTCTAACGAAGCAAAAAAATTACTAAATAAATATTTACTAAATAGCCCTTCATTTATAATTCAAAAAGAATGGGTATTGCCAGACAAAAGTAAAGTTTCCCTCCTTAGAAGAAAATCATTAAATAGCTATTTAATAAAGAATGAGTGCAAACATAGTTCATCAATTTTAGATATTAAAAAAATCCCAGAGGGAGTAAGATTGAAACTAATAGGAAAAGGAAAATTAATAAAATCTTCAAGTATTTTAATAGACTTCATTAATGAAGATTATAAAACTTCCACAAATATTTCATTAGCAAACGGTTCTTTTCATAGAAACTTCGAAAAAGAAAGTTGCTATTTTTTGACTCAAGATGTCCCAATAAATTTTCTTGAAAAAAATAAAAAAGAGTTAAAAATTAAAGTGAGAATTTTAGATGAAAAAGGCAAAATAAAAAATTTAAATTTAGTTGATAATAAACTTATTAGCAAAGATGAAAAAGATCATGGAAGTCTTATAAAAATGGGTAATAAGATTTCAAAAGTTGAATTGTTAGGAGATTTCTTAAGGAAAGGCGAATTTGAAAAACTTTTTAATTTAGTTGGAGTTATTAATCAAAGTGACCCTTCACAAATATATCTTAAAGATGCTGAAAAAATATATCTCCAGAGATTCCATGATAATGAAAGAGTGAATGATTTATATAACGTTTTAATTTGTCAAATCCTACAAAGAAAAGTTGATAGTGCAGAAAAAACTATAAATCTAATATTAGAAAAAGATTTTTCTAATGGAAATGCTCAACTT